>DASYFD010000026.1:0-14271 GCA_036498625.1 Xanthobacteraceae bacterium | reverse complement strand
CCGTCTCGAACACGCCGTCATGGCCCAAGACCGTGCCCACCGTGCTGGTGGCGGCGCTGGGCGTGCTGGCGCTCTCGGTCGGCTTTGCGCTGACCAGCGAATTGCTCGCCGCCATGCCGATGCAAACCAAGGGCTACGCGCCGGTCGCAGCCGGTCCGGCACCGGCCGGCCGTGGCCGGAAACCTGATCGCGCTGTTGCGGCGGAGCAGCCCAGCGCGGAAGAGGCCGCTGCGGAGGAGCCCGCTGCAGCGCTGCCCACTGTCACCGGCGTGCCGCTCGAGCTGATCGAAGCGCTCGGGCGGGAGATTGCGGCGGCCGGGGAGGCGGGACGGCGTGTCGCGGTCGTGGGCGCGGCGCGCAACATCGGCACCACCGTCACGGCGATCACGCTTGCCCGCAGCCTCTCCCGCCAACGGCGGGTCGTGCTGGTCGACCTGGCGCTCGGGAGTCCCGATCTTTCGGTGATCGCCGCCGATCCCGCGGCGCCCGGGATCACCGAGCTGATCCGCGGCACCGCCACCTATGGCGAGATCATCACCCGCGACCGCCATTCACGCGTCCATCTGGTCATGGCCGGGCGCGCCCTGGCGGATGCGGAGGCGATCATCGCCTCGCAGCGCCTGGCGATTACGCTCGAGGCGCTGGCGCGCAGCTACGATCATCTCGTGATCGACGCCGGCGCGCTGCCGGAGATCGATGCCGAGCGGTTCGCACAATTTGCCCCGCGTGCGGTGCTGATTGCGGGCGAGGTCGACGACCTGGCCGCGATCGAGGCGCGCGAGAAGCTGCTGCATGCAGGCTTTGCCGAGGTGAACCCGCTTGCGAGCGGCCCAACGGTGCCGGCGGAAGCGGGCAGGGCGCAAGCAGCGGCGTAGTCCCTGTCGTCCCGGCCGAAGAGCCGGGACCCATATTCCGCAGCACATCGAGAGGACACAGCGTATGGGTCCCTGCTTTCGCAGGGACGACCTCATGCCGTCGCGTCGTACGCTATCCCGCCCGGAAGCGGCGCAGGAACTGGACCGCCGACCAGAGCGCGGGCTTGGACTTGATCATCCGCTTGGCCGCAAAGGCGGCGCGGAAGGCGGGAGCGGCCAAGCGTCCGCGGGGCGTGAGCGCCAGAAAATTGTCGAACAACGGCTCCGGCTCCTTGCAGAAGAAGGATTTGTAATGAGCGCGGCCGACCCCGATGTCGAAACTGCGTGCGCCGCGTTGCGCGCACGCGCCGATCATGTGCTGCAGCAGGATAAGTCCGGGGCTGTGGCGGGCATGCTGGCTCAGCGTATAGGTGTTGAACATCGCCGAGAAGCGATAGGAATCGACCACGGCGCCGTAGAGCGCCAGCACCTCGCCATCTCCCTCGAGCGCGTGCAGCTCGATCAGTGGCCGGCCGTCAGGGAGCTTGATGTGGCTGGCCTCGCGCACGAACTGCGCCACGCCGGGTTCCGCAAACACATTGGTCAGCCCTTGCGAGCGCATATGCGCGGCCTTGAGCGTGAAGAAGGCATCGAGCAGCCGGTCGATGTCGGCCGCGCCGGTCGCCTGAACATAGCCATAGCCGGCAAGCTTCTTGAGCTTGCGTTCCTTGTCTCGCAGCCGCGACCGCATGCCGGCGCTCACGGCCGCCTCGATCCCGGCGCCGGGCTTCAAGTGGAGACAGGAGCCATCATCGGCCGACAATTGCCGCGGCAACAGCGCGAACGGATTGGCGAGGCCGGCCCAGCCGAGCGGCTGGCTGTAGAGGGCGAGCAGGTCGACCGGGTCGCTGCCGGCGGCACTGCGCGCAACCAGATCGCGGATCTCGCCGGCGCCGAGCGCGGGCACCAGATCGCGACGCCATAGCCCGAGATTGAAGCTTGCATGCTTGGAGCCGAGGAAGCCCGCGATGGCGAGCGGCCCCATCTGCTTGCGGCCGAACGGCCACAGGAAGAGCGGCCGCCCGGCGCTATCGAAGCCGGTGACGATGAATGGAACAATCCCCTTGCGGGCGCCGACTTGACGCTGCCAGGCGGCCAGCAGATCGAAGCGCTGATAGGGCGTGGCCCAGGCATCGTCCGCTTCGAGCGCGCGCCAGAACGGCTCGGCGGCCGCCATGTCGTCGAATACCTCCACCCGCGCGATCCGGCCGGCGCTCGGCCGGCAGGCGGAAGCGATATTCTCTTGACCGGCGTGATAGTTGACGGCGATGCTCATGCAAACTTGCGCGGCCCGACCGAGCCCCGACGCCCCTGTTTCAGCCTAGAGCCGTGCGCTCCTCGCAGACCTTGGCAAAGAATTATCAACAAAGAGTTGGGATAGTCGTCCCCAAATGGGACCAGACCATTGAGCGGGTTGAAGAAAAACGTCATTCGGGCCGGGCTTGAGACGCTCTATTTCAGCGGCGCCCATGCCCTGATGCAGCCGTTTGTCGGCGGAATCGGCGCCATTGTGACGCTCCATCACGTCCGCCCGGCGCGCGCGGACCGGTTCCAGCCCAACCAGCTCCTGGAGGTCACGCCGCGCTTTCTCGAGCAGGCGGTGCGCGGCCTGCGGCGCCGGCAGCTCGACCTCATCAGCCTCGACGAGATGCACCGCCGCCTGGTCGAGGGGGATTTCAAGCGGCGCTTCGTCTGCGTGACCATCGACGACGGCTATCGCGACACGCTGCAGTTCGCCTACCCGATCCTCAAGGCCCATGAGGTTCCGTTCGCGGTGTACATCCCGACCAGCTTTCCGGACCGGATCGGGGAGCTGTGGTGGCTCGCCATCGAGGCAGTAGTGGCGCGCAACAGCCGGATTGTCCTCCTGATCGACGACCAGGAACGCGGCTTCGAATGCGCCACGCTCGAGGAGAAGCAGCACGTCTACGATCAGCTCTACAAATGGGTGCGCAACTTCCGCACCGAGGACGAGCTGCGCCGGGTGGTGCGGGATCTGTCGGTGCGCTACCAGGTCGACATCGCGGCCTTCTGCGAGGAGCTGTGCATGGACTGGGAGGATCTCGGCCGGCTGGCCGCGGATCCCCTGGTCACCATCGGGGCGCACACGGTCAACCACGTCATGCTGGCGAAGACGCCGGAGCGGCAGGCGCGCGCCGAGATGGCGATGAGCCGCTCGGTGATCGAGGCCTCGCTCGGCGTGCGACCGGATCACTTGAGCTATCCGGTGGGAGATCCGACCTCGGCCGGCCCGCGCGAGTTCCGCATCGCCGCCGAGCTCGGCTTCAAGACCGCGGTCACGACCCGGCCCGGCGTCTTGTTCCCCGAGCACAGCCAGCATCTGATGGCACTGCCCCGCATATCGCTCAACGGCGAGCACCAGCAATCGCGCTACGTGCGCGTGCTGCTCTCCGGCGCCGCGACCGCAATCTGGAACGGCTTCCGCCGGGTCGATGCGGCATAGCAGCCGGACGCGCTAGCCGAGCGGGCCTTCGCCTATTCGGCGCCTCTCACCGCGCGACATCCAGCGAATGAGCGGCATGGCGGGCAGGACCCAGCCCAGGCCGGCGAGCACATAATAGATCGCCTCCAGGAGACCGTTGGCCTTCACCACCGGAAGCTGCGCCACCGCCATGGCGATGAGCGCCCACACCACCACCAGGGCGATGAGGGCGAACGCGCCGATGAGCTTGCGGATCCGGACGGGCATGGCTGGGCTGTTGGGGGCTCGATTGCGACCGCAGGCGCACGACTATATGGTCCGCACCGTTTCCGGCAAGGACCGTGATCCACCACCTCTGATTTCCGCATGACCAGCGTGCCCATCGACACCATCGACCGCAACCGCAGAGCCATCAGGATATGGCTGCTAGCGGTGGCGGCCCTGGTGTTTGCCATGGTGGCGGTCGGCGGCGCCACGCGGCTCACCGAATCCGGCCTCTCGATCACGGAATGGCAGCCGGTCGCCGGCGCCTTGCCGCCCCTGAGCGAGGCGCAATGGGAGGCCCAATTCGACAAGTACAAAGCCATTCCGCAATACCAGTCGCTCAACCCGGGCATGAGCCTTCCCGCGTTCAAGACTATATTCTGGTGGGAATGGACGCATCGCATGCTGGGGCGCCTGATCGGGGTCGCGTTCCTGCTGCCGTTTCTCTGGTTCCTCCTGAAGGGCAGGGTCGAGCGGCCATTGCGCGCGCGGCTCTGGATGATCTTCGGTCTCGGCGCGTTCCAGGGCGCGGTCGGGTGGTGGATGGTTGCATCAGGGCTCGCCGGGCGCGTCGAGGTCTCGCAATACCGGCTGGCTTTTCACCTGACGCTCGCCGGCCTGATCTATATCGCGTTGGTCTGGACCGCGCAGGGACTCACGCCCGGGCCTCGAGCGCCGGCGCCGTGGCGGCTGCAGCTGGGTGCAAAGCTCCTCCTCGCATTGGTGCTGGTGCAGATCTATCTGGGGGCGCTGGTGGCGGGCCTGCGCGCCGGTCTCATCTACAACACCTGGCCGCTGATCGATGGTCGGCTGGTGCCCGCGGCGTCGCAATTGTTGTTCAATGCGCCGTGGTGGCGGAATTTCTTCGAGAACCCGCTGACCGTGCAATTCGATCATCGGCTGGTGGCTTATGCGCTCATGGGAACCGCAATCTGGCACGCCGTCGACGTGACACGGGCGATGCCGCGGGGAGCGGCGCACCGGGGCGCGCTGGCGCTCGCCTGTGCCATCACGTTGCAGGCCGCGCTCGGCATTCTGACATTGCTCGCGCAGGCGCCGCTCTGGCTCGCCCTCATGCATCAGGGCATGGCCATGATCGTGCTCACCATCGCGGTGCTGCATGCGCAGCGCATGGCCGCCCCGGAAGGCGTCGGCGTTGCGGAACGTGCCGGTCCGGCCGACCGGCTCGGTGCAGCGGCGCCCGGCTGAGAGGCCAAACCGGCTGCGATCATTCCGGATCGAAACCCTTCACGCCTCCGCGAGCGCCTGCTCGAGGTCGGCGATGATGTCGTCCTTGTCCTCCAGCCCGATCGAAAGACGCACCACGTCGGGGCCGGCGCCGGCCTGGACCTTCTGGGCGTCGGTGAGCTGCCGATGGGTGGTCGAGGCCGGATGAATGATCAGCGAACGGGTGTCGCCGATATTGGCCAGATGCGAGAACAACTTGACACTGGAGACGAGCTTGACGCCGGCGTCGTAGCCGCCCTTCAGGCCGAAGGTGAAGACCGCACCGGCACCCTTGGGCACGTATTTGCGGGCCAGGCCGTGATACTTGTCGCCGGCAAGCCCCGGGTAGCTCACCCAGGCGATCTTGGGGTGGCGGGCGAGCCAATCGGTGACCGCCATGGCGTTGTCGCAGTGACGCTGCATGCGCAGCGGCAAGGTCTCGATCCCCATCAGGATGAGAAAGGAGTTGAACGGGGAGATCGCCGGACCGATGTCGCGCAACGCCAGCGTCCGGCACGCGATCGCAAAGGCGAAATTGCCGAAGGTCTCGTGCATGACGATGCCATGGTATTCAGGCCGCGGCTGCGAGAGCATCGGATAGCGTCCCTCGCGCGACCAGTTGAAGGTGCCGGCGTCCACGATCAGCCCGCCCATGGAGTTGCCATGGCCGCCGAGGAATTTGGTCAGCGAATGCACCACGATGTCGGCGCCGTGGCCGATCGGTTTGCACAGGTAGGGCGTGGCGAGCGTGTTGTCGACGATGAGCGGAACGCCGGCGCGCTTCGCCACCGCGGCGATCGCCTCGATGTCGGTGATGACCCCGCCCGGATTGGCGATCGACTCGATGAAGATCGCCTTGGTCTTGGGCGTTACGGCGCGCTCGAAAGTCCCGATATCATCGGGGTCGGCCCACACCACGTTCCAGCCGAAATTCTTGAACGCATGATTGAACTGGTTGATCGAGCCGCCATAGAGCTTCTTGGAGGCGACGAACTCCTCGCCCGGCTGCATCAGGCAGTGCATCACGATGACCTGGGCGGCATGACCGGAGGCGACCGCGAGCCCGGCAGTGCCGCCCTCGAGCGCCGCCACCCGTTCCTCCAGCACCGCCGTGGTCGGGTTGCCGATGCGGGTATAGATGTTGCCGAAGGCCTGCAACCCGAACAGCGAGGCCGCATGATCGACGTCCTCGAACACGAAGGAGGTGGTCTGGTAGATCGGCGTCGCGCGCGCGCCGGTCGTGGGATCGGGCTGGGCGCCGGCGTGGATCGCCAACGTCGAAAAGCCTGGGATGCGCTCGGTCATGGCAGGTCCTCGTCACGGCGGGGACAGGGTGCTCTTCGTGCATGGAAGCCCCGGATGCGTCAAGACGGCAGGCGGGGCGATCAAGGATTCGCGCGGTGCCGGGCCATTCTGCCCGCGCGGTCGCAGCATGAGCCGCCGATTAAACCACACGCCGCGTGGGCAACGCCGCAGCCGCGCCTCGTCATTCGACGCCGTGGCCGCTCTTGCCAGCCCTACAGCCCCATCGTCAGCGCAAGCCGAATTGTACCCCTTATTGGGGCGCCAGACTGAGCGGACCTTTGCCCTTTGCGCTCTTGGCGCTCTTGGCACTGGGGGCGGCTGCCGCCGGCCTCTTCAGCGCCACCACGGGCTCCGGCGGAAGATACTGAAGCATCACGCTGTGGCACGGCACCGACAGCTGATTCCGGTTCTCCACCAGGCAGGTGAACACCCGGTTGCGATCCGGAATATAGTTCTGGCAGAGCGCGAAAGCGTCGTTGGTGCAGGCCTGCTGCTCCTCCGCCGTCTCTGCAAGCGCAACCGTTCCCGCGCTGAGAGCGAGAACTGTTGCGAGCGCGATTTGCTTATTCATGACCCCCCGCTTGATTTGCGCCGCCGCATGGCGTCGGCCGGTCCCCCTTGACCGGATCATCATGACGCAGCCGGAGCCCGATTGCCAGAAATTAGACGCCGGCAACCGCACGACCCCCACAACCTTTCAACGCTTATGCAGCATCACCCGCCACAATTGCGGAGTCCGATTTCCGGCTGTGAATATCGGGGCGCCTTATTGTCCACCATCGTCCTCGCGGGACGACTTTGCTGCCGCGCCAGTGGCGCCGCCCGCCATGGTGACGCGATCGAGCGACATGCGCTGGATGCCGCGGCCGGAGAGCTTCGCGCGCTTTGCGCTGAGCACGCGGGTGTTCACCCCCATCCAGCCTATTTCCGAGGACAGCCGGCCGAATTCGATCTTTGGGCAGCGGTCCATCACCACTTTGAGGCCATTGGCCTCGGCCAGACGCGCGGCCTCCTCACTGCGGATTCCGAGCTGCATCCAGATCACCTGCGGCCGGGGCTTGAGGGCGAGCGCTTCCTCGACCACCGCCAGCGCGTATTGGGGGGCGCGAAACACATCCACCATGTCGACCGGCTCGGGAATGTCGGCGAGCTTGGCATAGACCGGCTGGCCCAGGAGATCCCCACCGGCTTGCCCCGGATTGACCGGGATCATCCGATAGCCGCGTTCGAGCAAGTATTTGAAAGCGAAATAGCTTGGCCGGACATCCTTGGGCGAGATGCCGACCATGGCAATCGTCTTTACGGTGTTGAGGATCCCGCGGATATAGCTGTCGGGATACTGATCATGATCCATGGATTGGCCGGCTGCCGCTGCGGTGAATGTATAACGCCCGGCTCGAAACAGAAGGGACGGGGGCGAGAAGCGCTTTGCTGCCTTGACCTTAGAGCATGTTCCGGCTGCCTGAACCAATTACGCCCGGCGCGATCAGCCCGCCCGCCTGAAGGGCGGGGGCGTTACTGGTAATTAAATACCGTCAACGCAACATATTGTAATTCCATCATTTTAAATTCAATAGATCGTTGACCGTCCAGGAGGCTTGGTGTATGAGGCCGCAACTGGGCGCAACCGCGCCCGTTCGTTTTGCCGGATATATTCGCCATGAGCACCTTTTCGGCCAAGCCCGCCGAGATCGAGAAGAAATGGGTCATGATCGACGCCAAAGGTCTGGTGGTCGGTCGACTCGCCACCATCGTGGCTCGACGGTTGCGCGGGAAGCATTTGCCCATTTTCACGCCGCACGTCGATTGCGGTGACAATATCATCATCATCAATGCCGAGAAGGTCATCTTCACGGGCAAGAAGCGCGAGAAGAAAATCTACTACCGCCACACCGGCCACATCGGCGGCATCAAGGAACGCACCGCGAAGTCGATCTTCGAAGGCAAGTTCCCGGAGCGCATTCTGGAGAAGGCTGTCGAGCGCATGTTGCCCCATGGGCCGCTCGGCCGGCGCCAGCTCGGCAATCTGCGGGTCTATGCCGGCCCGGACCATCCTCATGCGGCGCAAAACCCCGAGCCGCTCGATATCGCCGCGATGAGTCGCAAAAACACGAGAGGCGCGTGACCATGGCCGAAACCATGCAGTCGCTGGATCAACTTGCCGCCCTCAAGCCGGCGGCGACCGCCGAGACGGCGCCCAAATACGTCCAGAAGCTCGACAAGCAAGGCCGTTCCTATGCGACCGGCAAGCGCAAGAACGCGGTCGCGCGGGTGTGGGTCAAGCCCGGTACCGGCAAGATCGAGATCAATACGCGGCCGGTGGAGACCTATTTCGCCCGGCCGGTGCTGCGCATGCTGATCCAGCAGCCGCTGGTGGCGAGCAATCGGCAGGATCAATTCGATGTCGTCTGCACCGTTTCGGGCGGCGGCTTGTCCGGCCAGGCCGGTGCGGTGCGGCACGGCCTTTCCAAGGCCTTGATGGGCTACGAGCCCGATCTGCGCGGTGCCCTCAAGCACGGCGGCTTCCTGACGCGCGATTCGCGCGTGGTCGAGCGCAAGAAATACGGCAAGGCCAAAGCGCGCCGTTCGTTCCAGTTCTCCAAGCGCTGATCGGCACAACGCCTGTTGTCGTGGCGTGCGGCCGTTCGCGGCCGCCGCGCCTCTTTGCAAAGACCGTCTTTGCGGGCAGCATGCTCCCCACAGGGTGATCGCGCGCGGCCAGCCGAGGCGATGATCGACCCGCACCACTGAGCCGCCGCCGCCCGTGTCGCTTCTTCCACTGACCTTCGCGAGCTGCCGGTACGACCGCCTCGAGGCCATCCGCGACGGCGATGTCGCGGTCGAAGGCGTCGCGCTCAACTGCATCACCCTCAAATCCGGCCGCGACGTCTTCGACCGCATGGTGGGGGGCCGTGAATTCGATGTCGCCGAGTTGTCGGCCTCCGAATACACCAGCCTGCATGGCGCCGGCGATTGCCCGTTCGTTGCTCTTCCGGTCTTTCCGTCGCGGGTGTTCCGGCACGGCTACATTTTCGTGAACGCGCGCTCGGGGATCCGCACCCCGAAAGACCTCGAGGGACGCCGGGTCGGGCTGCCGCTCTACACCCAGACCGCCGCCATCTGGGCGCGCGGCCACCTGCAACATCAGTTCGGGGTCGATCTTTCCGCCATTCGATGGGTCGAGGGTGCGGTCGAGAAGGCCGGCGCCCATGGCAGCCCGCATGCTCCGCCCCTATTGGCTCCCGTCCAAATCGAGCAGAACCATACCGGCCAGCCACTGGGCGACTTGCTGGCGCGCGGCGCAATCGATGCGCTGATCGGATCGCGCAAGCCGGCAGAGTTCGGGCAGCATCCCGATGTCGCTCGCTTGTTTCCCGACTACCGGGCGCTCGAGCGAAAGCTTTACCAGACGACCAAGATTTTTCCGATCATGCATCTCATCGCGCTTCGTCGCGAGCTCTACGAGCGCCACCGCTGGATCGCCACCAGCTTCTACAAGGCCTTCATCGAATCCAAGCGGCGGGCGCTCGCCCGCATGCGCTATGCGGGCTCGCTCGGCTACATGCTGCCGTGGCTCATGGCCGAGGTCGAGGAGATCGACGCGGTTTTCGACGGCGATGCCTGGCCTTACGGAATCGAGGCCAATCGCCCGACCCTGGAGGCGCTGGTCCAATACATGCACGAGCAGCACTTCATTGCGAGGAAGATTCCGATCGAGGATTTGTTCATCCGGCTGCCGGAAAGAGCCGGCGACCTGAGGCTGCACGCCCTGATTTCGGTGCCGCACTTGCACGATGCCGCGGGTTCGCTTGCAAATTTAATCATCTTTCGCCGAAAAGCCGCGACATCCGCCTAACCGCCCGCAAAGCTTGCAACCAGTGTTTCTACGTAGGGACCGGAACCAATGGTATTTGGGTGGCAGGTCAACCAAGCCTGCAGGCAAATGAGCCATGCTTGTACCCGCCGCGACCATGCCGATCGCCTTGGATGTGACAACGCTTTTCGTGGTGGCGACTTGCGTCACCGGCCTGCTCGGGCTGCTGCTACTGTTTGCCTGGGCGAAAAACCGCATCCGCGCCCTGGCATGGTGGGGCGCCGCCTATCTGATCGGCGGATTCTCGGTTGCCGCATGGAGCTTCGAAGGACCGATATCCCCGCCGATGCCGACCGGGATCGCCAATGCATTCCTGTTCATTGCCTGCGGGACCATGTGGAATGCGGCGCGGGTTTTTCACGGCCGGCCGGTGCTGGTGAGCGCGCTGATCGGCGGCGCGGCGACCTGGCTCTTCGCCTGCGCCTTCGCCGACTTCGCCCAATGGCCGGCGGCCCGCGTCGTTCTGAGCTCGGTCATCGTGGCAGGCTACACATTCGCGACCGCGGCCGAACTCTGGCGTGAACGCCGCAAGACCTTGCGCCGGCGCTGGCCGGCCATTCTCGTCCCGATGCTGCACGGTGCGGTCTTCCTGTTCCCGATCCCGTTGGCGAGCCTGCTGCCGGCGGACCGCGGCATCGTTACGCTGTCGAGCGGATGGGTTGCGCTGTTCGTGCTGGAGACCATGCTCTACGCGGTCGGCACGGCCTTCATCGTTCTGGTGCTCGCGACCGAGCGCACAATGCGCATCCACAAGGACGCCGCGGTGACCGACGAATTGACCGGGCTGCTCAACCGGCGCGGAGTGCTGCTGGCAGCGCAAGGGCTGATCACGAAACAGGCCCAGAAGGGCGAAGCGGTG
Organism: Xanthobacteraceae bacterium; assembly: GCA_036498625.1. Classification (GTDB taxonomy): domain Bacteria; phylum Pseudomonadota; class Alphaproteobacteria; order Rhizobiales; family Xanthobacteraceae; genus VAZQ01. The sequence goes on along the minus strand of DASYFD010000026.1, from coordinate 3,385 downwards.
AGCGCCCTCATGTTCGATCTCGATCACTTCAAGTCGATCAATGACCAGTTCGGCCATGCGATCGGAGACAAGGCGTTGCACCTGTTTGCCGTCACGGCAAGCATCAGCATGCGCGCTTCCGATATCGTGGGCCGGTTCGGCGGCGAAGAGTTCGTGGCGTTACTGCCCGGAAACCTTGCCGACGCCCGGGTGGTGGCCGAGCGGGTCCGTCGGGCATTCGAAAGCGCCGGCGTCACGGTCGCGGGCTGCGACCTCAATGCGACCGTGAGCATCGGGGCGGCCTGCGGTGAGCCCGGAACCGACATCGTCGCGCTCCTGGCGGCCGCCGATGCGGCGCTTTATCGAGCCAAGGCGAACGGACGCAATCGGGTCGAGGCGAAGCAGGACGAGGAGATGCCGGTCCTGTTCGCCACGACAAGGCAAGTTGTTCCGGGGGATCGGGCCGGTCATCAGGCCACCGTGGTCCGGGGAAACATACGGACCGAGCCGATGGAGACCATGGCGGCCGGCAGCGCGCTCCGGGGCTGATGCCGGGGTGGCGTGAATCAGCCGCCCGCAACGAAACCGGTCATTTACCGATGCGGCGGTAGAATAGGGTATGTGGCGTCCGTGGATCCCATCTCGGCTCAGTGCCGACATGCTGGCGCTTAAGAGCAATGCCGAGCGTGCCGGTCTTGCATTGGCCTGCAGTTTCGGCTCGTCCGCCGAGTTCGAGGCCGCGGTGATCAGATCCAGGCTCGATGCCGGCGTCTATGGGCCCAAGCGACGGCGCCGCTCCATGGCCTACGCGGGCGCAGCGATCGCCGTGCTGGTCGCTCTGGTCCTGATATTTTGATTTGATCGCGTCATCCGCCAGGGCCTCCCCGACGCTTGTTGCAGTGCAACGCGTTTGCTAGGTTCGCCCACAATCAAAACCTCAAAATCCACGGGAGGATAGGATGAAATCCTTGCATTCATCATTGCGAGCACTGGTGATCGCCAGCCTCTCGTTGCTCACGCTCGGAGCCACAAGCTTTGCGCAGGCGCCCACGCCGGCGCCGTTGACGCCGGCGCAGATTACGCTGGCGGAGGCGCGCGCGATCATCGAAGGCGCCATCGCGTTCGCCCGCGACGCCAATCTGCGCATGTCCGTTGTCGTGCTCGACCAAGCCGCCAACATGGTGTCGTCGGCCCGCATGGACGGCGCCGGCGTCCAAAACGTCCACTTTGCCGAGGGCAAGGCCTACGCGTCGGCAATCTTCCGGCAGACCACGCAAACCCTAGCGGACATCGCCAAGACCCGTCCGGACCGCTATTTCGGCATCATGAACATGTATCCCGGCAAGGTTTATCTGGTCGGCGGGGGCGTGCCGCTGGGGCTCGAAGGTCAGTTCTTCGGAGCGGTCGGCGTCGCCGGGTTGCCTGAAGGGGTCGACGAGAAGGCGGGGCTCGCCGGCATCGCGGCTTGGACCAAATTTCGCGAGACGATGAAAAAGTAAGCCGCCAGATTCTACCGCAACAAGACGTTGCGTCCGCGCTCCTTCGACGAGGCCGCACGATGGCGCACGCCCAGAAACAGGAAATCGCAATGGCAAAGCTTCGACACATCGCCCTCGCCGCGGAAGATCCGTATGCCACCGCCGAGTTCTACAAGCAGGCCTTCGATTTCGTCGAGGTCCGCCGTACCGAGCCGCGGGGCGAAGGCAAGTCGTACGGCGTCTTCTTGAGCGACGGCACCATCAGCCTCGCCATCCTTCACTTCGGCTGGGACCAGGGGCATGGCCTGGAGTTTCGCGGCATTCATCATTTCGGCGTGCTGGTCGACGACGTCGAGCCTTATATCGAGAAGCTTGAGAAGCTGGGCGCGGAATGTTTCGCCCGCCGCCCGCCTGACGTGAAATCGTTCTATGAGACCAAGTTTCATGGTCCTGATCGGGTGGTCTTCGACATCACCGACCATCCCTGGCGCGGCGCCGCCCCGCTCGATGCCACCGTGGCGGACACCAACCTGCAGCCCGCGGTCAAGCCGTAACGCGGTTCCCGGATTCGCGGCTCCGGCCTTTCGGAAAAGTAACGACCGAAAAAAGGGGCGCCGCTGGGGCGCCCCTGGAAGGTGCATCGCGATCGCGATGTGGGAGGAGACTCACGCCGAATAATACATCTCGAATTCCACCGGATGCGGGGTGTGCTCGAAACGAATGATCTCGCCCATCTTCAGCTCGATATAGGAATCGATGAAGTCGTCGTCGAACACGCCGCCCGCCTTGAGGAAGCCGCGATCCTTGTCGAGCTCCTCCAGCGCCTGCCGGAGCGAGCCGCACACGGTCGGGATCTGCTTGAGCTCGGCCGGCGGCAGGTCGTAGAGATCCTTGTCGATCGCCGCGCCTGGATCGAGCTTATTCTTGATGCCGTCGACGCCCGCCATCAGCATGGCGGAGAACGCCAGATAGGGATTGGCAAGCGGGTCGGGGAAACGCACCTCGACGCGCTTGGCCTTCGGATTGGTGGTGTAGGGAATGCGGCACGAAGCCGAACGGTTGCGGGCCGAATAGGCCAGCAGCACTGGGGCCTCGAAACCCGGCACCAGCCGCTTGTAGGAATTGGTGGTCGGGTTGGTGAAGGCGTTGATCGCCTTGGCATGCTTGATGATGCCGGCGATGTAGCTCAGGCAGGTCTCGGACAGATCCGCGTATTTGTTGCCGGCGAAGACCGGCTTGCCATCCTTCCAGATCGACTGGTGGCAATGCATGCCGGAGCCATTGTCGCCATAGATCGGCTTGGGCATGAAGGTCGCGGTCTTGCCGTAGATGTTGGCGACCATCTGGATGCAGTATTTGTAGATCTGCATCCGGTCCGCCATCACGGTCAACGGCGAGAACTTCAGCCCAAGCTCGTGCTGGGCGGAGGCCACCTCGTGATGGTGCTTCTCCACCACGCACCCCATCTTGGCCATGGCGCCGAGCATCTCGGAGCGCATGTCCTGCACGGAATCCTGCGGCGGCACCGGGAAATAACCCTTCTTGGTGCCGACGTGGTGGCCGAGATTGCCGCCTTCGTAGTCCGTGTCGGAGTTGGACGGGAATTCCGTGGAGTCGAGCTTGAAGCCGGTGTTGTATGGATCGGCCTTGTACTTGACGTCGTCGAACACGAAGAACTCGGCCTCGGGGCCGAAGAAGATCGTGTCGCCGATCCCCATCGACTTGACCATGGCCTCGGCCTTTTTGGCGATGCCGCGAGGGTCGCGGTTGTAGGGCTCGCCGGTGGTGGGTTCGAGCACGTCGCAGACCAGCACCATGGTGGTCTCGGCGAAGAACGGATCGATCGTCGCGCTCGACGGATCGGGCATCAGGCACATGTCGGATTCATTGATCGCCTTCCAGCCGGCGATCGAGGAGCCGTCGAACAT
>DASYFD010000025.1:0-2461 GCA_036498625.1 Xanthobacteraceae bacterium | reverse complement strand
GGCAACAATATCGGCACCGAAGCGGCAATTCATTCGCCGCCGGACGGTTACACGCTGCTGCTGGTCAATCCGGCGAATGCGATCAACACGACGCTCTATCCCAAGCTGCCCTTCAATTTCATCGGCGATACCGCGCCGGTTGCCGGCATCATGCGGGTGCCGAACGTGATGGAAGTCAATCCGTCGGTGCCGGCCAAAACGGTGGCCGAGTTCATCGCCTATGCCAAGGCCAATCCGGGCAAGATCAATTGGGCGACCTCGGGCAACGGCACCTCGGTCCATCTTTCGGGCGAGCTGTTCAAGATGATGACCGGCGTCGAGCTGACCAATATTCCCTACAAGGGCTCGGCGCCGGCGCTCACCGACCTGATCGCCGGCACGGTGCAGGTGATTTTCGACAACATGCCGCCGTCGCTGCCGCACATTCGGGCCGGCAAGCTGCGCGCACTCGCGGTGACGACGGCGACGCGGTCGGACGCGCTGCCCGATGTTCCGACGGTGGCCGAGACGGTGCCGGGTTACGAGGCCAGTGCCTTTTACGGGATGAGCGCGCCAAAGGACACCCCGCCCGAAATCATCGACAAGCTCAACAAGGAGATCAACGCCGGTTTGGCCGACCCGAAGGTCAAGGCTCGCCTCGCGGAGCTCGGCGGCATATTGATCCCGGGCAGTCCCGCCGACTTCGGAAAGCTCGTCGCTGCCGAAACCGACAAATGGGCCAAGGTGATCAAGGAAGGCGGGGTGAGCCTGGAATAGGCGAAGCGTATCCCCCGAGCCCGCGTCGATGAATCGTAAGCTTCCCGAAGATTTGCGCAGCCATCGCTGGCTCGGCGTCAACGATCTGCGCTCGTTCGGGCACCGCTCGCGGCTGCGCCAGTTCGGTTATGATGCCGCCGACTGGGCGGGCAGACCGGTCATCGGCATCATCAACACCTGGAGCGAGATCAACGCCTGTCACGCGCACTTGCGCGCGCGGGCGGAGGACGTCAAGCGCGGCGTGCTGCAGGCCGGAGGCTTTCCGATCGAGCTGCCGGCGATGTCGTTGGCGGAGCCGTTCGTCAAGCCTTCGACTATGCTCTACCGCAATTTTCTGGCGATGGAGGCGGAAGAGCTTCTGCGCAGCCACCCGATCGACGGCGCGGTGTTGCTGGGCGGTTGCGACAAGACCACGCCGGGATTGGTCATGGGCGCCATCAGCATGGGCATACCGGCGATCTACGTGCCGGCGGGCCCGATGCTGCGGGGCAATTGGCGCGGCGAATACCTGGGCTCGGGCTCCGACGTCTGGAAATATTGGACCGAGAAGCGCGCGGGTCGCATCACCGAAGCGCAATGGAACGAGATGGAAAGCGGCATTGCCCGCTCGTTCGGCACCTGCATGGTCATGGGCACGGCCGCGACCATGATGGCGATCGCCGAAGCGCTCGGCCTGACGCTGCCGGGCGCGTCCTCGATCCCGGCGGCCGATTCGAGCCATCCGCGCATGTGCGCCGCCGCCGGCCGCCGCATCGTCGAGATGGTGTGGGAGGATCTCACTCTCGAGCGTATTCTCAGCCCCGCCGCCTTCGACAACGCCATCAAGGTCCACATGGCGATGGGCGGCTCGACCAACGCGATCATCCACGTGATCGCGATGGCGCGCCGCGCCGGAGTTGTGCTCGACATGCAGCGTTTCGACCAGATTTCGCGCGAGATCCCGGTGCTCGCCAATGTCCGGCCCTCGGGGAAATACCTGATGGAGGATTTCTTCTACGCCGGCGGCCTGCGCGCGCTGATGCTCGAACTAAAGGACCGGCTCGATCTCTCCTCGATGACGGTGACGGGCAAGACAGTTGCCGAAAATATCGCCGGCGCGGAAGTCTATTTGCGCGACGTCATCCATCCGCTCGATGACCCGATCTACGCGGAAGGCGCAACCGCCGTCCTTACCGGCAACCTTGCACCACGCGGCTGCGTGATGAAGCCGGCGGCGGCGGATCAACGCTTCCTCAAGCATCGCGGGCCCGCGCTTGCCTTCGAGGACTACAACCATATGGCGCGCGAGATCGAACGCGACGACCTCGCCGCCACGCCCGACCATGTCATCGTGCTCAAGAATGCCGGCCCCAAGGGCGGTCCCGGCATGCCGGAATGGGGCATGCTCCCGATCCCGAAAAAGCTGGTGCAAGCGGGCGTGCGCGACATGGTGCGCATCTCGGACGGGCGCATGAGCGGGACGAGCTACGGCGCCTGCATCCTGCATGTGGCGCCGGAGAGCTTCGTAGGCGGGCCATTGGCGTTCGTTGAGACCGGCGACGTGATCGAGGTCGACGTGCCGGCGCGGCGCATCCACCTGCACGTCGCGGAGGAGGAACTCAACCGCCGCCGCGCGGCGTGGAAACAGCCTGCGCCACGCTACCTTCGCGGCTATGGGGCCATGTTCTCCGCCCATATCGGGCAGGCCGACGAAGGCTGCGATTTC
>DASYFD010000024.1:0-15574 GCA_036498625.1 Xanthobacteraceae bacterium | reverse complement strand
GGCGAGAAGCTGCGTCAAGCCGCGGGCATCGGGCATCGCCGCGGCGGTAGAATTTCGTCCGTGCATCTAATGACTCTCAATTCGCGTGGTTTGAACGCAACAGCAGGAGCGGGCCGCTCCTTGCCATCGCCCAGGAGCAGCCCATCGGGTCTTCGACAGCAAAGCTTATTTCAGGGCGGTGAGCAGGTTCGCGCAGGCCTGGGCTACGCCACGCTCGGGCGCAGCCTCGCCCGAGAAGGTCGCCCAGCCGCCCTTCTCGATGTAGGAATCCTGCATCCAGGAGCTGACCTTTTTCAGCTCGGCCATGTTCAGGGTGGAATCCGAGGCCGCCCGGAACCTGTCGGCGCACATTGGGGCCAGAACGGTCACGACGGCGCTGTTGGCGCTTTTCTCGGCCATCTGCCTGGCCGTGCCTTCCAGCATCCACCCGCCCCAATTGAAGCCGATGACCACAGTCGCAAGAAAGCCGGCGATCGCTCCTTGCAAGAGTCGCGAGATCGATTCGCCTTGCAGGACTGAGGGCAATTCCATGATGTTTCCTTTCGCCCGACATCGTTCGGAGCGAGGGCGGCGGAGACCCGGATGGGTTCCGGTCGGTCGATTGAATTGAAGACGTGGCCGCGCAGAATTGCGCCCACTTGCTGGCACTATGCGCTTCTTGGGGCACCAAGTCTGTATAAAAATGAACATGGTGCCGGGGTTGCCCAAGAACGGCGTGTCCAAATCGAGCCGCAACCTCCCGGCCGGGCTGCAACTTCAGCAACGCAATTCCCGCAACACTATCGTTTCCTGCAGTGACCCGGCAGAAAAGCGGCGTCCGAACCGATTTCTTCTCGAGAAAGCGGTCCATCGCTGGCTTTTGCGTATTTGGGCTCGAGGCCGGCTGGCGCCGTGGCGCGGGGATCCGCCAAACCGCATGCATCGTCGCAATTCGTCAAGATGACGCATGGCAGGAAGGGGCCCTGACGCAGGAATTCCTATTGCCAGGGGAACCCAAGGGGCCGCAACATCGGCCCAAGCTCAGGCGGGGGAGGCCCACCATGGCTCGTGCTGCGTTCGCCACCGCTCTGGCGGTTCTCGGCGCGCTCGGGATCGCCCCCGCCGCCGCGCAGGAGCCGGGGGGCGCCGCGACCTTTCCCAACCGGGTGATCCACATCGTGGTGCCGTTTCCGGCGGGCGGGCCGGCCGATATCGCGGCCCGGCTCATCGGACAGAAGATGAGCGAGGATTGGGGAGCCCCCGTGGTGGTCGACAACCGGCCCGGCGCCAATACCATCATCGGCGCCCAGGTGGCGGCGCGGGCGGCGCCCGACGGCTACACGCTGCTCATGGTCATCGATTCGACGCTGACCATGAACCAATATTTGTATCGCACGCTCCCCTACGACCCGCTGGCCGATTTCGTGCCGATCACCCCGACCGTCAAATCCATGTCGCTGCTGGCGGTGCCATCCGCGACCGGGCCCAGGAGCGTGAAGGAGCTGATCGCGCGCGCCAAGGCATCACCCGGCAAGCTCAATTACGGCTCCGGCACCATCACGGCGCAGCTCATGGGCGCCCTGTTCCATAAAGCTGCCGGGCTCGGCATCCTGCATGTACCGTTCAAGGGAACCGCCGAGACCGTGCAAGGCCTGCTGACCGGCAGCGTCGATCTCATCTATGCCGCCACCGTGGTGGTGGGACCGATGATCGAGAGCGGCCAGATCCGCGCGCTGGCCAAGCTCGACAGCCGTCGCACCCCTTACCCCGAGCTTCCTACGCTCGCGGCCGCCGCCGATCTGCCCGATCTGGACGATGTGTCGGTCTGGCTCGGGCTGGTGGCGCCCAAGGGCACGCCCAAACCCATCATCGACAAGATCAATCGCGAGGTGGTGCGGATCCTGGCCGATCCGGGCGTGCGGCAGAAGTTTGATCAATCCGGCAACTTCGCGGTGAGCAGCACGCCGGAGGAATTCGAGGCCTTCATCCGCAAGGAAGCCAACCGCTGGTCGAAGGTCCTGGCGGATCTCGACATCAAATACGATTGAGGCCTCACCGATACGGATAAGCCTCCAACGAGGATGCCTCCCAAATCTTGCGCGCGGGCGCGCTCGTCATCTGCTTGATGAAGGCTTGCGCCGCCTCCGGCGCCGCGCCCTTGGCCAGCACCGCGGTCTCGTAGGAGGTGTAGTCCTGCAGCGGCGCCGGCACCGGTCCGACCAGCCGCACGCCCGGCGGCAGCTCCACCAGGTTGAACAGCGCCAGCTCCACCTCGCCCTTGGCCACCATGGCGAAGCCGTCGGCGAGGCTGGCGGCGCGCGCCTTGCCCTTGATGGCATCGAGAACGCCGGCGTTGGCCAGAATCCTCATGGTGACCACGCCGCTTTGATTGGGCGTCGCCGGATCCCCATGGACGATGGAGCGCGCCCCCAGCAGGGTTTTCTTGAACGCCTCGGGGGTCGACACGTCGGGCAGCGGGGCGCCCTCGCGCACCATGACCCCGATGCCGACGCGCGAGAGCGGCGAGCGCGAGCCTGATTGCAGCGCGCCGGCCTGGTCCAGCGCCTCCACGGCGGGGACCGAGCAGATCACCATATCGTAGCTGGCGCCGGCGAGCTTTTGGCCGATCTCGGAAGGCGCCACGATGGTGAGCAGCACCGGATTGCCGGTCGCCTTGGTGAAGTCTGCCGCCAGCGCCTTGGCGGCGATCTGCACCGAGCCGACGCTGAGCACGCGCAGCTCGGCCGCAGCCGCCATGCCGGCGGACCACACGATCGCACACCCCATGAAAAATGCCGTGCAAATCCCACGCATCCGGTCCTCCAGGATCAGTGATAGCCGCTGTCGGCCCGCACCTTGCCGCGAAACACCCAGTACGACCAGCCGGTATAGAACAGGATCACCGGCAGGAGAAAAAGGGTGCCGACCAGCAGGAAAGCCTGGGTGCTTTCCGAGGCCGCGGCCTGGGTGAGCGTATAGTGTCCGGGCACGATCATCGGCCACAGGCTGATGGCGATCCCCGCATAGGACATCACGAACAGGCCGAGCGCGCCCAGGAAGGGCCCATAGTCGGAGCCGTGGTCGAGCGCCCACCACACGTAGCCGATCAGGCCGGCGGTGATGAGCGGCACCGGGGCAAGCATCGCGAAGTTCGGCCAGGAGAACCAGCGCGCCGCGATATGGGCGTCGATGAACGGCGTCCACAGGCTCACCGCCGCGATGGCGAGCGCGGTGCCGAGCAGGCAGCGCCGGCCGAGCGCGCGCGCCCAGTCCTGCAGGACGCCGTCGGTCTTGATCACCAGCCAGCCGGCGCCGAGCAGCGCATAGCCGAACATCAATGAAACGCCGGTAAACGCCGAGAACAGCGTGAAGCAATCAAACGAGCTACCGACGAAATGCCGGCCTTCGACATGGAAGCCCTGGATGAAGGCGCCCAGAACCACGCCTTGTGCAAAGGCCGCAAGCGCGGAGCCGTAAGCGAAGCCATGATCCCAGAAGGTGCGGTGCTCGGCATCCCGATAGCGAAACTCGAAGGCGAGCCCGCGAAAGATCAGGGCGAGCAGCATCAGCAGGATCGGAAAGTAGACCGCCGGGATGATGATGGCAAAGGCGAGCGGAAATGCCGCCAAAAGGCCGAGGCTTCCGAGCACCAGCCAGGTCTCGTTGCCGTCCCAGATCGGCGCAATCGAGTTCATTACAAGGTCGCGGGCGCGGCGATCGGGCGCAAAATTGTAGAGCATGCCGACGCCGAGATCGAACCCGTCGAGAGCGACGTAGAAAAAGACCGCCAACGCGAGGATCGCGGTCCATACCGGGACCAGGCTGAGGATCGGCATCATCGTGTCGCCTCCGGCGTTGTCGCCTCCGGCGGTGTCGCCTCTCGGGCGGTCGCCCCCGGTGCCAGGGCCGCGATCGGCGCCATGGACAGGCCGCCCGCAACAGGTTCCGGCTCCGCCGCGACCGGGCCGCGCCAGACGATCCGCAGCATGGCAAACAGGCCCACCGGATAGATCACCAGATAGACCGCCACATACAGCAGAAGCGACAGCATCACATCGGAACCGGAGAGCGACGGCGACACCGAGTCCGCGGTGCGCAGCAAGCCGTAGACCGTCCAGGGCTGACGGCCGACCTCGGTGGTGGTCCAGCCGGCGATGACGGCGATGAATCCAAGGCAGCTGGTGAGCTGGCACAGCCGCAAATACCAGCCGGTCCGATCGAGCGAGCCGCGCGCCAAGAGCACCAGGCCGGCCGCCACCACCGTCAGCATCAGGAGCCCGATCCCCACCATGATCCGGAACGTGAAATAGATGATCGCGACCGGCGGGCGCTGATCGGCCGGAAAGTCCTTGAGGCCCTGGACCGCGCCGTCCCAGGAGTGGGTTAGATAGAGGCTGCCCAGCCGCGGGATCGCGATCTCGCCGATATTGCGTTCCGCCATTTCGTCCGGCCAGCCGATGATGGAGGCCGGAACTCCATGGCCGCCGTCCCACAGACCCTCGATGGCGGCGAGCTTGGCCGGCTGATACGCGAGCGTATTGAGGCCGTGCAAATCCCCGAGCACGATCTGGGCGGGCACGAAGATCGCGAGAAACCACAAGGCGAGGCGCAGCATCATGCCGCCTTGCGGAACAAATTGGCCCCGCCGCACCGTGTAGGCGCCGACGCCCAGCACCACAAAGGCGGTGGTCACGAAGAAGGCGCTGACCGTATGGGCCAAGCGGTAGGGGAACGATGGATTGAAGATGATCTCCCACCAATCCTGCGGAAAGAACCGGCCATCGAGGATCTCGTGCCCGACCGGCGTCTGCATCCAGCTGTTGGTGGCGAGTATCCAGAACGAGGAGGACAGCGTGCCCACCGCCACCAGCACCGCAGCGACGAAATGCATGGCCGGCGGCACCAGCTTGCGGCCGAACAAAAGCACCCCGAGGAAGGTCGCCTCGAGGAAGAACGCGGTCAAACCCTCATAGGCCAGCAGCGGCGAGATCACATTGCCGGCGTCGTCGGCAAAGCGGCTCCAATTGGTGCCGAACTGGAACGGCATGACGATGCCGGTCACCACCCCCATGCCGAAGGAGATTGCGAAGATGCGCAGCCAGAATTGCGAGAGCTCGAGAAAGACGGGACGCCTCGTCAGGGCGTAGCCGCCTTCCAGAAAGGCAATGAAGGAAGCAAGCCCGACCGTGAAAGCGGGCAGAAGGATATGCCAGCCGATGACCCAGGCAAATTGAATGCGCGACAGGAAAAGCGGGTCGAGATCCAATCTCGTCATCCCTCTTCGCGAGCGTCGAAAAGCCGGCTTCCGAAGCGCGGGCCCGGCAAGTGCGGCGATTGATCACGCCGATCGCCCGCCGGCCCGCGTCCCTTACCTTGCCCGCGGAAGAAAGGTAGCATGGGCGCTCCGCGACTTCACCATGGGCGATGATGGTGCAGATCCGCAAAAGAACAATCTCGTTCCATGCATAAACGAATCGAGGGCGCGCAGATGCGCAAGTGGAAAGCTCCCTGCCTGGCCGTCCTGCTGGCATTCGCCGCCCCCCTGGCGGCATCCGCCCAAGCCTATCCGACCCGACCGATCGTGCTGGTCTCGCCGTTCCCGCCGGGCGGCAGCGTCTCGTTGGTGGCGCGCATCGTCGCCGAGAAGATGAGCGAGACGCTCGGCCAGTCGGTCGTGGTGGAGAACCGCGGTGGCGCCGGCGGCACCATCGGGGCGCGGTTTGTGGCCAAGAGCGCCCCCGACGGCTACACGCTCCTGCTCGGCTATACCGGCACGCTGGCGATCGGGCCGAGCCTCTATGCCAATGCGGGCTTCGAGCCGCGCAAGGACTTCGCCGCCATCGGCCGCATCGGATCGGCCCCCACCATGCTGGTGGTGCATCCCAGCGTTCCGGTCCATTCGGTCGCCGAGCTGATCGCCTACGCGAAGGCGCATCCCGGCGAGATCAATTACGGCTCGGCCGGCATCGGCACTGTCGGACACCTGGCCGGAGAACTGCTCGGCACCATGGCGGGCGTAAAGCTCACCCATGTTCCCTATAAGGGAACCGGCCCGGCCATCACCGATCTCTTGGGCGGCCACATCCCGATGATGTTCACCCCGATCCCCACCGCCCATGGGCAGGCCGAGGCCGGGCTGCTGCGAGCGCTGGCGGTGAGCAGCGCGCAGCGCTCGAGCCTCCTGCCCGAGCTGCCGACGGTCGCGGAATCGGGCCTGCCGGGCTACGAGGCAGCGTTGCGCTACGGGCTGGTGGCGCCGGCCGGAACCCCACGTGCCATCATCGAGAGGCTGAACAAGGAGCTGCGCCAGGCGCTCACCGCCGACGATGTGCGCCAGCGGCTTGCCACCGACGGCGCCGAGGTGCTGCCGAGCTCGCCGGAGGAATATGCCGCCGACATCGACCGGGAGGAGGCCACCTGGTCGAAGGTCGTGAACGCGCTCGGCCTGAAGGGCGAGTGAAGCATGAGCACCGAAGAGCCGCGATCACCTTCCGCTCGTCCCCGCGAAAGCGGGGACCCAGTTCTCTTCGTAAGATGCCTTGACCCTCGCACGCATGCGCATTTTGCAGAGGGACTGGATTCCCGCCTACGCGGGAATGAGCGGGTGGGACGCAGGCTCGCGAACGCAGGAACCAGCGCTGGGGCCTTGTTGGCAGCGCTGGCCGTCGCATTCGCGATCGCCCCCGCCCATGCGCAGGACTATCCGACCCGGCCGATCACGCTCGTCGTCCCCTACGCGGCCGGCGGCGGCAACGACATCATGGCGCGCACCGTGGCCGAGAAGATGAGCCACACCCTCGGCCAGCAGATCGTGATCGAGAACCGGGCCGGCGCCGGCGGCAGCAACGCCACCCGCCAGGTGGCGAGGAGCACGCCCGACGGCTACACGCTGGTGATCGGGGGCACCGGCACGCTCGCCGTCAATCCCACGCTCTACAACAATGTCGGCTACGACTCGCGCAAGGACTTCGCCCCGGTCGGACTGATCGGGACCGGCGCCCTGGTGGTGCTCGTCCATCCCGACCTGCCGGCGCGCTCGATCGGCGAACTGATCGCGCTTGCCAAGCGCGAGCCGGGCAAGCTCAACTACGCCTCGGCCGGCGTCGGCAGCGGCATCCATCTCGGCACCGTGCTGTTCGAGCAAATGGCCGACATCAAGCTCACCCATGTGCCCTACCGGGGCAGCGCGCCGGCGCTCACCGATCTGATGGGCGGGCATGTGGCGATCTATTTCAGCTCGCTGCCGCCCGCACTCGGGATCGCCCGCGACGGCAGGGTGCGGGCGCTGGCGGTGACCGGCGCCAAGCGCTCGGATGTGTTTCCGGATCTGCCCACGGTCGCGGAGGCGGGACTGCCGGGCTATGAATCGGTGCTGCACTACGGGATCGTAGCGCCCGCCGGCACCCCACGCCCGATCATCGACAAGCTTAATGTGGCGCTGCGCGAGGCGCTCAATGCCGCCGACACCAAGGAGCGCATGGCCACCGACGGCACCGAGCCGCTCCCCAGCACGCCTGACGAATACGCAGCCGACATCGATCGCGAGGAGACCAAGTGGTCAGCGATCGTGAGGAAGTCGGGGGCGAAGGCGGAATGAGGGATGTGTTTCAACAATATCTTCCGGGTCGTTCCTGCGAAAGCAGGAACCCCTATGCCGTGCCCCATCGATCGACTGCGGAGTATGGGTCCCGGCTCTTCGGCCGGGACGACCGCGATGCCTAGACGCAGATCAAGGTGACCGCATGAATTTCGAGCTCACCGACGAGCAGAAAATGTTCGCCGAGCAGGTGCGCCGCTTTGCGCAGGCGCAGCTCGCGAAAGATGCGCTCGCGCGCGCGCACCAGGCCGGCTTCCCGTTCGATGTAGCCAAGCTGATGAGCCAGCAGGGCCTGATGGGCATCACCCTCGCGCAATCGGATGGCGGCCAGGGCGGCACCCTTATGGATGCCATCATCGCCATCGAGCAGGTCGCGGCAGTGTGCCCGCGCAGCGCCGACGTAGTGCAGTTCGGCAATTTCGGCCCGATCCGCACCTTCGCGGAATACGGCATGCCGGCCCAGAAAGCGCGCTGGCTGCCCGACCTCCTGGCCGGCCGCATGGTGCTGAGCCTCGGCATGAGCGAGCCCGATGCCGGGTCGGCGGTGACCGACCTCACCACCAGCGCGCGGCCGGACGGATCGAATTTCATCGTCGACGGCACCAAGGTGTTCTCCACCTTCAGCCCGGATGCGGCGATCTTTCTCATCTATGTGCGCTACGGACCGGGTCTCGGCGGCATAGGCTCGCTGATCGTCGAGCGCGGCACGCCCGGCTTCTCGATTGGCCAGCCGTCGAGCTTCATGAGCGGCGAGCAGTGGTGCGAGCTGCATTTCGAGAATTGCCTTGTGCCGGCGCAGAACGTGCTGCTCGGACCGGGTGGCTTCAAGAAGCAGATGGCGAGCTTCAATGTCGAGCGCCTCGGCAACGCCTCGCGCGCGCTCGCGCTCGGACGCCATGCCTACGATACCGCCCGCGCCTATGCCGGCACCCGCGAGCAATTCGGCCGGCCGCTGTGCGAATTCCAGGGCCTGCAATGGAAGTTCGCCGACATGGCGATCAAGCTCGAAAGTGCGCAGCTGCTGCTCTATCGGGCCGCCGTCAATGCGGACCGTGGTCTGCCCTCCGCCTATGAGACCGCGCTCGCCAAGGCGGCCTGCAATCAAACAGGCTTCGAGGTGGCCAATGATTGCATCCAGGTCATGGGCGCGTTCGGCTACAGCAGCGAATCGCTGGTGGAATATTGCATGCGGCGCACCCGCGGCTGGATGATCGCCGGCGGCTCGATCGAGATGCTCAAGAACCGCATCGCCGAGCATGTCTTCGACCGCCGTTTCGATCAGCGCAATCGCCGTGCCGACGCCGCCGAATGACAGCGCCGGTTGAGAGCGCGCAGGCCACACTGGCGCAGGCGCCGCTGGCGCAGGCGCTATTCGCGCCGCGTTGCGTGGCCATCGTCGGGCAATCGAACGACGCCGGTAAGACTGCCGGCCGGCCGCTCAAGTTTCTGCGCCAGGCCGGCTATGCGGGGCGCATCTATCCGGTCAACGAGCGGCGCGACACGGTGCTGGGCGAACGCGCCTGGGCCTCGCTTGCCGCGCTGCCCGAGGTTCCGGAGCACGTCTATGTCGTGACCGGGACAGAGGCCGCCGTCGCGGCTGTACAGGAGTGCGGCCGGCTCGGCGTGAAGGTCGCGACCGTGCTGGCCGACGGCTTTGGCGAGGCAGGCCCCGAGGGCCTGGCGCGCCTCGCGCGGCTGCGCGAGGTCGTGGACCGCACCGGGCTGCGCATCGTCGGGCCATCGAGCCTGGGCGTGGTGAACCTGCGCGCAAACGTGATGCTGACCGCCAACGCCGCCTTCGACGAGCATCCGCTGCCGGCCGGCCGCGTCTTCGCCGCCTCCCACAGCGGCGGCATGATCGGCGCCCTGTTGTCGCGCGGGCTGGCGCGCGGCTTGGCGTTTGCCGGCCTGGTATCGGTCGGCAACGAGGTCGATCTTTCGCTCGGCGAGATTTGCGCAGCGACGCTCGCCGATCCGGCGATCGAGGGCTACATGCTGTTTCTCGAATCGCTGCGCCATGCCGATGCGCTGTGCACCTTCGCGCTGGCCGCCGCCCGCTGCAACAAGCCGATCCTGGCCTACAAGCTCGGGCGCTCCTCGGAGGCGCGCGAACTCGCGGTCTCCCACACCGGTGCGCTCGCCGGCGAGGACGACGTGGCGCAGGCGTTCCTGGCCGATTGCGGCATCGCCCGGGTCGATACCCTGGACGGCCTGATCGAGGGACTGCCGCTCCTGGCCCGCGTGCCGGCGGCGGCGGCCGGGGCGCGGCAGAACCGGGTCGGTGTGGTCACCACCACGGCCGGCGGCGCCACCATGGTGGTGGACCCGCTGGCGGTGCGCGGGGTGGGGATCGAGCCGCCGGGCGCCGCCACGCTCGGGCGTCTGGCGTCAGCCGGCATCACGGTCAAACCGGCCCGGATCATCGATCTCACGCTCGCCGGAACCCGCTACGAGAGCATGAAGGCTGCGCTGGATGTCCTTGTAACGGCACCGGAATTCGATCTCGTGCTGGCGGTGGTCGGCTCCTCGGCCCGGTTCCATCCCGATCTCGCCGTCAAGCCCATCATCGACTGCGCAGGCTCCGCCAAGCCGATTGCAGCCTTCCTGGTCCCGGACGCCCCGGCGGCGCTGGCGGCGCTCAGCAGCGCCGGTGTGCCGAATTTCCGCACCCCTGAGGCCTGCGCCGACGCCATCGCGGCGGCGCTCGCGCGGCGGCCACCGAGGGTGCTCGCAGCGCCCGTGCGCACTTTGCCGCGTGCGGGCGACGGGGGCTGGCTCGATGAGCTTGCAACCTATGCACTCCTCGATCGCCTCGGGATCGCGCGCGCGCCCTCAATCGCGCTCGATGCTCAGGTGACCCGTGCCCCGGCCCTGCCCTTCCCCTATCCGGTCGCCGCCAAGGCGCTGGCGGCCGGGATCGCCCACAAGACCGACATCGGCGGCGTCGTGCTGGGCGTTCCGGATGGCGAGGGGCTGGTGGCCGCCATCGCGCAGATCGGCGCGAGCGTGGCGCAACGCCGGCCCGGCACCACCGTGGATCGGGCGCTGGTCCAGCCGATGGTCGCCGGCCTTGCCGAGGTTCTGATCGGCTACCGGGTGGATCGCGACGTCGGGCCCCTGGTCATGGTGGCGGCCGGCGGCGTCTTCACCGAAATCCATCGCGACCGCAGCCTGCGCCTGGCACCGGTCGACCTCGCTACCGCGCACGAGATGATCGCGCAGGTGCGCGGCCTCATCCCGCTCGCCGGTTATCGCGGCCTGCCCGCCGGCGATCTCGCGGCGCTGGCTCAGGCGATCGTCGCATGGTCCGGGCTCGCCGCCATCGACGGGGCCATCCTGGAGGCCGAGATCAATCCGCTGATCGTGCGGCCCGCCGGGCGCGGCGTGGTGGCGGTCGACGCGCTGGTGAAGCTTTTGGTGTAAGCTTCAAGCATCGACCCAGAAGGCCGTGTCGATTGGAGAATTCCATGGCGTTCGCCGAAGGCCTGCACGCGGTTCCTGGTGCCAGTGATGCGCTGGTCTGGTTCGTGAGCGGGCTGCGATTCGACGCGCTCGGCGATGAGGTCCGTCACTACGCCCGGCGGCATCTCATGGACACCGTCGGAGTGATGATCGCAGGCGCCGGCGGCGATGTGGCCACCCGCGCCGAGACCATGCTGGCAGCGGTGCGGCCGGCCGGCGGCGTGGCGGTGCCGGGACGCGCCCGCCGTGCCGACCTTCTGGACGCCGCCTTTCTGGGCGGCACCGCCGCCCACGGCATCGAGCTCGACGACGGGTACCGGCAGGGCTCGGTGCACCCCGGCTGCGCGGTGGTGCCTACCCTGCTGGCACTCGCGCAGGGCAGCCGAACCTCCGGCAAGGCGCTGATCGAGGCCATGGTGGCCGGCTACGAGACCGTGACCAGCATCGGGGCGGCCTGCCATCCTGACCTGCGCCAGCGCGGTTTTCATCCGACCGGTGCGGTCGCGGTCCTGGGTGCCGCCTTGGCGGCCGGCAAGCTGCGCCGCCTGACCGCGCCGCAGCTTGCCCATGCGCTGGGCCTGGCGGCGAGCAGCGCCGCCGGGCTGTTCGCCTTCGTCAATGGCGGCGCCGACATCAAGCGCCTGCACGCCGGCCACGCCGCCCGTGAGGGACTGCAGGCGGCGCTCCTGGCCGAGCAAGGTGTCGAAGGGCCGCCCCACGTCGTCGAGGCGCGCGACGGCTTCATGCAGGCGTTCGCCTTTGGCCGCGCCGGGCCGGCGCGCGCCATCGAGCTGCCGCCCGCTGTGCCGTTTCGCATCACCGACTGCTACATCAAGCCCTATCCGTGCTGCCGCCACATCCAGCCGGCCGTGGAGGCGTTGATCGGCCTGCTCACGGACGAGAACATCGCGACCGAAGAGATCACGCGCATCGACGCCGCGACCTACCGCATCGCCGCCGAGCACGCCGAAACCGGATGGGATGATTTTGCCAGCGCTCAGCTGAGCTTTCCCTACCTGATGGCGCTGGCACTCAAATTCCGCGCCATCACGCTCGAGCATTTTGGCGAAGAGCAGCGCCACGACCCTGCGCTGGCGGCGCTCGCCGGCAAGATTCATGTCACGGCGCCGCCCGACATCGACCGGCTCTACCCACGTTTGCGGCCGGCACGCGTGACCGTCACCACGGCGCGCGGCACCTTCACGCGCCAGGCCAATGAGGCGCTCGGCTCACGGCTGGTGCCGCTCGATGATGCCGGGTTGCAGGCCAAGTTCACCGGTCTGGTCGAGCGCATCCTCGGCACCGCCGGCACCGCGACGCTGGCGCGCGAATTGTGGTCGATCGCGGAAGCCGA
This sequence comes from Xanthobacteraceae bacterium, assembly GCA_036498625.1. Classification (GTDB taxonomy): domain Bacteria; phylum Pseudomonadota; class Alphaproteobacteria; order Rhizobiales; family Xanthobacteraceae; genus VAZQ01. Next base: position 3,182 of record DASYFD010000024.1, on the reverse strand, counting down.
TGACGTCGGAGCGCTGGTGGAGACCATGGCGCGGGCCTCGCCCTGATGGGGCGCGGGGAGAAGGAGAGCGCCGGCGCTCCAAGCAGCCGCCTCAATCCGCCGTCACGCCGCTCGCCTTGATCGGGCCGGCCCATTTCTCGATCTCGCTTTCGACCAGCTTGCCGAGATATTCGGGAGAGCGGAATTCAGACGGTGCGAGCTCGGCCCCGATCTGCGTCATGCGCTCCTGCACCGCAGGCGTGTTCAGGGTGGCGACGACGGCGGTGTTGAGCTTCTGGACGATCGCCGGCGGCGTGCCCTTGGGCAGGAACAATCCGTACCAGAGGACGGCGTCGAAATCGGTCAGGCCCTGCTCGCCGGCGGTCGGCATATCAGGCAAAAGCGCGGTGCGGCGCCGCCCCAGGATCGCGATAACCTTTACTTGATGGTCCTCGATCTGGCCGAGCGCCGGTGCCACGTTGGCGCATTGATAGTCGATACGGCCGGCGATCAGGTCCTGCATGGCGGGCGCGCTTCCCCGATACGGAACATGGGTGATGGTGAGCCCATTGGCGGCGTTGAGCAGCACGCAGGAGAGCTGCACCGCAGAGCCGGTTCCGGCCGAGCCATATTTCATGCCGGCCTGATTCGCCTTCGCATAGGCGATGAACTGCTGCAGATTGTCCGCCGGCAAATCCTTTCGCGCCAGCAGACCGATCGGCTGCTCGGCGATGAGAGCGACCGGCGCGAAGTCGGTCGCCGCATTGTAGAGCGGGTTCTTGTAGAGCGACTGATTTTGCGCATGGGTACCGTTGGTTCCGAGCACGAACTGGTAGCCGTCGGGCGTGGCCTTGGCGACCCGATAGGCCCCGGTCATGCCGCCGGCGCCGCCGGCATTCTCGACAATCACCTGCTGGCCCAGGATTTCCGACAGCCGGGCCGCCAGGATCCGCCCCATGATGTCGGCGCCGCCGCCGGCGGCGAACGGAACCACCATGGTCATCGGTCGGCCCGGCCAGCTTTGAGCCGCCGCGGGATCGTGGGCCGCGGCCATTGCAAAAAAGGACGCGGCTGCGATGCTGATGAAAGTGCGGCCATCGATCATGTCAGGCTCCCGGCTTGAACATGGACCGCGCGAGGATAGGCTGTTTTAACCTCTGTCCCTACTCAAAATTCGCGGAGGGGAAGCGCCGGCATGCCCTGGCGGCGGCCGCACGGAAGGGTTAGCCTGATTCGAAAGTTTCTTGGGGAATCTCGGGTGGATTCGGAGGTTGCGATGAACACGATTGACCAAGCAAAAATCTCGCGGCGTGAGGCCATGCAGCTTTCCACCTCGGCGCTTGCAGGATTGTCATTGGGAGTGCTCGCGCCCGGAGAGTCGGCGGCCCAAGCGGCGCCGACGCAGCCCGACGGTCTGGTCGACACCAAATTGCGGGAGGCGTCCAAGCTGCCGCTGATGCCCGACGGCTCGGCGGTCGAATACGCACCGCAGGAGGCGGGCACCATCACGGGCGTGCTGTGGCGCACGAAGAACCAGACGCCCGACATCGAGTTCGATTACCGCAAGATGAAGATCAAGCTCGATGCGCGCGGCACCGCCAGGCTCTCCGGCACGCTGACCTTCGGAGACATCGAGAAGCTTCCGCGGCATTCCTACGTGACGCTGCTGCAGTGCGGCGCGCCGACGCCCCACGGCATCGTGAAGTGGACCGGCGTGCGCTTCTCCGATTTCGCCCAGGCGGTGGGCGCGCAGAGCTTCGCCTATTACGGCCGGCTGGTTGGCTCGGACGGCTACTTCATCGATGAGGACATGAAGACGCTGATGCACCCGCAGGTCATATTGGCATGGCTGCTCAACGACGAGCCCATTCCGCCGCAACACGGCGCCCCGCTGCGCCTGATCGTCCCGTTCCGCTATGGCGCGCGTAGCCTCAAAGCGATCACGGAGATCTCGTTCACCGCGACGTCATTTGCTCCCCCCAAACCATGGCCGACGTAGTGTTCGGCCGCGGCATTTATGCTTTTCCCGGACGCAGTGCGGCGCGTAGCGCTGCACTGCTGATCCGGGATCGCCAAACGCCGGAGTGTGGAACGATCCCGGGTCTGCAGCGCATCACTGAAGAAGTGCTGCGCTGCGCCCGGGATGCGCGTCACGGCTGATACCTTCCGCCGAACGCCGGCTGGCTCTGCCCCAGGCCGGGAAGCTCCCAGACTCCGCTCCCGCCGGGGTTCTTGTCGGCCCCGATATCGGCGTCGATCAAGAACGGCCGGTTGGCGGCGACCGCGGCCTTGATGGCGTCGCCGAGATCACCGGCGCGGTCGACCCGCACGCCTTCGACGCCGGCTGAGCGCGCCATGGCGGCGAAATCGGGGTTGTAGCGCGCCCCGGTCTTGGGATCGTGGAAGTCGGTCGCGAGCTCGCGGCCACCCAGATAGCCGCGCTGCAGCCCGCGGATCGACGCATAGGCGTAATTGTTCCAGACCACCCACACCACCGGCAGATCGCATTCGACCGCGGTCGCCAAAACGCTCGCATGCATCATGAAGGCGCCGTCGCCGCACACCGAGACGCAGGGCCGGTCGGGCGCCGCCACCTTGGCGCCCAGCACGCCGGCGACCCCGAATCCCATCGGGCCGAAGCCCATGGAGCCGATCAACGAATCGGGACGGGTCGGCTTGCAGAACTCGATCAGCCAGTTGTGATGAACCCCGATATCGCTGACCACGATGGCATCCTTGGGCAGCACCGCATCGATCACCGCGGCGGCGCGCTGCGGATGGATCGGCGAGCTGTCGTCGGTGAAGCCGGGCGCGATGAAGGCGTTCCATTGCTGGCGATAGCCATCGATCTCGGCGAGCCACTTCTTGTTGGACTGCGCCACCTGCTCGATGCCCTTGCGGGTTTCGAGCTCCGCCAGCACCTGGCGCAGGAACGTGCGCACGTCCGCCATCAGGCCGAGCGCCACCGGATAGTTGCGGCCGATCTCCTCGGGATCGATGTCCACATGGATCAGCTTGGTGGGCGGGATGGTGAAGGAGTAGCCGGGCAGCCAGGAGCTCGAGGTGCGATCGTCGAACCGCACGCCCAGGGCCAGCAGCACATCGGCCTGCCGGGTCGCATGGTTGGCCTGATAGGGGCCATTGCGGGCGACCAGACCCAGGGCCAGCGGATGCTCGCTGCTCACCGCCCCGAGCCCGCTCGA
>DASYFD010000023.1:0-8330 GCA_036498625.1 Xanthobacteraceae bacterium | reverse complement strand
TCCCACAGCTCCTTCAAGCCGGCGAGCGCGATCGCGGGCAGGCCGAGCAGGAACGAGAAGCGCGCCGCCTCGTCGCGCTTGAAGCCGAGCCACAGCGCTGCCGTCAAGGTGGAGCCGGAGCGCGACACGCCCGGGATGAGCGCGCCGATCTGGGCGACGCCGACCAACATGGCGTCGGCAAGCGTCGCGTCGGCGAGCTTGCGCACATGTCGCGCGCGCAACTCGGCGATCGCCAGCAGCACCGCCATGGCGATGCAGGCCCAGCCGATGACGCTGAGGCTGCGCAGCGGCGAATTGCAGGTATTGAGCACGCCGGCGAGCGCCAGGCCGGCGAGCGCGATCGGGATGGTGGCGAGCACGATCCACAGCGCCAGCCGAAAATGCCGGTCCGCGAGGTCGCGGCGCACCAGCGCGCCAAGCGAGCCCACGGCGAGCTGGCGCACGTCGCTCCAGAAATAGCTCACCACGGCGGCGAGCGCGGCGAGTTGCATGGCGGCGGAGAACGCGGAGCCCGGATCCTGCCATCCCAGTAGCGCCGGGACGATCCGCATATGCGCGGTCGAGGAGATTGGCAGCAGCTCGGTGATGCCTTGCACCACGCCCAGCACTGCCACCTTGGCGTAGCCGAGCGCCACGAACCCGGTATCGACGCCCTGCGTACAAACTTCGGCCATATCAATGTCCTTTGTGTGCGCGGCATTTACGTCTGAGGACGGCGCGCTTTCAAGCGCAATCGCGCCGGCCGCCATTTCCCGACGCGCTCAAATAGCGGGCGCCCGGAACCTGCGGCTCTCCAGCATGCCGGCGCACGTCGGCGACCAGGATTCATCCAGCCGTCGCATAAGTGTCGGGCCGCTGTCAGACGACGCAGGCAACGTCCGTCCGATTCGAAGGGGACAGGCCCCGGCCGTCGTCTTGGCGCGGAACTTGACGCCGCTCTCCGCGACGCCGTTGTGGCGCTCCACCCGCGTGCCTGGCGTTGATAGCCCTCTCACGATCTGGAGGCATGACGGTGGAGAAGGATTATTTGGTCACGCGCCGAGACGTGGTGCGGGCCGGTGGCGCCGCCATTACGCTCGCCACCGCGACCTCCATGGGGCCGGCCTTCGGACGCGATGGCGCGCTCACCGCGACCGGCGTGGTTTTCGAGGACCGCTCCGGCGCCGGCCGGCGGCAGGGCGGCGATCGCGGGATCGCGGGCGTGCTGGTGTCCAACGGGCGCGAGGTGGTGAAGACCGATGCGGAAGGCCGCTATGCCTTGCCGGTCGACGACGACACCATCATTTTCGTGATCAAGCCGACCGGCTATGCGGTGCCGGTCGAGCGCGGCATCATGTTGCCGCGCTTCTATTACATTCATCAACCCGATGGCACGCCGGCGCATCTCAACCTGCGGCACCGCGGCATCGAGCCGAGCGGCCCGCTGCCGTGCTCGATCGATTTCGCGCTGCGCAAGGTCGACGAGCCGACCCGCTTCGACGTGCTCATGTTCACCGATCCGCATGCCGGCAGCCCGGCCGAGATCGATTTCATCCGCGACGACGTGGTCAACCCGCTGATCGGCACCCAAGCCGCCTTTGGGCTGACCACCGGCGACATCATGTCGGACGATTTGTCGCTCTATGGCCGCTACAACCGCATCATCGGGCAGCTCGGCGTGCCCTGGCACAATATCGTGGGCAATCACGACCTGAACCTGGACGCGCCCGACGGCAGATACTCGCGCGAGACATTCAAGCAGACCTTCGGCCCCAGCCACTACGCGTTCGAATATGGCGGTGCGCTGTTCCTGATGCTCGACAATGTCGACTATTTCGGCGCCCGCGCGAGCCGGCCGGGCAACAATTGCCGCTATCAGGGCCGCTTCGGCGAGCGGCAGCTCGCGTTCGTGGCCAATGTGCTGGCGGCGACGCCCAAGGATCGGCTGGTGGTGGCCGCCATGCACATTCCGCTGCGCACCTATCTCGAGCCGGATGACCCGGCCAGCAACACGGCGGACGGCGCCGCCCTCATGGCGCTCCTGGGCGACCGGCCTTCCATCAGCTTTTCGGGGCACATGCACACCACCGAGCATCACTATCTGGGCGGCGAGGATCGCGATCCGGGACGGGCGCATCATCACCATGTGATGACGGCGGTGTCGGGCTCGTGGTGGAGCGGTCCCTACGATCACCGCGGCGTCGCGGTCGCGGACAGTCACGATGGAACGCCCAACGGCTTCCATGTCCTGACCGTCGAGGGCAATCGCGCCACCACCCGGTTCCAGCCCGCCAAGGAACCCAACGCCCGGCAGGTCCGCATCGTTCTCGACAGCGAATCGCATCGCGCCCGCAAGGAGACGAGCGATTTCCGCATGAGCCAGCTGGTCGGCTCGCCAATCGCGCAGGCCGATGCCGCCGCGACCGATCTGCTGGTCAACGTCTTCGACGGCGGCCCGCGCACCAAGGTCGAGTACCGGATCGGCGAACGCTCCCCGGTGCGCATGGGGCGCGAGCGGCGGACGGACCCGTTCGTCAAGGAGGTGTTCGCGCGCAACCAGGCCACCAAGAAGCCGTGGGTCAAGGCCGAGCTGTGCTCGCATCTGTGGGTCGCGCGCCTGCCCGCCGACCTTGAGGCCGGCACCCACTGCATCAGGGTGCGGGTCACGGACGAATATGGTCGCGAGCACCACGATCACCTCGTGCTGGAGGTGACCGCCGCCATGGCGGCGAGCGCCAACACGCCGGGGTAGGGCGCAGCGCGTCAATTGAAGTGGAGGGACTGCACGACCTCTGTATTTGTAGGGGCGACCCATAGCCCGTCGAAGACGGGCGTGAACGCCCTGGTGGTGGTCGCCCGTTGGGCCGAGTACGCGGAGAAACGGGCGGGCACAAGGCCCGCCCCTGCGAACCGATCCATCTCTTTGGTTGAAGCGCACGATCAGCGCTTCGCTTACGCGCGCTGAGGCAATCGCAGCGCCCTTCCATCCACGATCAAGAGCGCGCCGCCGATCACCAGCGCCCCGATGATCTCGCGCGCCTCCAGGGGCTCGCCGAGGAGGAAGTGCCCGAGCAGGATCGCGGTCAGCGGGATCAGGAGCGTTACCAGCATCACGTTGCTCGCACCCGAGCGCGCCAGGATCCGGAAGAAGACCACATAGGCGAGCGCGGTCGACAGCGCCGCCGTCGCCAGCAGGGCGAGCCCTGTCTGCAGGCTCGGCGCCGGCAGGAGCCAGGGCCGCTCGATGACGCTCGCAAGGGCCAGCATCACGACGCTCGAGCAAATCAGCTGGCAGGTTGCCGCGGTAAGGGGCGGGACGCCAGCGAGCCTGCGCCGTCCCCACAGGCCGGAAAATCCGTAGCTCAAGGCGGCAACCAGGCAAAGCAGCATGCCGAGTGTCTGCCCGCCGGCGATGTCGAGGCTCTCGCCGCGCAGGATGATCACGCCGGCGAGGCCCGCCAGTACGCCGACGACCCGCCCCGGCGCTAGCGGCTCGTCGCCGCCGGCCGCCATCACCAGAACGGTGAACAGCGGCGTGGTGGCGTTGAGCACCGAGGCGACCCCGCTCGCGATCAGGGTCTGGCCCGAGACGATGAGCGAGAACGGGATGACATTGTTGAGGAGCCCCATCACCAGGAACGGCACCCAGCCTGGCAGGCTTTCGGGCAGCTTCGCGCCGCTCCCCCACAGCACGGGCAGGAGCAGGACGGCAGCGATCGCCACCCGGGCCAGCACGATGGTCAGCGGAGGAAGCTCCGCGACCGCGACGCCGGTGAAGAAGAACGAGCCGCCCCAGAGGATCGACAGCAGAACCAGGAGGCCCCAATCGCGCTCGTCCATCTGGGTTCCTGCTGCCGCCATGGGCGCCTCATTCCCGGGAGTTTCATTGCGCAGTAGTGGCGCTTGGCCGCGGTCGCGTCGACCCGTTTCCTGAAACCGCAGACACAGCCGTGCGGGCAAAGAATATTCTCGAATATCGTGGTACCGCCGACGCGGCCGCAATCGTGCTACGCTATGGGGCGTGAAAATGCGGGTCTGGGCGGGCCACGTTTGGAAGGGCAGATGGTCGCAATAGCGAAAATTCATTCGAAGGAAATTCCATACCTTGCCGCGCATCCGTTTGAAGACGGATCCGGGTGGTATGTCGAAGCGAAGTGGGTCGGTCGCAGCCCGGAGAAATTGGGGCGCTTCGGCACCTATTCCGAAGCCCGTGATTGGATAGCGCTCGAATCGACCACCTACTTCGTTCTTCGCGAGCTACGATAATCCGGCCAATGACGCGGCCTACGCGCGGCCCTGCCGGCTGCGGGCGGCAAGCCCGTGCTTCTGCCGCCATCGCGGGCCCGGTCCGCGCATATAATGCAGCTCAGGCCGGTAGGGATCGAGCGCGTCACGCACGCGCTGCACTACCGCCGCGCACAGACGGCGCCCCATTTCGTGCGCCGAGACGGCGACGGGCGCCAATTCCGCGAGGATCGATGTGCCGGATGCGGTGGTATCAAGGGCCATCGTCGCCTCGCTTGCGGTTCGGTTGGCGCGAACCATCAGATCATCAAAGCCAGCAACCCGGCCAGGAAAAAACCGCCCAGCAGCATCGACCAATCGCCGGTGTCGAAGCCCAGAACTCGACCCTCTGCCGTGATACTCAGTGCCGCGGAACGCAACATGGTGGATGCCTTTGTGCCGTTCGATCAATGTCGATGTAAGCACGCCACGTGCGATTTGGCTGTTGCAGGTCGGCAACATCCGGCGACAAACGTCGTTCCGGCGCATCGCGTCTTACTGATAATTCAATGACTTGAAACGAGGTCGACCAGCATTTCGCCGGGTGTGGCTTTGCCAACACACAAATCAGTTCGGCACGCTCCAGTCGACTTGACCGTCAGCGCGATGGGGGACCCGCAGCAGCGTGAATCCGACGATCGGGTCGCGGTCTCGATAGTACAGGCGAACCTTGGCGAGGTTGGTGAGCTCGTCGATGCGTTCGGGCACCGGCCCCAGGCGGGTATTCTCGGCAAGCTTGCGGAACAAGAGCACCGTCTGATCCGCATAGGCTTCGATCAGCGCCATTTTCAGCCCTGGCTCCGGGAAGTGACAGCCCTTGTTACCCATCTCCTCGATGTAGCGGTCATCATGCATGCCGATCGCAATCGACAGCTCCTCGAACGCGAGGAGGGTGTCGCAGATCGCCTGCCCCTGCTTGGTCTCGAGGTCGTAGGCGGAGCAAGGGCCGGAAAGGCAGCCCAGGAAGGCCGCAGCAAATACGATCGCACGCATAGTCTCGTCCCCATGGCATGGCGTGCATGCCATACAAGATATCGGCGGCCACCGCTATGCGAGGATGTGATGCTTTTTTTTGCAGAACGGCTCGACGTGGCCATTGGCTTACCCGCGATCGAGGTGGCGAGCCGGGAGGGGTGGGCCGCGAGGCCACCCGATACACCCTGGAACTGGGTTAAGTATCTTAAGGCAATAGATAATTCATGGCGTCTGTCGGGTGACGGGAGCGCGGCGCCAGACGATGGCATTTTAGCGAATGTGTCGACGCTCCGTTCAATCGACCCGCGTAGCTTCCGGCTTGCAGCAAGTCTTAAGGAGGCCGTCATGCGGCTCGCAATTCTTGTTGTCGGCGGATTGGCGACCGGCGCCCTCTCAGTCGGTGCGGTGCGCACGCTGGTCCCGCCCAATGCCCAGATGTTCCAGGCCGTGCGCGCGCTCGGCGGCGATCCGACCAGCATCCGCATCGGCGATATCAACCCGCGCAAGGCCTACGAGGACGTCAAGCGGCAGATCACCTCAGGCAATCTCGGCGGGTCGATCAATTTCGGGTCGGCCACGCCGGTCTCCGCCTTCCCCAAGGTCGGCGACCTGTCGCTCGGCACCAAATACCATCTGGATGGGGCGGCGATGCAGCGGGCGATCGGGGCGGGCATCAACAGCCGCGTGCAGCAGGACATCCGCCGTACCCAGGACCTGTCGGCCTATGGCCGCAACCCGATGGCCTGGCACGGCGCGCCGCCGCACTAGGGCGCGTCCTGCTCCGGTTGGGTTAAGGGCCAGAGCAATTGCTCCAGCGCGACGAGGGTCGGCGCCTGCTGTTTCCAATCGTCGATGAGGATCTGGCGCTCGAGATTGCTGAATCGGTGCAGCAGGCGCAGCGCCATCAATCGCCGGCTCGATGTCGAGCTCATAATCCCGGTTCATCCGAATCTGTACGGCTACGTGTCTTGTCATGCAGACGCTTGGATAGAGGCATTCCGCGTTCCGCCTGGATGATCCGGACCCATTCTGATTGATTTGATGCCTCGGCCGCTCCACCGCAGCGGCAGCGCGCCATTGCTGCGGCGGCGACGAATGTTTACGCTGATGCTGTTTGCTGGCCCTTAAACGAAGAAAAATCGGTTCAGGGAGGAGTTATGTTCGAAGCCATTCCGGCAGCAGCCGGCCTGTCCCGGCGTCGCATCATCAAGCAGGCGGGTGCGTTGGCGGCCGGCATCGCGGCGCCGAATCTCCTGCGCATCGGCACCGCGTTTGCCGCCTATCCGGAGCGCGTGGTGAAGATTGTGGTGGCGAACTCCCCGGGCGGCCCCTCCGATATCATCGCCCGGTTCATGGCGGCGGCGCTCCAGGAATCGTCGGGCAAGACCTTCATCGTGGAGAATAAGGGCGGCGGCGGCGGCAATATCGGCATGGGGTCGGTGGCGCGCGCCGATCCGGACGGCTACACGCTGCTGCTGGCGACCAGCGCCTATGCGGTCAATCCCGGCCTCTATGCCAGCCTGCCTTACGATCCGTTCAAGGACTTTGCCGCCATCTGCGAGATCGCCACCTCGCCCAACGTTTTCACGGTCAAGTCCGAGCTCGCGGCCGGCTCGATGAAGGAGTTCGTCGCGCTCGCCAAGGCCGATCCGGCACGCTTCAACGTCTCGACGCCGCCGATCGGCACCACGCCGCAGCTCGAAGCCGAGGTGCTCAAGGTGCGCGAAGGCTTGAGCGGCATGGCCACCATCGTGTTCGCGGGCGGCGGCGAAGCGCTGCAGGCGGTGCTCGGCGGCACCGTGCAGCTGAGCTCGGGTGCATTGGCGCCGGCGCTTCCGCAGATCAAGGCCGGCGCCATCAAGGCGCTGGCGGTTACCGGCGCGACCCGCTGGCCCGAGCTGCCGCAGACGCCGAGCATGCTGGAGGCGGGCTACAAGGACTTCGTGTTCGAGACCTATACGGCGCTGCTGGCGCCGGCCCGGACGCCGCCGGAGATCGTCAGCCGGCTCGAGCAGGATACGCTCGCCATTCTGCGCCGGCCCGACATGCGCGGGAAGCTCGCCGAATTGGGCTTCGAGATCCAGGCCCGCGACGGCAAGGGCCACATGGCGCGCGTCGCCAAGGAGGTGCCGATGTTCCGGGAGATCATCACCCAGGCCGGCATCAAGCCGCAATAGTTCGACGCCCGTCAAACAATAATTCGCCCGGTCGCCGGTGCGCGCATTCGGGCGCGCAGGAATTGGCCGTGAACATCAGCAACAACATCCGCACAAATATCCGCAAGATCGAGGCCATGGCGGTCGGCTTGCCCATGATCAAGCCGGTCATCATGGCGGGCGAGGAGGTGCGCAGGGCCGACAATGTGCTGGTCCGGCTCGAGGCCGCGGGCGGGCTGGTAGGCTGGGGCGAGGCTGCCGCGGCCCCGACCATGACCGGGGAAACCACCGCCAGCATGGTGGCGGCGGTGCATTATCTGGCGCCAGCCCTTGCGGGCCGCGAGGCCGAGGACATCGGCGGCGCGCTCAGCGCCATGGACGGCCGCATGTACGGAAATCACGGCGCCAAGGCCGCGATCGAGATCGCGTTGCATGATCTGGTCGGCCGGGCGACGAGCCGGCCGGCGCATGCGCTCCTCGGCGACAAGCGGCGCAGCCGCCTCACTCTCCTGGGCGTCATCGGGGGCGGCGACCTCGATGGTGATTTGCGCGACGCCGGCGGGAAGAAGGCGGACGGATTCTCCATATTCAAGATCAAGGTCGGCGTGGACACACCGGCCAAGGACGCGGAACGCACCCGCCGCATCTGCGGCCTGCTGGGCGCCGGCATGCTGATCTCGGCCGATGCCAATCAGGGCTTTGGCGCTGAAGCGGCGATCGCGTTCGTGCGCGCGCTCGCAGGTTGCGGCCTCGACTTCTTCGAGCAGCCGGTGCCGGCCCACGATCTCGCCGGCATGGCGGCGGTCGCGGCCGCGAGCGAGATCGCGATCGGGGCTGACGAGGGCATTCACTCAGCCGCGGACATTCGCCGCCATCACGAACTCGGCGCCGCCCGCGGCGTGAGCCTCAAGGCCATCAAGCTGGGCGGATTGCGCG
>DASYFD010000022.1:0-14065 GCA_036498625.1 Xanthobacteraceae bacterium | reverse complement strand
GGCGGCAGACCGCAAGGTCCGGCTGATCGAAGCCGGAGCCGCAGGACAGCACGCCCGCGTCGATGCCGGCGCGATCCATCATGCGGACATGGGCACCGAGATCGGCCAGCAGCGGATTGAGCAGGTAATTAGGGTTGCCATTTTGGTCCAGCCGCACCGACACGCCGTCGCGCTCTTTGATGAGCTCGGACGGCGTGTAATGCTGCTGGAAATCGATGACCATGGAGTGCCGCCTCGATCAAGCCTGTTGCGGGAGCGTCCGGTGCAGCATCATGGCGTGTGCTCGCGCGCCGACAGGAGCGCGAGCAACAGATAGACGCCGAGCAGCGCCAGCGCGAGCAGGATGACCCACAGGCGTCCGCCATAAATCTGCGGAAACAGCGCCTCGACCGCCGCCATGGAAATGACCGAGGTGAGCCACACTACCGCGCCCCAGGGCGCCGCCAGCCAAAGCCCGACCGCGGCGACCAGATCGATCACCGCAAAGAACACGGTCGCGGACTGATAGGGCATCGTGTAGGAATCGAAGCCCTGCGGGGTCGGCGCGCCGACGCCGCATACGATGGCCCAATAGTACAGTCCCTTGACGAGGGCGAAGGCCGCCATCACGCGCAGGAACACGACCAGCCGCGTGGCCCAGATGTCGCCGCTCGATTCGCTCTCGCCGGCGTGCACCGGATCGAGAACCCGCGGTTGCTCCTCGATGGCCGGATCGCTCATTGCAGGAGGAGCTCATCATCCTGCGGCTCGAAATACCGCTCGACCTCGGCGGCGCTGACCGCTGCAAGCGAGGATGGCTGCCACTGGGGCGCCTGATCCTTGTCGATAATCACAGATCGTATTCCTTCGTAAAGATCATGCCCGAGCAGCAGGCGCGACACTATGCGGAATTCGGTGCGCATGCACTCGGCGAAATCGAGATTTCGGCCACGCCGCAGCTGCGCCAGCGTGATCTTGAGACTGGTCGGAGACTTCGACCGGATCGCGGCCGCGGTAGCTCGCGCGAAGCCGGCGTCCGCCCCCTGCCCGGTCGCCTCCGCGTCGAGGCCGGCCAGGATGCCCTCGACGCTGTTGCCTGTAAACAGGCGGTCGATGGCGCCCGCCCGCGCCGCCAGCGGCCCCTTCCCGGCCGGCTCGGCGAAGGCGCCGAGGAGCGCGTCGACCGGCACATTGCCGCAGAGCCCGGCCAACAGGTCGGGGAACCGCGCCGAAGCGATCCGATGGGTGGCAATGCCGGCCGCCAGGGCATCGGCCGGGCCGAGCCGCTCCCCGCTCAGGGCGCAGTAGAGGCCGACCTCGCCCGGCAGGCGCGGCAGGAACCAGGTGGCGCCCACATCCGGGAACAAGCCGATCCCGACCTCCGGCATGGCGAACACAAAGCCGTCGCCCGCTACCCGATGGGAGCCATGGATGGAGATGCCGACCCCGCCCCCCATGACGATACCATCGATGAGGCAGACGTAAGGCTTGCGATAGCGCTTGATCAGGGCATTGAGGGTGTATTCGGTCCGCCAATAGCGCAGCGCGTCCTGGTGGTGCCCGGTGCGCCCCGCGTCGTAGAGGGCTCGCAGGTCGCCGCCGGCCGAGAACGCGCGCGCGCCCGCGGCCGTGACGATCACCCGGCTGACGGCCGGATCGCCTTCCCAGTCCAGCAGCTGCCGCGTGAGCGCGCCCACCATGCCGAAGCTCACGGCATTGAGCGCCTGCGGCCGGTTGAGGGTGACGATCCCGGCGGCGCCACGGCGCTCGAACAGAATCTCCGGGTCGCTGGACTGGGGCACCATGCGGGCGATTCACCATCCACGGGTTGCCGGCGCTTGATGGCTGCGCCGGAGGCCCGCCAAAAGATCGATCGCCGCGGCAGATCGATAGAAGGGTGCGGCAAACCCGTCAACGCGACGTCGCGCGCAACCGGACCGCTGGCGAGGGCGCGCTGGAACGGCTAAAAAGAACCTCCGTTCTGCCGGAGTGAACCCATGGCTATCAAATACGGCCGCCCGATCGAGGCCAAAGTCCGGATCAGCCCCGTGGAGGCGATGACACCGGCCGAGAAGTTCCGTCTCGACCTCGCGGTCCGCCCGCGCCGCAACCGTAAGGCCGACTGGACGCGTCGCCTGCTGCGCGAGAACGTGCTTACCGTGGACGACCTGATCTGGCCGCTGTTCGTGGCCGACGACACCCGCAGCCCGGTCGCCTCCATGCCGGGCGTCGAGCGGCTCTCGATCGACGAGGCGGTGCGGTCGGCCGAGCGCGCCGCCAAGCTCGAGATTCCCTGCCTGGCGCTGTTTCCCTACACCAATCCCGGCCTGCGCGATCACGACGGGACCGAGGCGCTCAATCCTGAAAATCTGGTCTGCCGCTCGGTCCGCGCGATCAAGAAGGCGGTGCCGGAGATCGGCATCCTGTGCGACGTCGCGCTCGATCCTTATACCAGCCACGGCCATGACGGGCTCCTGCGCGACGGCGTCATCGCCAATGACGAGACGGTCGAGATGTTGGTGAAGCAGGCTCTGGTCGAGGCCGAAGCCGGTGCCGACATCATCGCCCCCTCCGACATGATGGACGGCCGCATCGGTGCCATCCGCGACGCGCTCGATCGGGCTGGGTTCACGGAGGTGTCGATCATGGCCTATGCGGCCAAATACGCCTCGGCATTCTACGGCCCGTTCCGGGATGCGGTCGGCTCGAGCGCCACCCTGGTCGGCGACAAGCGGACCTATCAGATGGACGCCGCCAATTCGGACGAAGCGCTGCGCGAGGTCGAGCTCGATATCGCCGAAGGCGCCGACATGGTGATGGTGAAGCCCGGCATGCCTTATCTGGACGTGCTGCGCCGCATCAAAGACACCTTCGCCATGCCGACCTTCGCGTATCAGGTGTCGGGCGAATACGCGATGATCATGGCGGCGGCCCAGAACGGCTGGCTCGACGGCGACCGGGCGATGATGGAAAGCCTGATCGCCTTCAAGCGTGCGGGGGCCTGCGGGGTGCTCACCTATTTCGCGCCCCGGGTGGCCGAGAAGCTCCGTTGAAGGAGCGAACCAGCATGCGCTGCGATCCGATCGATCGCGCGCCCGCCCGGGCAATCCCGGCGTCCGGCGCGACCGCGTGCGGCCCGGCTGCCCGCGGGCCAGACCCGTGCGGTCCAGCCGCCTGCGGTTGCGGCTCGCGCCGCTCGCTGCTCAAGTGGTTCGCCGCGTTCGGCGCCGCCGCCACGCTCGGGGCACCGACGGTCTGGGCGCAGGGTGCAGCGCCGGCTCCCGCATCGCCACCGCACCGGATCGACGTGCATCATCACTTCTTCCCGCAATTCCTGCTCGATGCGTGGCAGAAGGCCGGCGTTCGCAACCCCCCGGTGGTGCAAAACTGGAAGCTGGAGACGACCCTCGACCAGATGGATCGTGGCGGCGTCGCCACCGCGATCCTGTCGCTGCCGATCGGGCTCAACCTTCCGGACCTCAATGCCGAGCAGTCGCGTCATCTGGCGCGCCTGGTCAATGAATACGTGGGCGAGGCCATGAAGGACCATCCCGGTCGCTTCGGCCTGTTCGCCTTTGTGCCGATGCCGGACGTCGACAGCACCCTGAAGGAGATCGAATACGCCCTCGACGTGCTCAAGGCCGACGGCATCGGGCTCAATACCAGCTACGGCGAGCGCTGGCTGGGCCATGCGGATTTCAAGCCGGTCATGGACGAGCTCAATCGCCGCAAGGCGATCGTCTACGTTCACCCGCTGGCACCGCAATGCTGCGGCAATCTCATGCCCGGTGTGCCGGCTTCATTCATCGAATATCCGCAAGACACCAACCGGGCGGTGATGAGCCTGCTGCTCAGCACCACCCTCACACGGACACGGGATATCCGCTGGATCTTTTCCCATGCGGGTGGCGCGGTGCCGCTGCTTGCCGGCCGCATCAATTCGCTGGCCAAGATCCAGAGGACCAACGCGGATTCGCTGCCCGACGGCATCGATTTCGAGCTCAAGCGCCTGTACTACGAGACCGCCAACTCCGCCTATGCCCCCAATATGGCGGCGCTGCTCAAATATGTGCCGATCGGGCAGGTCTTGTTCGGTAGCGACTTTCCCTACGTGGCGGTCACCGAGAACGTATCGGACCTGGGCAGGGCCGGGTTGTCGGTCGACGACCGCAAGGCGATCGAGCGGGACAATGCCTTGCGGTTGATCGCGCGCCTCAAAGCCTGAGCAGGCGTGGCGCGCGCCGCGGACAACGGCGGGAGTCAATCCGCGATCCCGGCGATGCAGCGCCGCAGGGCTTCGATCAACGCCTTGCTCTGACGAAGATAGCTCTCCTCGGAATCGAGAATCTTGCTGAAGGCACGCTTCTTGAAAGCGATCTTGCTCACGCCCTCGATGGCGTCCATGCCGGCCGAGTCGCAGACGATCTCGATCAGCCGATCCGCGGCGTGCAATCGCCCCAGGAGATAATCGTTCTCCCGATAGGCACGCGAGAAGAAGGCCGCGAAGTGGCCGAAGCCGATGCCGCGCAAGCTCTCGATTCCCTGAAAGCCGTTGAGCGTGTGCACGTCCTGCGGGCTGATGCGGTCCACCAGGATTTCGTTGAGCTCGCCCATCTCCCGTCCGCTGGTCACCGGCAGGGCCAGCACGTCCCAGAACGGAAAGCCCAGATAGTTGATCAACACCTCCCGACGCGCCTCCGGATGCCAATCGTCGGGATTAAGCCCGGCCAGCAGATCGTCGAGATCGCGGGTGGTGGCATTCAGATCGATCTCCGCCGACAGCTTTGCAATCAGGCGATCGATCCGATCGACATGCTGCTCCACGAACGCAGTCGCATAACCGTGCAGATTCTTGATCTCGCTGGCCGATGGCGCCGTCGGGAAGATTTCGGCGA
The DNA here is from genome assembly GCA_036498625.1 of Xanthobacteraceae bacterium. Lineage (GTDB taxonomy): Bacteria > Pseudomonadota > Alphaproteobacteria > Rhizobiales > Xanthobacteraceae > VAZQ01. Next base: position 9,191 of record DASYFD010000022.1, on the reverse strand, counting down.
TGATGTCACGCACCTCCTGGCTGTAGTTGGCAGGGTCTCCGCGGCGGCGCAGCCCGTCGAGCCGCCGGTAGAATTCCCGCTTCAGCCGATCGACCACCTGCGGATTGAGGCCGTGGAAGCGTTCCTGGTCGAGCAGTCCGTACAGCCGGTTCTGACCTTCGATCATGAAATGCAGCCGGCGCTCGCGGTACTTGACGTCGAACGCCAGCAGGTAGTTCACCCAGGCCGGAAAGTGCTCGGCGGTCGCGCTCTCGAACTCCAGTGCCGTGCTGTCGACCCGCTCGTAGACGATCCCCTTGGCGAGCGCCCAGGCGTCGATGATCTCGGCGACCACGCGTGCCAGCGGCGATTGGGCGGGCACGCCACGCAGCTTGACGATCAATTGGGCGCCGAACTCGCGCACCGAGGCGAGCTTGAGGCGGACATAGGCCTGGTAGGCGAAGCCGGCGTCCAGAGCCACCTGGGAATTGACCTGCTCGCGCCAGGCACGCAGCTCGTGCGGCGCGATCGGCCGTTCGAAGCTCGCGGTGACCACCCGGGTGACCAATTCGCTGACATGGGGCCGGGCGCTGTCGATGATGGCCCGCAGCCGCCGCACCCGATCGTTGAACGCGATGACCCAGCTCAGCTCGTCGGTCACCGGCTGGGAGCTCGGGATGTCCGACATCGCTCCGCGCAGCGTGGAGAAGAAGCCCGGGATATTGAGATTCGCCGCCGTGACCGGCGAGGCCGGGTGCGGCTCGATATAGACCAGCCGGCGATCGACCTGGCGATAGGCCGAGCGGCCGTGGATGGCCGAGATGGCGATCTGGAAGGGCCGGTTGTTGAGCACGGCGCCGTCGATGAAGGAGGCCGTGATGGGATCGACGCCGGCCTGCAGGTGCTGCTCGAACTCCCTCGCGACGAATTCCTCGCGCCGCGGCCAGACGGCTTGCCGCTGGGCGAGCAAGTCGTCCATCTCCAGGATCTGTGCCGGCGGAAAGGCGCCCGGAAATGACGACGTCGCGCGCGCCGCAAAGGCGAGGCCGGGAGCATTGTCCAGCCCGAAATCGCTGGCCACCTCGCCGGTCGGCCGGCGACGATAGGAGAAGCGCAGCACGTGATGATGCTCCAGCTCATGAATGAGCGGAGGATCGTGAATTTGGACGAGCTGCCGATAGCCGTAATAGTCGGTGAGGGTGACGAACAGGTCCAGGCTGTGGCCGGACGGCAGCAGCGAGGCGCCCGCGCGCTCGGCGCCCATCGAGGTGACGGCGTCGTACATCAGGGCGGTCATCAGGGGCCCGTCGAGCGGCGGCTTGAACCAGCGCGACCGCACCAGCAAAGACAGTTTCTGGCGCACCTCGGAATCCTTGCCCGCCTGCAAGAGCCCGGTCGCCACAGCCGCCCAGAGCAGCGGCTTGATGAACCACTTGCTCCAGCTTCCCGCCCGCGCGTCGGGCGCCAACAGCACGGCGATATCGGCGTTTCGGAGCCACAGATCGCGCAGCGAGCCCATCGGCAGGTCGTGACTGAGCGCGCGCGCCAGCATGGTGCCGTTGATGCCGCCGGCGGAGGCGCCCGCGATGACGTCGACCACGACCCGCAGCTCGAGAAAGCGCCCGATATCGCGCAACAGGTCGAAATATACCGACTCGGTGTCGAATTCCGGATCGTCCTTGCTGCCGGGGCGGTCGAGGAAAGAGGCCTGGGCGCGCGCGCTGCGGTCGGCCACCCCATGCAGCGCGCTCGAGGCGCGCACCAGCTTCAGGATCTCCTTGGTCATCCCATGCATGTAGACGGCGAGCGACACGCCGCCGGAGCACACGAGTGCGATTCGAAGCTCCTTCTCGCGCAAGGCCTGCTCCTGCCGCTGATTCGCCTGGCTGGCGCGATCATGTCGGCAGCGGAGGCAAACCGGAAGCGCCGGTACCGGGAAAGTTGTGCGCGGTCACTCCATGGCGTTGGCCATCTCGATCCGCGCCGGTGCGAGGCCGTCGGCGGCAAGGGCGCGCAGGACGGTCTCGGCGTGGGCGCGATCGCGCGTCTCGATGGTGATGTCGAGCTTGGCGCCCTTGGCCGGGACATCGAGAAAGAGCCGGCGGTGGTCGACCTCGAGAATATTGCTGCCGAGCTCGCCGAGGCGCGAGGCTATCTGCCCGAGCACCCCGGGCCGGTCCGGGATGGAGAGCCGAAAGGAGACGATGCGGTCCTCGCGCTTGAGCTCGCGCACCATGACGGAGGCGAGGATGCGCGGGTCGATATTGCCGCCGCACAGGATCAGGCCGACCTTGCGGCCGCGGAACCGATCGGGCGCGGCCAGCATGGCGGCGAGCCCGGCGGCGCCGGCCCCTTCCGCCATTGTTTTCTGCAATGTGAGATAGGCATTGACGGCGCGCTCGATATGCACCTCGTCGACCAGCATAAGCTCGGCGACCTGCTCCCGCAGGATGGGCAGCGTCAACGCGCCGATATTCTTCACCGCGATGCCTTCCGCGAGCGTGGCTCCGCCACATGGCCTGCTCTCGCCATGCAGGGCATTCCAGGCCGACGGGTAAAGCGCGGCTTCGACGCCGATGATCTCGATGGCTGGCGCGACCGCGCGTGCCGCCAGCGCATTGCCCGCGATCAGGCCGCCGCCGCCGACCGGAATGACCAGCATCTCGAGATCGGGCGCCTCCTCGAGCATCTCGAGCGCGATGGTCCCCTGCCCCGCGATCACCAGCATATCGTCGTAAGGGTGAACCAGGGTCAGGCCGCGCGCGAGCGCGATCTCCTCCGCCCGCGCCTGCGACTCGGCGAGGGTCTCGCCGTCGAGCAGGACCTCCGCCCCATGCGCCTCCGTCGCCTCGACTTTGACGAACGGCGTGGTGACCGGCATGACGATGGTGGCCGGGATGCCGAGCCGCGCCGCATGATAGGCGAGCGCCTGCGCATGATTGCCGGCCGACATGGCAATGACGCCGCGCGAGCGCTGGGGGGCGGTCAGCGACGACAACTTGTTGAGCGCGCCGCGCTCCTTGAACGAGTTCGTGACCTGCAGGTTTTCATATTTGACCAGCACGCTGGCGCCCGTGAGCGCCGAAAGCCTGGGCGCCGGCAGCATCGGCGTGTGCAGCACATGGCCCGCGATCGTGCGGCGGGCGGCTTCGATGTCAGCCAGAGTCACCGTCACGACGCGCGCTCCTCTTGATCGCACCCACGCTTTGGAGCGGGCGATCGGGGCCCTCTTGCGTCAGGGCGGTGCATTCGCCATCTCCCTCATGCCATCGATTGAGGATATCTGGCCATGACCCACGGCGAAACGAGAGGATTCGGCGTGTCGATCGATCTCAAGCCGCACGCCTATGACCCGGTCGTCAACCCGGAATTGTTCAGGGGTGTATTGGCACGTCGATTCATCGCCTTCGTCATCGATATCTTTATCATCATGCTCCCGGTAACGTTCGCGGCCATATTCATATTTTTCCTGGGCTTGGTGACCTTCCTGCTCGGCTGGGCGCTGTTTTGGCTGTTGTATCCCGCCACGGTCATCTGGGCGCTGGTCTATTGCGGCAGCACCTTGGGCGGCCCCGCCTCGGCCACCATCGGGATGCGAATCATGGACCTCGAGATGCGCACCTGGTACGGCGCACCGGCCTATTTCGTCCTGGGCGCCGTGCACGCCATCGTGTTCTGGATCACGGTCTCGCTCCTGACGCCGGCAGTGCTGCTGGTTGGCTTGCTCAACGCCCGTCAGCGTTTGCTGCATGATATTCTGATCGGCACGGTGGTGATCAACAATCCGGCCCGCGCCACTGCCCTGCGCATGGCCCGTCGGCCGGGTTGACGGAAAGCCATTTGACGGAACGCCCTGGGCGGGCAATCCTGGAGCGCGGTCGGGAGGGGAAAGCCGGTATTGCGTCCGCGATCCGGGCAATGACTGGATTTTCACCCGGCCTATTGGTGCGCTAGAGTGGTGGATGCGGCCAGCGATCCAGCGATGAACCCTTGACCCAGCACTCGCGCAATACCCCGCAATTCTACCTGACGGCGCCCTCGCCCTGCCCCTATTTGCCGGGTCACGAGGAGCGCAAGGTCTTCACCCATCTGGTCGGCGAGCGGGCAGCCGAGCTCAATGACCTGCTGACTCATGGGGGCTTCCGCCGCAGCCAGTCGATCGCCTACCGGCCGGCCTGCGAAGCCTGCCGGGCCTGCATCTCGGTGCGGGTGGTGGCGGAGGATTTCAGGCCTTCGCGCAGCATGCGGCGGGTGCTGGAACGCAACCGGGACATCGTCGGAGAGATGCGGGTCGGGGTGCCGACCTCGGAGCAATATTCGGTGTTCCGTTCATATCTCGACAGCCGCCACCGCGACGGCGGCATGGCTGATATGACGGTGCTCGATTACGCCATGATGGTGGAGGACAGCCATGTCGAGACCCGCATCGTGGAGTACCGCCGGCGCGGCCCCGACAGCACCATCAACGGGCGCGGAACCGGGGCGCTGCTGGCGGTCGCGCTGACCGACGTGCTCAGCGACGGTCTCTCGATGGTCTACTCGTTCTTCGAATCGGAGCCGCACTTGCGATCGCTGGGCACCTTCATGATTCTCGATCATATCGCCCGCGCCCGGCGCATGGGCCTGCCCTATGTGTATCTCGGCTATTGGGTGGAGGGCTCCCGCAAGATGGACTACAAGGGGCGCTTCCTGCCGCAGGAGCGCCTGGCGCCGGAGGGTTGGCGGCGGGTGGAGGGCTGAAGCCAGGGTTCCGGCGCACAAAAAGCCGAAACCGGCCGATGTGCTGAGCTCGGGCGCCGCCGTAACCATCCTCGATCATCCAGCGAATACAAGCTGCGGATGGTCCGTTGTCCGGTCGGAGACCGAACGGCGGTCGGATGATCGTTTGCTTCAACGGAAGTTGATGCCCCATGCCGGTGCAAGGCATTGCTTTGCCTCCCTTTTGTCTGTTCTTTGCGCCGGTACGCGGCGCCCCGCCGCAGGCATGGGACGGGTGGGTCCAGGGCGCGATGGTCCAGGCGGAACCGCGAGAGGCGAGCCCGCAGGCCGGGCCGGCCAACGAACGGCGGCCGGATGATGCCCGGCGCGGCGCCTGGATGGCGGCGGCGCAAGCGGGCGATCAGGCTGCCTACGGGGCGCTGCTGCGCGATTGCGTGGGCGTGATCGAGAGGGTAGCCCGGCGGCAGGGCGTCCCGGCCGATCGGATCGACGACGTGGTTCAGGACACGCTGCTGACCATCCACCGGGCGCGTCGAACCTATGACCCTGCCCGATCATTTACCGCCTGGCTTGCCGTCCTCGCCGAGCGGCGCGCGATCGATATCCTGCGCAAGACCGGCAGGCAGGCGGTGCGCGAGGTGCATGCGCCCATCGCCTACGAACGCCATGCCGACGAATCGGCTGCGGAGCCCCGATCGGCATCCGGCGCTGAGGCGAACCACCGGCTCGGCGAGGCGGTCGCGGATTTGCCACCCCGGCAGCGCGAGGCGGTCCAAATGCTGGTGCTGCAGGAACGTTCGCTCGCGGAGACGGCGGCGGCGACCGGACGCAGCAAGGGATCCCTGAAGGTGAACCTGCACCGCGCCTTGAAGAGCCTGCGGGCGCGCCTTGGACCGGCGGGATAGCGCCATGTCGCCAACCTCACAGGCCCAATCACGGCACGAGAACATCATCCGCAGCCTCATCGCGGACCTCGAGCCGGTGCGCCCGTTGCCGCCGCCCGGGCGGCGCGCCCTGCTCTGGCTTGCGGTGGTGGCCGCGCTGGCGTTCATGCTGGCCGCGGTCGCGGATCGGCCGGCGGCACTGGCGCGACTCACCGCCGCCCCGGATATCTGGCTGGCGGCGAGCGGATCTGCGCTCACCATGGTGCTGGCCGCCATCGCGGCATTTCAGCTGAGCCTGCCCGATCGCAACCGGCTTTGGGCGTTGCTGCCAATGCCGGCGTCTATTCTGTGGATCGGGGCGAGCGGCGCCGGCTGCCTGCGGGCCTGGGTGGTACCCGGGACCCATGCGGCGGTTCTGGACGACAGCAAGGATTGCATCGCGTTCATCCTGGCGCTCGGGGTTCCGCTGTCGGTCTTGCTGCTCGGCATGCTGCGGCAGGGCCATACGCTGCAACCGGGCCTCACTGCCGTGGTCGCCGGCTTCGCCTCGGCGGCGGCGGCCGCCACCCTGTTGGTCTTGTTCCACCCCTACGACGCCAGCGCGACCGACGTGGTGGTGCACGTGGTCGCGGTCGCTCTGGTGATCATCGGCAACCGGGCGCTGGGGGGCCGGCTGCTGCGGGGTGCAGGCTGAATATCTGAAGGCCGCTCATCTCCGTTGCGCGGACAGAAGCGTGTCGGACGTTATGTCCTGCGCGATACTGTCGTAAAGCGCGATGGCATCCGCGACACGTCCTTCGTAACAGAGCATCCGCGCTTCCATCATCGACTGCATCGCATTGCTCAATCTTTCCGCAGCGACCACGTCTGCGCTTTCACCTTCCTCGATCAGAGTGAGAATCTGCAGGTCGCGGGCAGCACACTCGCGTGCAAACGAGCCCGCCATCGTGCCGTTGATCGTGGCTCCGAGGAAAATCGAGATCAAGCTCCATCTGACAGAATGCTTGAACACGTTCGCGCGCATGATTGGTCTCCTTCTGATTCCATCATGGGTGGTGAAATTGATCTCCTCCTGCGGGGGCAACGCCCGCCTCCACCTTTGCCAAGATGAGATTGTGTTCCGAACACGCTTGCGTGGGACGCCCCCTCCCCTCGCTCACGTCGAGGGAGGGTCGGGGGTCGCATTTTCCCGGCGCCGGCTCACGCAGTGCGGAAAATTGTTCCGGCGCCTCGGCAATCGTCATGCTGACATTCGGTCGGGTGGCCTAATGGTTGCGGCCCTTCTTGCCCGATTGACCGGCGTCGTCCTGCGGCGACGCGAAGTAGCCGTAGCTGGTGCCGGGATTGCCCATGTGCTTCTGGCTCTGGCCGAGAAACTCTCGCCATTCGCGCGCGCTCTGGGCCTCGCTCGGGTTGGTCTCGATCTCGTTCGCATAGGCCGCGGAAGCGGCGCCGAGGATGAGGGCGGCTGCGAAAGCAATCTTCGTGTTGATGGTCATGGCCTAGTCTCCTGTGAGCTGCGCACACCCTGCCGGCGTGCGTGGGCAAACTGCTGCCGCGGACGCGCGCGGTAAATCAGCCTGAGGTCCTGAGCAATTCGGGACGGAAAGGCCGGCGTGACGCGGAAAAAGGCCCGTGGCCAGCGGTCTTCCGCCGCCTGCTCACGTTGCGGAAGGCTGGTGCTTTGGTCCTAGGGCTGGAGTATTCCGCAACCGCTGGCGCGGCTCGCGCATGCGGATGGGCTTATTGGTCCGCTTCGGAATGCTTGCCATTCTGGGGCGCCGCGCCGAACTTGTTGTTGCGCGGGAATCCTTTCGGTGCGAGCCGCCCGGCGTCGGCGCGGTTGCCGCGCCAATCGGCGAGCTCCTTGAGAGCGAATGTAAAGGAGCGGCCGGCGCTGTCGACCCAGGTGAGCCCAGGCTGGGCCGTGAAGGTCTTGATGTCGGACAGCCCGCCATCCTTGAAGCGCTGCAAACGCACCCCGCGCCCGCGCGTCATCTCGGGCACCTGGTCGATCGGAAAGATGACCATCTTCCGATTGTCGCCGATCGACGCGACCAGCTCGCCTTCCACAACCGTCAAGGCGCAGGCCCGGTCTGGAGCAGTGACGTTGAGCACCTGCTTGCCTTTGCGGGTATTGCCGAGGCATTCGTCCTCGGGCACCACGAAGCCGCGTCCCTGCTGGCTGGCGACCAGGAATTTGCGCCCGCTCTGGTAGGGAAACACCGCGACCAGATCGCCTTCCTGCTCGAGGTCGATGAACAGCCGCACCGGCTCGCCATGGCCACGGCCGCCGGGCAGCTTGGCGGCATCGAGGGTGTAGAAGCGCCCATTGGTCGCCAGCACCAGGCACTTCGAGGTGGTCTCGGCCGGGAACGCGAATTTGAGCTGGTCGTCGGTCTTGAAGGCGATGCCGGCGAGATCGGTCACGGTGCCCTTGAGGGCACGAATCCAGCCCTTCTCGGAAACCACGATGGTGATCGGCTCGCGCTCGACCAGGGCCTCCTCCATGGCCGCAATATCGTGCTCGGGCGCCTGCGCAAACCCGGTCCGGCGCTTGCCGAGCGGCGTCTTGGGCCCGAACTTGTCGCGGATCGCCCTGATCTCCTCGGCGATCCTCTTCCACTGCTCCTTTTCCGAGCCGATCAGCTCCTTGAGCGCCTTGCGCTCGGTGCGCAGATCCTTGTCCTCCTGCCGGATCTCCATCTCCTCGAGCTTGCGCAAGTTGCGCAGCCGCATGTTGAGGATGGCGTCCGCCTGCACGTCGGAAAGCTTGAAGGTCTTGATCAGGACCGGCTTCGGCTCGTCCTCGCTGCGGATGATCTTGATGACCTTGTCGAGGTTGAGATAGGCCACCAAGTAGCCGCCCAGCACCTCGACCCGATGGTCGATCTGGGAGAGGCGGAAATTCGAGCGCCGCACCAGCACCTCGCGCCGGTGCGCGAGCCACTCGGTGAGCGCCTCGGCGAGCCCGACCACCTTGGGGATGCGCCCCTTCACCAGCACGTTCATGTTGAGGGGAATCCGGCTCTCGAGCTCGGTGAGCTTGAACAGGGATTCCATCAGCACTTCGGCATCGACCGTGCGCGCGCGCGGCTCGATCACCAGGCGGATGTCCTCGGCCGATTCGTCGCGCACGTCGCCCACGAACGGCAGCTTGCGCTCGTTCAGCAGCTCGGCGATCTTCTCGACCAGCCGCGATTTCTGCACCAGGAACGGGATCTCGGTGATGACGACCACATAGGTGCCGCGTCCGGTCTCCTCCTTGCGCCAGCGGGCGCGTACCCGGAAGGAGCCGCGCCCGGTGGTGTAGGCTTCTGCGATCGATTCGCGCGGATCCACGATGATGCCGCCGGTCGGGAAATCCGGTCCCGGCACGTATTTGAGCAGCGTTCGGCTCCTGGCATTGGGATTGTCGATCAGATGCAGCGCGGCGTCGCAGAGCTCGGCGGCGTTGTGCGGCGGAATCGAGGTCGCCATGCCGACCGCGATGCCCTGTGAACCGTTGGCAAGCAGGTTCGGGAATCCGCCGGGCAGAACCGCGGGCTCCTTGCCGCTGTTGTCATAGGTCGCCTTGAACTCGACTGCGTCTTCATCGATGCCTTCCAG
>DASYFD010000021.1:0-3681 GCA_036498625.1 Xanthobacteraceae bacterium | reverse complement strand
GGACGCCCCTGTGTCTCGTGCTCGTCGGGATCCCGATCCTGTTCTGGTGGTTCGTGTGGTCGCTGATCCGTATCGTCAAGGGCATCGTGGCGATCAACGAGCACAAGCCGATCGCCAATCCCGGCTCCTGGCTGTTCGGATAACCGGGCCGGCGCGGCTGGCGCCTCAGCTCTTGCAGGTCTCGAACACGATCTCCGGCCTCGGGATCTTCGCGCCCGTCGGGCGGAAAGGCGTCAGCGTGCTTCGATGCCGTCGCGCACCGAACGGAAGCGCGCATAGGCCTGCGTCCATGCCGGCGTCGGCGCCATGCCGACCACGTGCAGATAGGCGCCGCTGCCGAAGCGCAGCCATTGCACCAGCGACAGCTCGGCGCCGGTGGCCGGATCCTTGGCGCTGGCCATGATCTCGTGGCCCTGCTGGCCGCTCATGCGAATCGATTCCGATCCGGTGATGCGCACGTCCTTGAGATTGGGAATGCTGCGGAAGATCTGGCGCGCGATATCGTCGCGATCGGCGGCCTCGGCCGCCGCTCCCGGCATCAAGGCGATGATGATGTGCGGTTCGATCGCGGTCCCGCCCGCCGCATCGGTCAACAGCACTCCGCGTCCCGGCAGCACGCCGCCGATCTTGAAGCCCGCCAGCTCGCCCAGCCGGAAGGGCAACAGGCCGAGCTGCTCCTCGATCGGAACCTCCGGCCGCACCGCGAGGCTGGCGAACATGGCGCGCACGACGCTGTCGGAATAGACGTCCTTGGCGGTGTCCGGGATGCGCAGCGTGACCATCGCGGTCAAGTCGGGCATCGCCGCCACCAGCATCCAGGTGTGCTGCTTGTCCTGGCGGCCGATCACCAGCACGGCCTTCCCGGTCGGAAGGTTCAGCAATTCGCGTTTTTCCAGCGTGGCGCCCAGCTTCTTCAGCCCCTCGGCGCTGTCCGACTTCTCCAATTCCGCATAGGCGTCGGGCGGCAGGGCGCCGAGCAGGACCGCCACCGCCTTGTCGCGATCCTCGAATCCCGGAAAGCTCGCGCTGGCGTGCAGCCCGCGCGGCGGAACCAGTCCGATGCGCGAGCCGGGCGGATAGACCACCTCGTCCGCATGCGCCGGCATCACGAGCACGAAGAGGCAGAGCAGCATCCAGGAAAATCTGGGCATGGCGTTATATCTCTATAAAAATTTCGGCATCCTGCCGCCGACGCGGTTTGCGCCAGCGAAGCGGTGAAAATGCGGCAACGCTGCCGCGCCCGGGAGGGCAGGGACCTTTTGTGACACGCGGGGGAGACCACCGAGCACGATGATGCGCGAGCGCCAGAAGCCAAAGAAAGTCATCTAAGGCTGCGGCCGTGTCACCCGCCGCAGGGTCAGATTGATGCGGCCGCCCTCCGGCAGCAGCGTCGAGGTGCCGGCGATGATCCGGTCGACGCCATGAAACGCGAGCCGCGCGCCGCCGCCCAGCACCACGGCGTCGCCCGAGGCCAGGCGCAGGGCGCGCGTCGGATCATTGCGCCGTTCGCCGCCGATCCGGAACACGCAGCTGTCGCCGAGCGACAGCGAGACCACCGGGGCCGCCATGTCCTCCTCGTCGCGGTCCTGATGCAGCCCCATGCGGGCGGCCGGGTCCGTAGACATTGACCAGGCAGGCTTCCGGCGGATGCGGATAGCGCGCCAGCTCCCGCCAGGCGGCAATCAGGATTTCCGGGATCGGCGGCCATGGCGCGCCGGTCTCCGGGTGGGTTTCCTGGTAGCGATAGCCGGCCGCGTCGGTCATCCAGCCGAGCGGACCGCAATTGGTCATGCGCACCGAAAGCGGGCGGCCGCTTTTCGGCATCCGCGGCGTATAGACGGGCGCGACCCGCATGATCTCGCGCAATGCGGCCAGCAGCGCTTCCTGGCGCGCGCGATCGAGATAGCCGGCAACGAGGCGTAACCCCTTCAACATGCTGTCCGCTTCGTGCCCGACGGCCATGCCCTTGCCCTGCCTCGATCCTTGAGCCCGGCCGCCGGCCAGGAAGGCCGGCTCCATTTTCCCTGCGGAACCCCCTTCAAATTGCCTGCGGAACAAGTATGATGTGGCAACCAAAAAGGGAGGCCTACTATGAAATTGCTGGCAGTACCGGTCGTTGCGCTCTCGATGCTTGGGCTCGCCACTTCGGCGCACGCACAAGCCGCCAAGCTGTTCATCTCGAGCGACATGGAGCGCGGCAATCAAGCCGGCGTCCCGCCCGCTTGCGTGCTCAACAACGTGTTCCTGCATCTCGAGAAGGTGGTCTGGCGCACGCGCGTGCTGGACGCGGACGGCAAGGTGCTGGGCAAGGACGATCTCAAGAGCGTGGTCGTTGAATTGCAGGACGGCAAGAAGATCGAGGCGGCGTTTGGCGGGCACCCGCCGCGGGCTCCGACCGACAATCTGTGGGCAGCCGCCTGGATCGTTCCGGCCGATTACCCGACCGGCACCTTCAATTACAAGGTGACGGCGACCGACAACAAGGGCAATACGGCGACCTGGGAGCCCTTCAAGGTCGCAACCTCTCAGTTGCGGATCGAGGCGGGCGCGATCGAGATCAAGAAATAAGAACAACGGGTGAAGCCTGCGGTCGCATCGACGGGCGCAGGCTTTAGAGATTTGGTCGAACCACTGAGGGGCGGGATGATGGCGTTCAGTCGTCCCGCTTGAGTTTGAACGACCTATTTGTGGGAGCTGCTGATGAGTCTCGGCATCAAATGGCTGAGCGCGCCTGTTGGCGCGCTCTTTGCGCTTTCGGGCTTGGCATTCGTAACCCCGCACGGCGCGCTCGCCGCATCGCTTGCCGCGGAGCTTGGACCGCAGGTATCCCTGGCGGTCCCGTCGGGCGGTTATGTGGGACGGCTGAGCGTTGCACCAGCACATGCGCCGGTTGGAACGCCGGTGACCGTCACTGGCCAAGGGTTCCCTTCCGATCAGGACTTTGATCTCGCTTGGCGCACCGTCAACGGAAGCTGGAAGGCGGGTGATGGCGTGTACCTGGGGCGCGACTTCCAGCCGGCTGCCTACCGGATCGCCGCGGTCAGAAGCGACAAGGCCGGAAATTTCACCGCGACATTCACGACGCCGGAGGATTTCGGCTTCGGGCACGACATCGTGCTGCAGCAGGGCGATCGGCTTTTCACCCAGACCGCGTTCGACACGGACATGACCGTGAAGCTCAAATCAGATCACGGGCCGGTCGGCGGCCCGATCGAGATCGAGGTCAACGGCATCGGGTGGCAGGCGCTGCAGGGGAGCTGGATGCTGCTGTACGACAACGCCTATACGGGCTGGATGTCGTCGATCACCACCCATGGCACGGCGCGCTTCACGATTCCCGCGACCGGCCGGGTCGGGCCGCATATCCTGGAGGTGCTGAACTCAGACTTTGGCTCGATCTATCGCAACCCGCAGCAATCGCCGCAGCCGGACCGGCCGCTCTTCAAGTTTCGTTATACGGTGACGGCCGATGCCCCGGTGCTGCCGGCGCCGCCCGAGCGGCAGCTGCAGACCCAGGTGTGGTCGCTGCCGCCGGCGGGCGAGCTTGTCACGACGCCGCCCTTCTCGCCGGTCGATCGGCCGGTGGTTACGGTCGGCGCCGGCTTTGAGCCGGGCAAGACCTACAAGCTCAACTGGACGAGCCTGACCGGCAACCGGATCATCGGTCACTGGGAAGAAGCC
>DASYFD010000020.1:0-2147 GCA_036498625.1 Xanthobacteraceae bacterium | reverse complement strand
AATAGCGGTAGCCGGCGCGGCTGCCGTTCTGCCAGCCGCCGCCATGCACCGCGATGATGGCGGGCGCCTTCGCCAATCCTTTCGGCTGATAGAGATCGGCGACCAGCTTGGCTCCGTCATGTTGCGCAAATTCCACATTGGTCTGCGCGATGACCTCGTATTCCGCCTTGGCGGCGGGCGCGGCCGCAAGCAGCGCGGCGGCGGCCAGCACGATCACACGCCATGTCATGGAACTCTCCTCCCCGGTTCTTCGATTTCCCATGGTATCGCGGCGTCTGTGCCATTGTCCCCAGGCATCGACCGGTAGAATGATCGGGCGCGCGCTTTGGGCTGGCGAAACCTCATCGTTCTTCCTATGTTCCGAGAAACCTGAAGCCAGCACGGGCCCCCATGAACGACCTGTTCGATAAATCACGCGCCGGCCGCCGCCGCGACGCCAGCGCCCGTGATGCCGACGTCCGCAACCCGCGCGTCCGCGATACCCGCGTGATCGCGATCCGCGGCGCGCGCGAGCACAATCTCAAGAACATTGATGTCGAGATTCCGCGCGACCAGCTCGTGGTCTTCACCGGCCTCTCCGGTTCCGGCAAATCCTCGCTCGCCTTCGACACCATCTATGCGGAGGGCCAGCGCCGCTATGTGGAAAGCCTGTCGGCCTATGCGCGGCAATTCCTGGAGATGATGCAGAAGCCGGATCTCGACCAGATCGACGGCCTGTCGCCCGCCATCTCCATCGAGCAGAAGACCACCTCGCGCAATCCGCGCTCGACGGTCGGCACCGTCACCGAGATCTACGACTACATGCGGCTCCTGTGGGCGCGCATCGGCGTACCCTATTCGCCCGCCACCGGGCTGCCGATCGAGAGCCAGACCGTCTCCCAGATGGTGGACCGGATCATGGCCCTGCCGGAGGGTACGCGGCTCTATCTGCTGGCGCCGGTGGTGCGCGGCCGCAAGGGCGAGTACCGCAAGGAATTGGCCGACTGGATGAAGCGCGGCTTCCAGCGCGTGAAGATCGACGGCACGTTCTACGAGATCGCGCAGGCGCCGGTGCTGGACAAGAAGTTCAAGCACGACATCGACGTGGTGGTGGACCGCGTGGTGGTGCGCCCCGACCTCGCCACCCGCCTAGCGGATTCGCTGCAGACCGCCCTGCAACTCGCCGACGGCCTGGCGGTCGCGGAGTTCGCCGATGCCGCCCCTTCTTCACCTCCCCCTTCGAGGAGGTCGACCCGCGAAGCGAGTCGGGCGGGAGGCCCGGCACAGGACCCCTCCCCGGATCGCCAAGGGCGATCCGACCCTCCCCTTGCAGGGGAGGGCAAGAAAGAGACCCAGCTCGCCACCACGGCCGCATCCGACGCCAATCGGCTGATCTTCTCGGAAAAATTCGCCTGCCCGGTCTCCGGCTTCACCATCCCGGAGATCGAGCCGCGGCTGTTCTCGTTCAACAATCCGTTCGGGGCCTGCCCGGCCTGCGGCGGGCTCGGCGTCGAGCAGCACATCGATGCCGACCTGGTCATTCCCGACAAGGAGGCGACCTTGCGCAAGGGCGCCATCGCGCCCTGGGCGAAGTCGTCGTCACCCTATTACGTGCAGACCCTGCAGGCGCTCGGCAAGCATTACCGCTTCGCTCTCGACACAAGGTGGAAGGACCTGCCCAAGAAGGTGCAGGAGGCGATCCTGCACGGCTCCGGCGAGGACGCGATCAAGTTCGTCTATGACGACGGGCTGCGTGCCTATGAGACCAAGAAGCCGTTCGAAGGCGTGCTCACCAACCTGGAGCGCCGCTTCCGCGAGACCGAGAGCGAGTGGGCGCGCGAGGAGATCGGCAAATATTTCACCGACATTCCGTGCGCGGCCTGCCACGGCTATCGGCTCAAGCCCGAGGCCCTGTGCGTGAAGGTCGGCTCCCTGCATATCGGCGAAATCTCCGAGATGTCGATCAAGCGGGCGGGCGTCTGGTTCACGGAGCTCCCTCACCTCCTCACCGCCAAGCAGAACGAGATCGCGGTGCGGGTGCTCAAGGAGATCCGCGAGCGGCTGAAGTTCCTGGTCGATGTCGGGCTGGAATATCTCACTTTGGCGCGCGCCTCCGGCACGCTGTCGGGCGGGGAGAGCCAGCGCATCCGGCTCGCTTCCCAGATCGG
>DASYFD010000019.1:0-2216 GCA_036498625.1 Xanthobacteraceae bacterium | reverse complement strand
CGGGCATGCTTGGCGGTCTCCGCGTCATCGAGATCGCTGACGAACGTGCCGAATATGTCGGGCTGCTGCTCGCTGGGCTCGGCGCCGAAGTCATCAAGATCGAACCGCCCGAGGGCAATGCGACGCGGCGCATCGGCCCGTTCCTCAACGACGAACCGGGGCTCGAGCGCTCGTTGTTTTTCTGGAACTACAACCGAAACAAAAAGTCGGTCGTGCTCGACCTCCTGACGCCCGGGGGCCGCGAGCAGATGCTGCGGCTGTTGGGCGGCGCCGACATCCTGCTCGATGCCAGCTGCGGCGCGCTGAATGAGGTGCTGGGGCTCGACCACGCGGCGCTGAACGCGCGTTTTCCACAACTCGTCACGGCCCGCATGACGCCGTTCGGTGATGACGGGCCGTGGAAGGATTTCAAGGGCTCGGACCTGATCCATCTTGCCCTAGGCGGGCCGATGATGAATTGCGGCTATGACCCGGATCCGACTTTCGAATACGACACGCCGCCGATCGCGCCGCAGATCTGGCACGCTTATCACATCGCCGGCGAGCAGATGGCGACGGGTATCATCGCCGCGCTGATCCACCGCGAGCGCAGCGGTGAGGGGCAGGACGTCTCGCTGGCGATCCACGAAGCGGTGTCGAAAAACCCAGAGCAGGATCTGATGTACTGGGTCTGTCGGCGGGTGCCGCTGTGGCGGCTGACCTGCCGCCACGCGTCCGAAGGCCCCAACCATAGCCCGAGCATCTGCCACACCAAGGACGGACGCTGGTTCATCACCCACGGCATGGGCGCGCGCGACCTGAAGAACCTCGTGCCGCTGTTGAGCAAGTACAACGCACAGGCGGACCTCCAGCCGCCACCCCCCGAAATTGACGTGCGGGCGCGGCAGGTTCCGGGAACGGCGGGGGCCGATGAGGCCCGCTCGCATATGCTCGATGTCGTGCAGCGCTTTGTTCGCGCCTGGACCTACAAGGACATGCCGTGGCGCGAGGCGCAGGATGCCGGGCTTTTATGGGCGCCGCTGCGAAAGCCGCACGAGAATGCGCTCGACGAGCATTGGCTGACGCGCAAGACCTTCGCCGATATCAAGCACCCAGAGCTCGGCCGCTCGTTCCTCTACCCCACAAGCAAATGGCTCGCGACGAAAACGAGTTGGCAAGTCGGTCGCCGCGCGCCGTTGCTCGGCGAGGACACGCAGGCCGTGCTGGGCGAGTTAGCTGCTCGTACGACTGGGCGCCGCCCGAGCGTGCCGGCGCAGCCTCGGAGGGTCGAAAACCCGCGCCTCTCGGCATTGCACAACAAGCCGTTCCCGCTGCAGGGCATCAAGATCTTCGATTTTGCCTGGTTTCTCGCGTCGGCTGGTGGCACCCGGTTTCTCGCCGCGATGGGCGCCGAAAGCTTCAAGGTCGAGTGGAAGGACAATCCCGACACAAGGTTGGCGGGGATGGCGCCAGTCGGCGGGCGCGCCGCGCGTGCCGCCGCGACCGGGCCGCTGCCCGGGGTCAAGGACCCCGACATGGGCGGCAATTTCCTCAACAAGAACTCCGGCAAACGCGGCATCTCGCTCAACATCCGCCACCCCAAAGGCCTTGAGATCGCCAAGGACATGATCCGCATCTGCGACGTCGTGGCCGAGGGGTTCTCGCCCGGAGTGCTGCAACGCCTTGGGCTCGGCTATGACGTCATGAAGTCGATCCGCGCGGACATCATCTACATCCAGCAATCCGGAATGGGCGCGCACGGCACCTATGGCCGAATGCGCACGGTCGGCCCGGTGGCGGCGGCGTTCGGCGGGCAGGCCGAGATGTCGGGGCTGCCGGAGCCGGCGATGCCGGTCAGCTGGGGCTATTCCTATCTCGACTGGATGGGCGCCTATGGCTACGCGCTCGCTTTGCTCGGCGCGATCTATCACCGCGAGCGCACCGGCGAGGGGCAGTGGATCGACGCCTCACAATGCGAAAGCGGGATCTTCCTGACAGGCGCTACGATTCTCGACTGGGCAGCCAATGAGCGCGTGTTCCACCGCTACGGCAACCGCTCGCCCTACAAGCCGGCCGCGCCGCATGGCGCCTATCGCTGCGAAGGGAAGGACCGCTGGATTGCGATCGCCTGCTTCACCGAGGAAGAATGGCAGGCATTGGCACGCGTCGCCGAACGCGGCGATTGGCTCGACGACCGCCGCTTTGCGACGCTGGAGAGCCGTTTGCAGCACCAGGAT
>DASYFD010000018.1:0-13982 GCA_036498625.1 Xanthobacteraceae bacterium | reverse complement strand
AATGGTTCGCTCGCGCCCGGTCCGCAGGCCGCCTACCGGGTGCTGGCGCGGAAATACCGGCCTTCGAATTTCGTCGACCTGATCGGCCAGGACGCCATGGTGCGTACCATCTCGAATGCGTTCGAGGCGGCGCGCATCCCGCAGGCCTGGATTCTCACCGGCGTGCGCGGGGTCGGCAAGACCACCACGGCACGCATCCTGGCGCGGGCGCTCAATTACGAGCTGCCGGACGGCTCCATCGGCGCGCCGACCGTCGCCATGCCGACGCTCGGGATTCATTGCCAGGCGATCATGGAGAGCCGGCATCCCGACGTCATCGAGATGGATGCCGCCTCGCACAACGGCGTCGAGGACGTGCGGCAGATCAACGACGCGATCCGCTACGCCCCGATGAGCGCGCGCTATAAGGTCTATATCCTGGACGAGGTGCATATGCTCTCGACCCAGGCCTTCAATGCGCTGCTCAAGACGCTCGAGGAGCCGCCGCCGCACGCCAAGTTCGTGTTCGCCACCACCGAGACCCGGAAGGTGCCGGTGACGGTGCTGTCGCGCTGCCAGCGCTTCGATCTGCGCCGGGTCGATGCGGAGCTGCTGGTCCGTCACCTCGCCGGCATCGCCGCCAAGGAGGCCATCACGGTCGAGCCGGAGGCGCTGGCGCTGATCGCGCGCGCCGCCGAAGGCTCGGTGCGCGATTCGCTCTCGCTGCTCGATCAGGCAATTGCTCATGCGGCCGGCCTGGTGCGCGGCGAGGACGTGCGGCAGATGCTGGGCCTCGCCGACCGGGCCCGCACCATCGATTTGTTCGAGGCGGTGATGCGCGGCGATCTGGCGCCGGCGCTCGCCGAGCTGCGCGACCAATACGATACCGGTGCCGATCCCGCGGTAGTGCTCTCCGATCTCGCCGAGTTCACCCATTTCGTGACCCGGGTGAAGATCGTGCCGGCGGTCGCGGAGGACCTTGCGCTCGCCGAGGCCGAGCGCAAGCGCGGGCGCGGCTTTGCCGAGAAGCTGTCCATCCGGGTGCTGGCGCGCACCTGGCAGATGCTGCTCAAGGGCATCGCCGAGGTCGAGGCGTCGGGCCGTCCGCTGGCCGCGGCCGAGATGGTGCTGGTGCGCCTCGCCCATGCGGCCGATCTGCCCAGCCCCGACGAGGTGATCCGCGCGCTCGACGAGAAGGCCCCGCCCGCGCGCATGGAGCGCAATGGCGGCCCCCCAGGCGCTTTGCCGGCAGCCGGCAGTCCCCCGCGTCTGGAGGCTGCCCAGGGCGGCATGCGCGGCCCCGCCGCGGCCTTCAACCGGCCGGCCGGTGGTCCGGTGGCGCAGCTTTCCGAAGCTGCCCCTGAGCCGCCGCCACTGGCAATTGGGGGGTTCGCGGACCTGATCGCGCTCGCCGCGCAGAAGCGCGACCTCGGCATCAAGGCGGCGCTCGAGCGCGATGTGAGGCTGGTGCGCTGCGAGGACGGCCGGCTCGAGATCGCGCTGCAGCCGAGCGCTGCCCGCACGCTGGTCAATGACCTGTCGCGCAAGCTCGCGCAGTGGACCGGCCGGCGCTGGATGGTGGTGGTGTCGGCGGAAGCCGGCGAGGCGACCGTGCACGCCCAGGGCGAGGCCCGCCAGGTGGAGCTCAAGACCGGGGTGCGGGCCGATCCGCTGGTGCAGGCCGTGCTGGCGCGGTGGACCGGCGCCGAGATCGTCGACGTGCGGGAAGCCGGGACGCCCGCAGCGACCAGCCCGGAACCCGATGGGGCCATGCCGGAGCCGCCCCCCGATGACGGCGCCTATGGGGCCGACTGGCAGCCCGGCGACATGGACGATGATTCCTGACCTGGATGCAGGCGAGCCAAGACAGAGGTAAGAGATGGCAGATTTTCTGGGCCTGATGAAGCAGGCCGCCGAGCTCAAGTCCAAGATGGAGACGATGCAGGCCGAGCTCGAGCGGATCGAGGTCGACGGCACCTCCGGCGGAGGCCTGGTGACGGTCAGGCTGTCCGGCAAGGGCGAGATGAAGAGCGTGAAGATCGACGACTCGCTGATCAAGCCGCAGGAGAAGGAGATCGTCGAGGACCTCATCGTCGCTGCCCATGCGGATGCGCGCCGCAAGGCCGAAACGCTGGTGCAGGAGAAGATGAAGAACGTCACCGGCGGGCTGCCGCTGCCGCCCGGGCTGAAGCTGTTCTAGACACATTGCACTGATCCCCGATGCCCCCCGCCGTCGCCGGACCTGAAATCGAGCGGCTGATCCAGCTGCTGGCCCGCCTGCCGGGGCTCGGGCCGCGCTCGGCGCGGCGCGCGGCGCTGTTTCTCATCAAGAAGCGGGAGCAGATCATGGCGCCGCTGGCGGACGCGCTCGCGACCGCGATCGACAAGATCGAGGTCTGCACGGTGTGCGGCAATATCGACACCCAGAATCCCTGCACGGTGTGCACCGACCCGCGCCGCGATCCCGGCATCATCGTGGTGGTGACGGATGTGGCCGATCTGTGGGCGCTCGAGCGCGCGCACGCCGTCAACGCGCGCTATCACGTGCTCGGCGGCACGCTCTCCCCGCTCGACGGCATCGGCCCGCAGGATCTGTCGATCGACGCGCTGATCACCCGCGTCCACGACGCCGCCGTCACCGAGGTGATCCTCGCCCTCAATGCCACCGTGGACGGCCAGACCACCGCCCACTACATCACCGATCTGCTGCATGGGGCGAACGTCAAGGTCACCCGGCTCGCGCACGGCGTGCCGGTCGGCGGCGAGCTTGATTATCTCGATGAGGGCACATTGTCGGCGGCGATCCGCCAGCGCACGCCGTTCTGATCCGGGACGGCAAATGCTTCGGGCGAAGCCGCCGCGCACATTGGCGCGCGGGTGCCGAGATCGACGGCGGCACGCCATAGCGTGAGGGCGTAGAGCGCGAGCAAGGCGATCAGCCCGAGCGGAATTCCGCCCGTGTCGGCGACGCTACGTGCGATGAGCGGCGTCCACCACGCTAGCGCCAGCAGGCTGATCTCGTAGTCGCGAAACCGATTGACGAGCGCATGGCGGGCAAAGAACGCGATGGCGACACCGAGAACAACGAGATCGTAGTCGAACACGTAGGGTGTGGTGAGCAGACAGGCACACAGGAACGCGGCCGCTTTCAGCTCGGCCGCCGCCGGCGTGCGCCACAGCCGCACAAGGCTCGCGGCGACCACGACCGCAAGGGCGGCTTGCGCCACATACGCCGCTTCGATCCCGCCGCCCCACATGCGCACGGCCGAGAACAGGCTCTGGATCTTGGGCCAGCCGATGCTCCCCGATTCCAGCGCGACCGTGCGGGTGAAGGAGGTGGAATCGGCGAACGCGAGCCAGACCTGCGGGCCGAACAGCACGAGCGTCAGCACGCCGGCGGAGAGCACGGTGGTCCCGGCGGCGGCGATGACCCGCCAGCGCGCGGTGGCCACCAGCACAAGCGGGATCAGCAGTCCGAATTGCGGCTTGTAGGCGAGGAGGCCGATGAGAACGCCGGCCAGGGTCGGCCGCTGGTCGAGCAAAAGAAGTCCGCCACCCAGAAGCGCTGCAGTCAGAAATCCGTTCTGGCCGTGACCCAGATTGACAAAGACTGCCGGGAAGGCCAGCGCGAGGAGCAGTGTTTCCCGCCGGGGAACAATGGCGCGCATCACCAGCAGGTAGGCGGGCAGGGTGAGGGCCATCCAGGCCAGCAGGGACCAGCCATAGGGCAGCAGTGCGAGCCCGGCGGCCACGATCAGGAACAACGGCGGATAGTGCCAGCCGAAGAATGGCGCCTCGCGGCCATCAAACGTTTTCTGTTCCGCCTCATGCTGCCGTGCCGGATCGTAGGGCGCCGTCGACTGCCCATCCAGCACGAGGTTCCCGGCCGCCCAGACGTTCGAGAAGTCGGTGCCGATCGGCTTGCCGTTACGGTCGATGAGCCGGTCGGAAAGCGCAATCCAGATCACGGCAAACAAAAGCGACACCGTCAGCAGAATGAGCGGATAGGCACGCGCACGCCCGCTCGTCAGCCAGGCCCCCGATCGGATCTGCAGCCACATGACGATACCTTCCGGTTCGGGCCGTCCGAGGTTTCGAGCCGATAATAGGCAGCGTGATTTAAGACAGGCTTACCGCCTGCTGGTGCCGGGATTTCACCTGCGCGATCGACATCGCGCGTGATTTGGAAAGCTTGTCTTAACCCAATTGCGGCGGGTTGAATTCGACCACCATGGAGCGACCGCGGCCGGGTTCGGTGGGCCATGACCGGTGGCCTTTTCATCACGCTGCGCGTTTTTCGCCCAGTGTTGCGAAGTGGCCACGCCGCTGCAGATAGGCGAGCAGCACGAAGCTCGGGATCGCGGCGGCGGCACAGATCACGAAATACCAGGCCCATCCGGTCGCCACCACCACATAACCGGCGCCGAGCGCGAACACGGTGCGTCCAAGCGCCGCCAGCGCGGTCAGCAGCGCATATTGGGTTGCGGTGTGCAGCGGGGATTTGCACAGCGCCGAGAGGTAGGCCACGAATATCACGGTGCCGATGGCGCCGGTAAAGCTCTCGATCGCGATCGCGAAGGTAAGCGTGGCAAGGTCCCTGCCCACGACCGCTTGCCAGGAGAAGGCCAGGATGGTGACCGTCTGCAATATCCCGCCGATCAACAAACTGCGTCCGATCGGATAGACGCGGGCCACGAAACCACCGGCAAATCCTCCAGTCAGCGTCGCGAAGAAGCCGACGCCTTTGTAGATCGCGGCCAGCTCGATGAGCGAAAATCCCATGTCCAGGATGAACTTCGTGCTCAACGTGCTGGCCAATGCGTCGGCGAGCTTGAAGAGCACGACGAAAAGCAGCACCGCGATCGCGGAGTCGCGCGAGAAAAAATCCGCAAAGGCGCCGATCGAAGTCGCGAGGACGCGCCGGAAGGAGCTTTCCGGCGCGCCCGCGGAACGCTTGGCCGCGGCTACCGCCGATGCTGCGGGCTCGGCCGCGAGCAAGGTGGCGCCGATTCCGATCGAGACCAGCGCCGCCATGGCGGCATAGCCCGCGGTCCAGGCCGTCTGGGTGCTGAATCCGAAATTCTTGAGGCCGCCCACCAGAGCCAGCGTGCCGGCGCCCGAAACCAGCGCACCCACGCGATACGCCGCCACGTAGGAGGCCATGCCGGCCGCCTGCTCGTTGCGGGGCAGGCTTTCCACCCGAAACGCATCGATGACGATATCCTGCGTGGCGGATGCGGTGGCCACAAGTAGTGCGGCAATCCCGAAGACGACGAGCGAGAGTTCCGGCCGACAGAGCGCCATGAACAGGATCGTCGCCATCAGGGCAAGCTGCGTCAGCAGGAGCCAGCCGCGCCGGCGGCCCAACAGCGGCGAGAGGATCGGAACATCGAGGGCGTCAACGAGCGGCGCCCACAGGAATTTCACCACATAGGGAATGCCGATCGCGGCGAACAGCCCGATGGTCCGGATGTCGACATTGCTTTCAGTGAGCCAGGCTTGCAAGGGTGACAAAGTCAGTGCGAACG
The DNA here is from genome assembly GCA_036498625.1 of Xanthobacteraceae bacterium. GTDB lineage: Bacteria > Pseudomonadota > Alphaproteobacteria > Rhizobiales > Xanthobacteraceae > VAZQ01. Next base: position 8,475 of record DASYFD010000018.1, on the reverse strand, counting down.
GCAGGCCGCCCGAGAAACCAAGCAGCAGCACCACCAGCACGCGCGGCTTGAGGTAAACGGCGAACGCTTCCATGACGGAGGGGCGGACGCTCTCGCTGGGCGGCACCGTGCTCACCCGCGCGTATCCGTCCGCGCCATCGTGTCCCGCATCATCCCCCCGCCTCGAGCCGGCGCGCGATCGGCGCCGCAATGACATTGTCCGGGATGGCGTCGTCGCCGAACTCGACGTCCGCGATCCGGGTCGCTCTCTTCTCGACCTTTTCGGCCGAAATAAGGATTTGCCGGACATCCTCGTTGGCCTGGCCGAAATGCTGCTGCAGCTTGAGGACCCGCTCCTGCATGCGCTTGAGGTCGTCCATCAGGTGCCCGACCTCGGCGTGAATCTGGTCGGCCGCCTCGCGCATGCGGGCATCCTTCTGGATCTGCTGGATGACGCTGATGGCGAGCATCAACAGGGCGGGCGACACGATCACCACCTGCGCCCGCATGGCCTTCTGCACCACGTCGTCGAAACCCTCGTGCAGCTCGAGATAGACCGATTCCGAGGGCACGAACATCAGGGCGAGGTCCTGGGTCTCGCCCCGGATCAGGTATTTCTGCGCGATGTCGCCGACGTGCCGGCCGATGTCCTGGCGCACCCGGGCGGCCGCGTGCTTGCGCTCGTCGTCGCTCTTGGCCTCCCGGAACGCGGTCACCGCCTCGAGCGGAAACTTGGCGTCGATCACCAGCGGGCGCTGATCGGGCAGGAACACCGCGCAATCGGGCCGGCTGTGGTTGGAGAGCGTGAACTGGAACTGGTAGCAGCCCTTGGGCAATCCATCCTGGACGATCATCTCCATGCGTCCCTGGCCGAAGGCGCCGCGCTGCTGCTTGTTGGTTAGCACGCTCTGCAACGAGGTCACCTGCGAGGCCAGCTCGGTGATGTTCTTCTGCGCGCCGTCGATCACCACCAGCCGCTCGTTGAGCTTCTGCAGGCTGTCGGCGGTGTGCTGGCGGGTGGTGTGCATGGACTGGCTGAGGTGGTGGGTCACCGAGTCGAGCCGCTCGTTGACCATGCGGGCGAGATCCGCCTGCCGTCCGGCCAGCATGTCGCGCATCGCTTCGATGCGGGCGGCGGTGTCGGCCTGCACCCGCACCAGCTCGGCCACCTGCTCGGGGCCGCGATCACGCGGCCGCAGGGCGCGCGCCACGATCAGGGCGAGGGCCACCAAGACGCCGAGCCCAGCCACGACGATGACCACCGCCCCGGCCAGGTTGAGAAGATTGTCGCTCATCCTGAGCCTTGTACAGCGATTCGCTGCCTGTGGGAACGAAGAGCGAACGCAATTGACCGTGCGGGCTGGAGGCCCTACATCGCCGCCATGGCGTTGCGCGACATCATTATTCTGCCCGACAAGCGGCTGCGACTGGTCTCGGAGCCGGCGAAGATCGACCCGGAGCTGCGCCTCCTGGTCGACGACATGTTCGAGACCATGTACGAGGCGCCCGGCATCGGTCTCGCCGCCATCCAGGTCGGCGTGCCCAAGCGCGTCATAGTCATGGACCTCGCCAAGAAGGACGACCCCAAGGAGCCGCGGGTATTCGTCAACCCGCAGGTGCTGTGGCGCTCGGACGAGAAGACCACCTACGAGGAGGGCTGCCTTTCCATCCCCGAATTCTACGAGGAGGTCGAACGACCCTCGAAGGTGCGGGTGAAATTCCTCGACGTCACCGGCACCGAGCAGGAATTGGAGGCGAGCGGGCTGATGGCCACCTGCCTGCAGCACGAGATCGATCACCTCGACGGCGTCTTGTTCATCGACCACATCTCCAAGCTCAAGCGCGACCGCGTGATCAAGAAATTCGCCAAGGCGGCCAAGCGCGCGGAGGCCGACTAGGCGTCCGGACCGGAGCCCCCGCGCAGCGCCGGCGATTGATTGCTCGAAATCCTGGTCCTGAACCTGGTCCGACCGATCCCCGCAGCCGCCCGCAACGGCACTGCAAGTGCCGTCAACCAATTTTCCTCGATATTTTTCCAACGCCAGTCGGATTTTCGCGTTGTGTCGGCGACAGAACAGACGAGGAAGTCACATCGAGATAAGACATTTTCCGCAAGTCGCGCATTTTTTGGAGGCTCGCTTGTCACCCCACCGATTGAACGAATTGCAGGAGAAGGCTGAATATTATCTTCAGCGCGCAAGCGAGGCCGTCAATCCGCAAGATCAAAAGTTATGGCTCGGCCTTGCGCGGGAATGTATGAACCTCGCTTCAGGCTCCCGCGACCGATCGCAATTTGCAGTCCCGTTAGCGCCCACCGGCTGAGCGTCTGTTCCCGGCTTCGGCGCCAAGGCAATCATGCAGCAAAAGCCCGCCGCAATCGCGCGGCGGGCCTCGGGTTGACGATGCAGCCGGGGGGCGGGGCCGCCTCGATCGACCAAACATCTTCCCGATCAAGCGTCTTGGAAGGTTGATCCGCGGGCGGCTCAGCCCGGCAGCAGCACCGTGTCGATCACCTGGATCACGCCGTTCGACTGGAACACGTTCTGCACGGTCACCTTCGAGACATTACCCTTGGCATCCCAGATGCTGAGCGTGCTGCCCTTGGCCTCGACCGTGAGCCAGTCGCCTTCGACGGTCTTGAGCTTGGCCTGGCCACCGGCCTTCTTCGCGGCCTCCATCAGATCCTTGGCGCTCATGCGCCCGGGCACCACGTGGTAGGTCAGCACGGCCACCAGCTTCTCCTTGTTCTCGGGCTTGAGCAGGCTGTCCACCGTGCCGGGCGGCAGCTTGGCGAAGGCCGCGTTGGTGGGCGCGAACACGGTGAACGGGCCGGCGCCCGAGAGCGTATCGACCAGGCCAGCGGCCTTCACGGCGGCCACCAGGGTGGTGTGATCCTTCGAGTTGACGGCGTTCTGGATGATGTTCTTCGACGGATACATCGGGGCGCCCCCGACCGTCACGGTCTTCTCGTTCATCGCGCGCGAAGGCGTCGTGGTGACGGCGGCGAGTGCCAGTGCGGCGGCCGCAACGGTGGTGAGAGCGGTAATGCGTGAGAGCTTCATGTCGTCCTCCAGTGCTTGAAAATCGCGCCCCGCTATCGGGGTCAGTTTCAGCTACGGGAGGAGCGGGGAGGGAGATGCAGGGACGGGCGATCTATTTTTTCCGAGTGAGATGGACGCGGCCCTTGTAGCCGCATGCAATGCGGGAGCGGCGTTCCCGGATTACGCATAGCCCGTCGAAGACGGCGTGAACGCCCTGATGGCTCCATCCGGGCTCCAGACAACTACAAGCTGGTGAGCTTCCCGCTGGCGACTACCGGGCCGGTGGGTTGGCCGGTGGGCGAGCCGCCCGGCGGCTCCATCGATACCGCGAGCGCTGCGTCGGCATTGATGCGCGCCACCAGATCGCGCGGCACATCGATGCGTATCGGTCGTCCGGGCTCGATCAGCCCGAGCGAGTGCGGCTTGTCGCCGGCGGGGATCAGCCACAGCTCCATGGCGCGCGGATCCGAGGTCAGGAGCGCCGCCGGCACGATCGTGAGATTGGTTCCGCCGGCATTGACGGCGGCGACGAAAGTCGGCTGCCCGTTGCTGGCGCCGAGCGTGGCCAGCATCGGGGCGCGCGGAGCCGGGGAAATCTCGATGAAGGTCAAGGCGCCGATGCTCGCCGCCGCCAGCGCCGCCGACCCGATCGCGAAGCTGCGCCAGAAGATGAGGCTCTGCCACAGGCTCTCGGGCGCCGCCGAGGGATCGGGTGCCCGGATGGCGCGCGCAATGCGGCTCCAGCCGCGCTCGGGGGGCGCGACCGGCGCCACCGCGTCGGCGAACGTCCCCAGCCGCTCCTCCCAGAACGCGACCTCCTCGGCAAAGGCCTGATCGTGCGCCAGGCGCTGCTGGGCCTGGCGACGGTCCGCCAGGCTCAGCACGCCGAGCACGTATTCGGCGGCGACCAGCTTGTCGCCTTCCTCTTGAATGATGGTGCGGTCGTCGGTCATCGTTCCAGGCAATCCCTGAGCTTCAACAAACCGCGTCTGATCCAGCTCTTCATGGTGCCGAGCGGAACCTTCATGCGCTCGGCCAGCTCCTCGTAGGTATTGCCGTCCAGGAACGCCGATCGGATCGCGCTCGCTTGACGGGATTCGAGCTGCTCCAGGCAGAGGCCCAGGCGGCTCGACTGCTGCGCGACTGCGACCAGCTCGACCGCGGCGGGGGCCGGATCGCTCACCTGCTCGGCGGCATCGATCGGCTCCATGCGGCGGCCTCCGGCGGTCGCCCGCAACCGGTCGATCGAGCGATTGCGGGCAATCGCCACCAGCCAGGTAATCGGGCTGGCCCGCGCCGGATCGAAGCTCGCAGCCTTGCGCCAGACCGTCAGGTAGACCTCCTGCAGCACGTCCTCGGCCTCGCTTCTGTCATTCAATATACGAACGCAGACGCCAAATAGCTTCGCCGAGGTGTCCTGATAGACGATCTGGAGCGCAGCCCGGTCCCCGCCCGCAACCCGGGCGAGGGCGGCCACGAGCTGGCTGCGATTGGCTTCAACCTCCATGGAATATCGATCCGATCCGCTAACCGCCAACACCACCAATTAGCACCGAGCGCCGGCATCCGTCGATATGCCGCACGCGCGCACGGAACGGAGCGGCTCGGCGCCCCCCGCGGATACGTCCCTTGCAGCTACGCCCGGCCGGCGTGCTTGGACGCTGCGTTCCCGGCAATTTGATCGCCGGCGGACCCCGGTGCTCAGAATTTCTCCACCCAGGGCCGCAGCTCGATCTCGAATGCCCAGGCGCTGCGCGGCTGGCGGATGACGTGCAGATAGGAGGCCGCGATCGCATCGGGGTCGAGCAGGTTGGCGGGGGCGTCGGCCGCCTCGTCCCGGCGGGCGCTCTTGATGCCGCCGTCGATCACCATGTGGGCCACATGAATGCCTTGCGGGCCGAGCTCCCGCGCCATGCTCTGCGCAAGCCCGCGCAGCGCGAACTTGCCCATGGCGAACGGTGCCGATTGGGCATAGCCCTTGACGCTCGCGGAGGCGCCGGTGAACAGGATGGCACCGCGCTTTCTCGGCAGCATCCGACGCGCCGCCTGCTGCGCGACCAGGAACCCGCCGAAGGCCGAGACCGCGATCGCTCTTTCGACCGCGGCCGGATCGAGCTCGATGAACGGGCCGCGGGTGCGGAAGCTCGCATTGTAGATCACGATGTCGGGCGCCCCGCGGGCAGCCTCGAGGTCGGCGAACAGCTTTTCGACGTCGGCCAATCTGCTTGCATCGCAGGCGAAGGCGAGCGCGCCGGTCTCCCGCGCCAGCGCGTCGAGGTCGCCTGTGGTGCGGGCCGCGAGCGCGACCCGGATGCCGTCCTTCGCCAATGCGCGCGCGAGCGAGGCGCTCAGGCCCGCGCCGGCGCCGACGATCAGGGCGCTATCGAGTTTGACGTCCGTCATCTGGCCTCGGCAGTCAGCAGGCGGAATGCGTCATTCTACCTGATCCCCGACCCCTGACCACTGATTCCTGATCCCTGGTCACGCCGCGCCCCGGATCTCGCCGCCGCCGGGCGGCGGGATCGCGACGCCGTCGCCGGAATACTCGTTGAGCTTGTTGCGCAATGTGCGGATCGAGATGCCGAGAATATTGGCCGCATGGGTGCGGTTGCCGAGACAGTGCTTGAGCGTCTCCAGGATGAGGTCGCGTTCCACGTCGGCGACCGTGCGGCCGACCAGCGCGCGGGTGACGGCCTCCGCCGCCATGGTGGCGTGCGCGACCGTGGAGAGACCCTTGGACTGATCGAGCCGCATGCCGTCGGGCGTGAGGATCCCTTCGGCTCCGATCTCGTCGCCGGTCGTGAGCAGCACCGCCCGATGGATGGTGTTCTCGAGCTCGCGCACATTGCCGGGCCAGCGGTTGAGCACCAGCGTGCGGCGGGCCTCCGCCGACAGCGGGCGCACCGGCAGGCCATTGGCATCGGAATACTTCTTGATGAAGTGCTGCGCGAGCTCGATCACGTCGGCCGGGCGATCGCGCAGGGAAGGAATCTTAAGGTTCACCACATTGAGGCGGAACAGCAGATCTTCCCGGAACACGCCTTCGCGCACCGCCTCGACCAGATTGCGGTTCGAGGTGGCGATGATGCGGATGTCGACCGGCACCGGCTTGGTGCCGCCGACGCGATCAATCACCCGCTCCTGGATGGCGCGCAGGAGCTTCGCCTGCAGGCGGGTGTCCATCTCGGAGATTTCATCGAGCAGCAGGGTGCCGCCGGTCGCCTCCTCGAACTTGCCGATGCGGCGGGCGACGGCGCCGGTGAAGGCGCCCTTCTCGTGACCGAACAGCTCGGATTCGAGCAGATGCTCCGGGATCGCCGCGCAGTTGACCGGGACGAACGCCGCGCGCGCGCGGTTGGACCGGCCGTGCACGTAACGGGCCACCACCTCCTTGCCGGTGCCCGACTCGCCGGTGATCAGGACCGAGGCCTCCGACGGCGCGATCTGCTGCGCCAGCTTGACCACGTGGGCCATGGTCTCGTCGCGGTAGATCAGCTCGCGCGAATCGTTGGTGACGGCGGCGAGCACGGCGGCGATCAGCTCGGGATCGGGCGGCAGCGGGATGTATTCCTTGGCGCCGGCATGGATCGCGGCGACCGCCGCGCGCGCGTCGTTGCTGGTGCCGCAAGCGACGATCGGCACGTGGATGTGCTCGGCCTCCAGGCGCTGCACCAGATCGCGAATGTCGAGCGCGACATCGGCCATGATCAGGTCGGCGCCGCGGCCGGAGCGCAACACCGCCAGCGCCTGGTCGATCGAGTCCGCATGAGTGACGGTCGCGCCCTTCTGCATCGCGAGCTTGGTCGCGGTGGTGAGCTGGCCTTTGAGTGTCCCGACGATCAGGAGGCGCATGTTGAGGTCCTTTCTTGGCAGCGTTCTGTCGAGAGCTGTGAGTAGTGAAGGGTGAGTAGTGAGTGGCGAATAGTAAGAGGCTATTCCCGCTGTTCAGCACCTGCCACGACCCACTGCTTCTTACGCACCACTCACCACTCACTAATCACCGCTCCACTCACCCACGTTCCGCCTTGATGATTTCCGTCATGGTCACGCCGAGCTTGTCCTCGACCAGCACGACCTCGCCGCGGGCGACCAGGCGGTCGTTGACATAGATGTCGATGGCCTCGCCGACCTTGCGGTCGAGCTCGAGCACCGCCCCGGGACCGAGCTTGAGCAGCTCGCCGACCTCCATGCGTGCCCGCCCGAGCACGGCCGACACCTTGACCGGCACGTCGAAGACCGCTTCGAGATCGGCGGCGCCGCGGTTTATGACCTCGGAGTCCGTGGCATCGAGCGCGGTTCCCTCGCCCGGCGGCAACGCCCCGCCTTCGAGATCGGGCAGCGCCAGCTTGCTGTCATCTTCGCTCATCGATCGGATTCTCCGGGAAGCTTCTGCGTACTCGCGGCGGCAAGCCGCGCTTTGACATAGCGGGCGACGGCTTCGTCGATCGCCGCCTCGGTCGCGCTACGATCGCGGTTGACGCCGCCATCGGCCCATTCGATGCGGCAGTCGCCGGTCTGGATGTCGGGTTCGGCCAGCACGATCAGGTGCCCGGCGAGGCCGCGGGTGCGCACCATCTCCTCGATCGGCTTGCCCACGCTCGCTTGCTGCGCCTCGTTGACCCGCACCACGATATGGGGCGCGTTCACCAGGTGGCGGAAGCAGTCCATGGCCAAGGCCGAAATCTCTGCGAGAGGCTCGCGCTCGATCAAGGCGGCGGCGAGCTTCCTGGCGACCGCAACCGCGACGTTGACGGCTTCGGTCTCGAGCCGCGCCTCCACCCCCGACAGGCCGCGCATGACGCCTTCGAGCGTGCCGGCGATGCGCGCGAGCGCCGCCGCCGAGAGCTGCTCGGCCTCGGCCACGACCTCGGCCTTGGCGGCGGCGAAGCCGCGCCGATAGCCGGACGCATCCGCCACCGCGAGATCGGCCTCGTGCACCGCCAGCGGGATCGACGGCTTGGCCTTCGCGGTCGCGGCGAAATCGTGATCGAACAGGAATTTGGCGGGTGCGGACGTCATGCCTGGGCCCCCGCCCTGTCGGTGCTGGCGGGCCTCAATAGATCAACTCCTCGTCGTTGCGTCCCTTCGAGATCACGATCTCGCCCTTGGCGGCCAGGTCCTTGGCCAGGTTGACGAGCTGCGACTGCGCTTCATCGACCTCGCGCAGCCGTACCGGGCCCAAGGCCTGCATGTCGTCGATCAGCATCTTGGCCGCGCGCGTCGACATGTTGGACATGAAGAACTCGCGCACCGGCTCGCCTGCTCCCTTGAGCGCCACCGACAGCTTGTCCTTGTCGATGTGGCGCATCAGGGTCTGCGCCGAGCCGGCATCGAGCCGGACCAGGTCGTCGAAGGTGAACATCAGCGCCTTGATGCGCTCCGCGCTCTCGCGGTTGTCGTCCTCGAGCGAGGTCATGAAGCGGGTCTCGGTCTGGCGGTCGAAATTGTTGAAGAT
>DASYFD010000017.1:0-17500 GCA_036498625.1 Xanthobacteraceae bacterium | reverse complement strand
GGTTCAAGATCGTCTCGGGCTATCAGGGCAACGGCACCATGACCATTGCCATGGAGCGTGGCGAGGTCGAGGGGGTCACCAATTCCTGGGACAGCTGGAAGTCGTTCAATCCCGCATGGGTGCAGGACCGGAAGATCAAGGTCCTGGTGCAGACCGAGCCGAAAGCGGCAGACCTCGCGGACATCCCCTCGGTGCAGGAGCTGGCCCGCAGCGAGAGCGACCGCCGGATCATGGCGCTGATCGTTTCCGGCGACGCGCTCGGCAAGCCGGTGGCGACCTCGCCCAATGTCCCGCACGAGCGCGTTGCGGCCTTGCGCGACGCGTTCGATGCCACCATCAAGGACCCGGGCTTCATCGAGGCCGCGGCCGCCGCCAGGATGGAGATCAATCCGATTGCCGGCCTGGCGCTGCAGTCCACCGTGGAGAAGGTCCTCGCCACGCCGAGAAACCTCGCCGACCGCGCCAAGGCGATCATTGCCGAGTAGAGCAAGCAACCCGCAGTGTCGTCGCCCGCGCAGGCGGACGACCCAGTAATCACGGCGCTCGTTATGGGACAGGTCCTCGCAGAAAACCGAGTTCCGTGGTTACTGGGTGCCCCGCCTTCGCGGGGCATGACAATCCGTGTTTGACAATCCGCAATTGAGGAATTCGTCCATGCCATACCAGCCGGCCTCGCGCGCCTTGCAGGATCTCGTCGTCCTGGACCTGACCCATGCCCGCGCCGGGCCGGTCTGCGTGCGGCAGCTCGCGGACTGGGGCGCCAATGTCATCCGGATCGAGCGCCCGCGCGATCCGGCCGATATCGCGGGCCGCCACGAGGCGGATTTCCAGAACAAGCATCGCAACAAGCGTGGCATGGCGCTCAATTTACGCGAGCCTGAGGGGCGCGAAATCCTTTATCGGCTGGCGAAGCAGGCCGACGTGCTGGTCGAGAACTTCCGTCCCGACGTGAAGGACCGGCTCGGCTTCGATTATGCGACCATCAAAGCCATCAATCCGCGCCTGGTCTACGCCAGCATCTCGGCCTTCGGCCAGGACGGGCCCTACAAGGCGCGGCCCGGCGTCGACCAGATCGTGCAGGGCATGAGCGGGCTGATGTCGATCACCGGCGAGCCCGGCCGCGGGCCGATGCGGGTCGGCATTCCCATCGCCGATATCGTGACCGGGCTGCACGCCGCGCTCGGCATCCTGGTCGCGTTGGTGGAGCGGGCGACCTCCAACGAAGGGCAATGGATGCAGGCCTCCCTCCTGGAATCGCAGATGTTCATGCTCGACCTGCAGGCGGCGCGCTATCTGGTGGACGGCGTGGTGCCCAAGCAGGTCGGCAACGAGCATCCGACCGGCGTGCCCACAAATGTCTACAAGACCCGCGACGGCTACATCAACATCGCGCCGGTGCCGGCGATGTGGGGCCGGCTCTGCAAGGCGCTCGGCCGCGAGGATCTGATCGATCATCCGGACTTCGCCACCCGCGAGATTCGCCGCAACCGCCGGGCCGAGGTCAACGCCCTGATCCAGGGCATCACCGCCGGGATGGACACCGCCTCGCTGATGCAGAGGCTCGAGGATGCGGAAGTGCCGTGCGGACCGATCTATTCGGTCAAGGAGGCCTTCGAGGATCAGCAGGCCCGGCACCTCGAGCTCGGCCAGACGGTGACCGCCACCGACGGCTCGGAAATCACCCTCCCCCGCCAGCCGTTCCGGCTTAGCCGGACCCCGAGCGCCCTCGCGGTGCGCACGCCGGAATTCGCCGAGCACACCGACGAGCTGCTGGCCGAGTTCGGCTTCAGCCAAGCCGAGATCGCAGCGTTCCGCGAGCGGGGCGTGGTGGAGTAGAGAGGCTACGGAAGCGCGGAGGCAGGATCGCGCTGACGCTTGCGTTTGCCGAGCTTCGGGAGCTTTTGCACTCGGCTGCCAACTTCCTCCCGAGCAAGACGCAACTCATAGAGCTGTTGCAGGTTCAGCCAGAATTCCGCACTGGTGCCGAACCAATGGCCAAAGCGCAGGGCCGTGTCGGCGGTAACACCACGCTGGCCGTTAATGATCCCGGTCACGCGGTTCACCGGAACTTCGATTTGCCGCGCCAGCTCCGCGGCCGAAATGCCGAGCTCCTTCAGCTCTTCGGCGAGATGCTCGCCGGGATGTACCGGGGTGCGGGCCATATCAGTTCTCCCTCTTCAGGTGGGCCAACGGCCCTAAACTTTCAGTGGTAGTCGACGATCTCCACGTTCACCGGTCCCGGCGACCATTCCGGCCATTCGAAGCAAATCCGCCATTGGTCGTTTATGCGAATGCTCCATTGACCCTGCCGGGAACCCTTGAGGGATTCCAGCCGGTTGCCGGGCAGCGCAGCGAGGTCTTTTTGGGCTCGCGGCTGACTCCAGCCGATCAAGCCGCACCTCGGCCTGTCGCCCGAAACCGGAAAACTCCTGCACGCGCCCGCCCTTGGCGAAACGCTCGGATCGTTTGTCCCGGTAGCTCACGATCATGGAGGAAGCTTAGCAGGAATTATGATTTACGTAAAGCATAATTCGACTCGTGCGGACGGGCTCGAGTCTGCTAGTGGTCCCTCAGTCCTTCTTTCCCAGCATCGTCTCGTAGCCCATCGTCTCCATGACCTCGAGGATCGAGCGGCCATTGCGAATGGCATCGGCCATCAAGGATTCGCGCTGCGCCAGCGCCTCGGCCTGCACAATCACCTCCGCTTCCCTGGCGCGGGGCACGAACACCGCGCCGCTCGCATCCGCGATCACCAGATCACCGGGATGCACCTGCACGCCGGCGAAGGCGATCTCCTCGTTGAACGACTGCTGCATGATGCGGCCGCGCGCGGTGACCTGCACCGCGGCCCGCCCATAGACCGGGAACTTGAGCTCGCGGCTTTCATCGATGTCGCGGCAGGCGCCGTCCACGATCACGCCGCGAACCTGCTTGATCTTGGCGGCGAGCGACAAAAGTCCGCCCCAGGCGGCGACATCGATCCGGCCGCCATTGTCGACCACGATCACGTCGTCTTGTGTCGCAGCCGCAATCGCCGCCGTGCACAGATGCTGCTTGGACTGCTCCAGCCCGGCCGGCTTGATCTTGACCGTGATGCAGCGCCCGGCCACGCGCGGACACGGCCATAGCGGGCCGATGCCGAGCACCGCGCCCCGCAAGCCGAGGCGATCGAGCGCATCGGAAACTGCGCAGGTATCGAGCTTGGCCAGCCGGGATAACGCCTCGTCCATTTCAGTCCTCCGGGCTGTTTCAGGCGATCGACGACATCTCATGCGACTCGTCGAAAAACTGCCCCATCTGCGACTTGACGCCGGTCTTGCGCAACTCGGCGAGCCAGAGCGCATGGATGCGCGGGTCCTGATCGGCATATTCGATCTGGGCGCCCCCCTCCTTGATGCTCACATCGGTGCGCTTGCCCTCGGAGCCGACCCGGCGATCCCAGATCACCGGATAGCGCTTGCTGCCGAAGCCCACCGCCACGTAGCGGGCCGCCTGCGGGCTGGTGTCGAAATGCTGGTGGAACATGTTGTCGGGCGGCGCGAAGCACATGCCGTGGCGCCAGTCGACGCGCTGGAAATCGCGGTCGCCTTCGTTCCACAACAGCGTGTAGCCGGTACCGTGAATGAAGAAGACATGCAGGCCGGCGCCGTGCCGGTGTCCCTTCTTGTAGGTGCCGACCGGCATTTCGGAGACATGCGCCCCCATGGAGCCTTCGCTCATCAGGAACTGGATGTTGGAGGAGCCGACGCCGCGCGCCTCCCAGGGCTTGAGCTCGAAGGCGCCGAGATCGGGAACGAAATTGGTCTCCCACAGATTGCGGCCGGGGCGGATGGCGGTCATCTCGCCCTCCCCGCTGTAGAAGCCCGGCAGACCTTCGCGTTCCGGAAAGCCGAAAGGATGGTCGAACAGGAAATCTGCCCGGTGCAGGACGTTCATGAGAATGCGCATGTTGTTGGACGACGCGAGCCGCACCGGCTCGCTGCCGGAGCCGTTGAAGATGCGGTAGCGCGAGTTGAGCGGCGGCGCGAACATGCTGCGCGGGCCCCATTCGAAGGCATGCCGGCCGCCGCCCGGCAGCTCGATCACGGTGCTGCCGCTGCCGGAGAGCACATAGAACAATTCGTCGAACAAATGCTGCTGCGGCGCCGACTGGCCGCCCGGCGGCACTTCGAGCAGGAACACCGTCATCCAGTCGCCGCGCCCCTTGAGATGCACGAAGGCGCCCTTGCAGCGCTCGCCCAGCCGCGGCCACGGCGCGGTCTGCGCCGTCAGCAGATCGACCCCGAAATCCTCGTGCACCGGCAGGCCTTCGGCGGCCACCCAGTCGAGATAGGGATCGATCAGCAGGCGCGGCTGTTTCGAGGTCATGCGCGGGCCTCGAATATCTGCTCCATGCGCGAGGCGGCGCCGGTGCGGGCGATCTCGTCGCGCCACAGCGCGTGGATGAGCGGGTCTTGGTCCTGGTAATCGATCTGCAGGCCGCCGTCCTTGAGGTTGGCGTCGAACACCTGCTTGCGCTTGAGCTTGCGGGCCAGCATGGGGTACCGGTCGCTGCCGATGGAGATGGCGAGATAGCGCAGCGGCTCCGTGCCCGGGTTGAAATGCTGGTGCAGCGTCTCGTCGGTGAGCGCGAAGATCGAGCCTGGCCGCAGTTCCAGCCGCTCGAACGCGGTATCGCCGTGCTTCCAGACCAGCGTGTAGCCGGTGCCCGAGATCGCCATCACGTGCACGCCGGCATCGTGCCGGCGGCCCTTGGTGTAGGTACCGGCCGGCATCTCGGACACATGGGCATGCATGGAGCTGTCCGACAGGATGATGTTGATGTTGCGGTTGCCGGCGCCGCGCGCCTCCCATTCCGGCAGCGCCAAGGCGCCGAGATCGGGGACATGGCTCGTCTCCCACAAATGCCGGCCCGGGGCGACCGGCAGGAAGTCGCCCTCGCCCGCAAAGCTCGCGGCCCGTCCGGCCCGCTCCGGAAACGCAAACGGATGATCGAACACGAATCGCTCGTTGCGGAACACGTTCATGAGGAACGGCAGATCGTTGCCGCAGAGGAGACGGGCGGGCTCGCTGCCGGAGCGGTTGGCGAGCCGGAAGCGGGCATTCAGGGGCGGTGAAAACAAAGAGCGAGGGCCCCACTCGAATGCGCGGGCCTCGCTTTCGCTCAGCTCGATTGTGGTGCTGCCGTGGCCCGACAGCACATAGAACACCTCGTCATAGAGGTGGCGGGCCCAGTCCATCCGGGCGCCGGGCGGGATTTCGATGAGCTGCAGCGCCAGAAAGTCGCCGCGGCCCTGCAGGTGCAGGAACGCCGCCCGACAGCCGCCGCCGAGCTGCCCCCAGGGCGCCGTCGCCACCCGGTCGAGATCGACGCCGAGGCCCTCGACCACGGGAATCTGCTGGGCGGCCGCCCAGTCCAGATAGGAATCGATCAGGTAGCGAAAATCAGCCTTGCCGCCGGTCAATGGCTTTGCCTCGCGCCGTTTGAGAGCAATACCTAACCCAGCCTGGGAAGAATACAAATGCCCGCGGATTCGGTGCCCGGACGCCTTTATCGACGGCGCCCGCCGCCCGCCCTATAACGGGACGCCTCCCTTCAGTCCCAGGAGATCACGATGGCCGACAGGGCAAGCATCGAGAAAATCATACGGGATGCCTATGCGGCGCGCGCCGCCAAGGACCTGGACGCGATCGCCCGCATCTTCAAGCCGGACGGTGTTTTTCATTTGGCGGGCTCACCGGCCACCTTCCCGGGAGCCGCCCGGGCGGAGGGCGAGGCCCAATTGCGCACTTCCCTCAGCTCGCTTATCCAGGCATTCGATTTCCTGGAGCAGACCTTGCTCACCAGCGTGATCGAGGACAATAAGGCGGCCATGCATTGGCGCCTCAAGGTGAAGCACAATTCGAGCGGCAAGACATTCGTGACGGAAGTGCTCGATCTGTGGACCATCGATGGTGGCCGTGTCGCATCGCTCTTGCAGTTCTGCGACACCGCGTTGGTGGCAAGCTTCATGGTCGGCGCGTAATCTGGCAGCCGGCTGCATCTCCAAGGCAGCCAGACGAAAACGCGCAAAATCCCGGGAGGACTTGATGACCGCCTACTGGCCCACGCTGGGCAAATATGTCGAGGGCCTGGAGAAAGCCGGCAAGCTGCTGCGCATCACCATCCCGGTCAACAAGGATACCGAGCTGCACCCGCTGGTGCGCTTGCAGTTTCGCGGCCTGCCCGAGAGCCAGCGCAAGGCGTTCCTGTTCGAGAACGTGGTCGACGGCAGCGGCCGCCGCTACGATATCCCGGTGCTGGTCGGCGCGCTCGCCGGCTCGGCCGACATCTATGCACTCGGCATGGGCTGCGATCTCGGTGAGATCGAGGAGGTCTGGCGCAAAGCGCTCGCCCATCAGATCGCCCCGGTGGTGGTCGGCAACCCGGCCTGCCAGGAGGTGGTGATCAGCGGGGCTGAGCTCAAGGAAGCTGGCCGTGGCCTCGGCCGGCTGCCGATCCCGATCTCGACACCGGGATTCGACAACGCGCCCTATACGACGGCCGGCCATTGGGTCACCAAGGACCCGGAGACCGGGATGCACAATCTCGGCAATTACCGCGGCATGGTGAAGGCGGAGGATCGCATCGGCGTACTGCTGGGCCGGCTCGCCTGGGGGATGCGCTGGCACATCGACCGCTGGCGCGAGCGCGGCGCCGCCCGTGTTCCGGCCGCCATCGTGGTCGGGGTCCCGCCCCACGTTTCCTATGCGGCGGTCACCCGCATCCCCAACGACATGTGCGAATACGACGTGGCCGGCGGATTCGTGGGCCGGCCGCTCGAGCTCACCCGCTGCGTCACCCAGGATCTGCTGGTGCCGGCGGAATCCGAGATCGTCATCGAAGGCACGGTGCCGACCGACCTGGTCGAGATGGAGGGCGCCTTCGGGGAGTTCCCGGGCTACATGGCGCAGCGCGACTTCAGCTTTTTCATGGACGTGACCGCCATAACGATGCGCAGGAAGCCGATCTATCTGTCCATCATCAGCCAGATGCCGCCGAGCGAAAGCAGCAAGATGCGCAATATCGGCCGCGCCGCCGCCGGCATCCGGCTGCTGCGCAGCGCCGGCATGGATAACGTGATCGCGGTGGAATACCTGGAATGTGCCGGCTCGAACGCCGTCGCGGTAGTGAAGCTCAAGAAGCGCGACCCCGATGACGGCAAGAAGGCGCTGCGGCTCCTAGCCGAGAAATTCATGGGCAAGGTGCTGGTCGCGGTCGACGAGGACATCAACATCAAGGACGCCGAGAACGTGCTGTGGGCAATCTCCTATCGGGCGCAGCCGTTTCGCGACACTGAGGTGGTCGAGGCGCCGCCGTTCACGCTCGATCCGGCCGCCGTTCCGCCCGGACTGTCGCGCGGGCTGGTGACACGCGACGCGCCGCCGCGCTCGACTGCGCTTCTCATCGACGCCACCATGCCGTGGCCCTATCCGCCCCTGTCGCTGCCCAAGCGCGAGTTCATGGAGCGCGCCATCGAGATGTGGCAGGGCCTGCAGCTGCCGGCCCTCAACCTCAAGGAACCCTGGTGGGGCTATTCGCTGGGGCACTGGACCCCGGAGGAGGAGCAGGAGGCGGAGCTGGCGGTGCAAGGCCGCCACTACGAGACCGGCGAGAAGCAGAAGCAGACCCGCCGCCGCTTCGGCGAGTGAAGCGCAAGCTTCCGGGACACGGTCAGGCTTGAAATCTGATGCGTTTCCGCCACAGTCGAATCGGAAACCGCTTCAGCAGACCACGCCAAAGGCTTGATGCCCTTGACCTTCTGCTTCGACCGATTCACTCTCGCGTTTGGCTCGACAGTTCGGGCGGGGGACTGGGGACCTGGAGGCTATGAGGGCTAAACTCGCGGCGTTGAGCGCCGCTTTTTTGGCGTTTGCGGTACTGGCGGCCGCTACCGCACATGCCGCCGACCGTCCCGCAATGCCGGTGAAGGCCCCGGCGCAGCCCGTGCCCGCATCGTGGACGCAGTTCTATCTGGGCGGCGGCATCGGCTTTGATGCCGAGCGGGGCCGCTCCAGCGTGACGGCCGGCGGCACCGTCGGAGCCACTTTCAGCACCGAGGGTTTCCAGGGCGCCAGCCTCGGTCTTTCCGCCACCGCCGGTTTCGACCTCCAGGTGTCGCCGCGGTTCGTGGTCGGCGCGTTCGCCGACTATGACCGGGCGCACCAGGACACGACGGTCGCGGTGAGCTCCTTCGGCAATACAGCGAGCGTCACGGCCTTGCGGCTCGACGGCGGCTGGACGATCGGCGGTCGCGCCGGCGTTCTGCTCACCCCCGATGTCCTGCTCTACGGCCTCGGCGGCTTTACCCAGATGCGCGTCAACAATTGGGGCCTTGCGACGACCGGCTTCTCCCTGCAGGAGCCGACCCTGACGTTGGACGGCCATACCGTCGGGGCGGGCATCGAATATCGCCTGGCGAGCAACGTTTCGCTCCGCGGCGAATACCGCTACCTGTCGCTGGCCCGCTCCACCACCGTCGATGCCGTCAACAACCTGGTCTGGGTGAATGAAATTTCGGCCCATATGGGCCGCCTGATGGCGGCTTATCGGTTCGGCGGGCCGGGCATGACCACGCCGGCGCCGCCGGTGCCGGCGCCGCTCACCGCATGGAACGGCTTCTACGGCGCCATCGGGGTTGGGGCCGACGCGATCTCACGCACATTGCATACCGAAATTCCGGGCTTCGCGACCTTCGATGCCAGCGGTCTCGGAGGCGCGGATCTGGCCGGCACCGTCATGGTGGGATTCGACCACCAATTGGTCGCCGGCTGGGTGGCCGGAATTTTCGGATCCTATGAGTTCGCCAACAACGGCAATGCCCGGGTCGCGGTCGATGTGACCGGATTGGACATTTCCACGGATATGGCCTCCATCGACCAAAGCTGGACCGTAGGCGGACGGGCCGGGTACCTGATCGCACCCGACGCTCTGCTTTACGGGCTCGCCGGCTATACCAAGACGACCTTTCATCAGGTGACGTATGACCTCCTGGTTGTCGCCGGCACCGCCGTCCTGCCGGATTTCCACGGCATCACCCTCGGCGGCGGCTTCGAGAAGCTGATCACCGACAACGTCTCGATGCGGGCGGAATATCGCAACACGCGTCTGGAGACGCAATCCGGCTATCCGGCGCCGGGGCTCGTCAACACGCAGTCGCAGCCCACGATCAACGCCGTTCGTTTCCTGGTCGCCTATCGGGTGCCGACGAAATAAGCCGCCCGCAGGCGGCTTCAGCCTGCTCGGCCCCTCTCCTTTTGAACCAGTATGGTGCGAGCGTCGGCTCGACTCCAATCCGGGACGGCATTTCGGATCGCATTCAGCCCGTAGGGTGGGCAAAGGCGGCCTCGAGCTTCGATTAATGCACCACGCCTCGTCAGCCGTGCCCACGCGAAGCAGCGCAATCTGCGGAGAGTCTTCGCGTGGGCACGGCGCCATAGCCGTCGGAGACGAGCGTGAACGCCCTTATGAGCGCCTTTGCCCACCCTACGGAACTGCATCGTGAAAGCACCGCCACGGCCGCGAATGAGGCGGCCGGTGAGCCAACTTATGCGTTCGATAGGAACAGCAAACATCGATTATTTGAACAATCAACGCCAGTTTTACGGGCGATCATCTCATTTTTTATCTTCAAGTTTCAGCCTTTATATGTGCGGGAACTGTCGTGCCGCGATAGCTTGATGGCGCCTTCTCGCTCCAATTCCTGACCTGACAATCGAGACCAGGCTGCGCGCTTCGAGCCTCGGCGGGAGAATTGCCGAGATCCGTTGCCAGGCGCGGCCCAAAAAAAAGGGAGAGCAATCCCGTGAGCGCTTTCGGCTTGGGCGATCGCAACACCGCTGGCCAGGCTCGACGGCCGGGAAATTTCGCCACCACCGCACAGAACGTCCATTCGGCAATAGCCCTTCACCGGCAAGGCCGGCTGCGCGAAGCGGAGCAATTGTATCGCGCCGTGCTGGAGGTCAACGAATCCGACTTCGACTGTCTGCACAATCTCGGCCTGCTGCATGCGCAGGAGAGCCGGTTCGACGATGCCGTCGGGCTGCTCCGCGCCGGGGCGCGGCAAGACCCGCGCTCGGTCGAAGCGCATAACAGTCTCGCCAATGTGCTGGCAAAATTGCAACGCCACGACGAAGCCGCCGCCGGATTTCGGATCGCCATCACGCTAAAGCCGGATTTTGCCGAGGCGCACCATAACCTCGGAAATGCCCTTGCGATGCAGGGCCGCAGCGATGAAGCGGTCGAGCACCATGAGCAGGCGCTGGCGCTGCGGCCTGATTATGCTGACCCGCACGTCAAGCTCGGCAATATCCGGAAGGAGCAAGGCCGGCTCGCCGAAGCGGCTGCTCACTACCGGAAGGCGCTGGTCATCCACCCGGGCCTTGCCGAAGCACAGTTCCGCCTCGGCGATGTGCTGGGAAAGCAGGGCAGAATTTCCGATGCGACCGCGTGCTACCAACGAGCGCTGGCCCTCGAGCCCGACCGCGCCGAAGCGTGGCTCGGTCTCGGCAATGCATTCGAGCAGGCCCAACGCTACCACGACGCCATCGCCGCCTATGAGAAGGCGTCCGGCCTGGCTGAAGCGTGGCTCGGCCGCGCCCGGATCCTCAAACGCTTGAGCCGCTCACAAGAGGCCGTCGTGGCGTATCGTCGCGCCCTCGTCGAGGGCGGCGATTCCGAGGTCATACGATTCTTCCTGGCATCGCTGGGTGCCGAGCCGGCCCCTGCCGCCGCGCCAAACCGGCTCATCAGCACCGTCTACGATCAGCATGCCGGCTACTATGATCAGCATATGCTCAGGACGTTGAAATATCGGATTCCTGATCTGTTGCTCGATGCGGTCGTTCGTCTGCTGCCTATCCACAAGCTGGATATTCTCGACCTGGGTTGCGGCACGGGTCTTCTGGGGGCGCGCTTTCATCCCCTTGCCCGGACGCTGAGCGGGGTCGACATCTCGCCGAAAATGCTCGAGCTCGCACGGCAACGCCAAATCTACGATAATCTCACCTGCGGCGAGTTGGTCGAGTTCCTGCAAGCGCAGACCAAGGAATTCGATCTTGCCGTCGCCGCCGATGTCTTTGCTTACATCGGAGATCTGTCGGGCGTTTTTCGCGAAGCTCGAGGCGCACTGAAGAGCGGGGGCTTTTTTGGCTTTTCGGTCGAGGTCAGCGAAGGGCAGGATTTCGTGCTGAGACCCAATCTTCGCTACGCGCATTCGGCGGCTTACCTGGAAAAGCTGTCGCAAGAGCACGGGTTCGTTGTGGAAGCGATCGATTCAAAGGTGCTGCGCCGCGAGAATGGCGACGACGTCGCCGGCCACATCGCCATCCTGCGTCGCGGGTAGCGCTTTCCCGCCTCCAAGCCTCGAACAATCCGGCTCGCGGCCGGGACAGGCCAGCTCTCCCGGCGGCATCGAGCCCGCACCGGCGAGACCGCAGACAGCGCGGAAGGTCCGAGGGGTGAAAACCGCGGACCTCGGGCCGGCTATCCCGCTATCGCGAAATGGGATATCTTGAATGGGACGTGCCGAAAGTCCGATAAGGGCAACGGGACGCAATTGCGCCATCGGCAGGCCCGCGGTCCTTCAAGTCCATAGCACAAGAGGCTGCGCAAACGTCGACCGTCGTAACTTGAAAAGGGAGAAACGACATGAGTATCACATCACGGGTTTTTGTGGTCGCGATGTTGGCCGCGACATGCACGCTGGGCTCGGTCTCGGCCCAGGCGCAGAACGTGCGCGTGCGCGGCACGATCGAGAAGCTGGACGGCAATAATCTGATGGTCAAGTCGCGCGATGGAGCCGAGCTCAAGCTCGCGCTCAAGGACAACGTCCGCGTCGGCGGCGTGGTCAAGGCCTCGCTCGCCGACGTCAAGGCCGATGCCAACGTCGCCATCACATCGAAGCCGCGTCCGGACGGAACGCTCGAGGCGGTCGAGCTGCGCATCGCTCCCGCCGGGCAGCCGTTCAACTCTTTTCACAGCGACTGGGACTTGATGCCGAACAGCTTCATGACCAACGGCTCGCTGCAGACCTCGGTCGCCGGCGTCGACGGCCAGGTGCTGACGGTCAAGTACAAGGTCCAGGGCAAGCCCGATGAGGAAAAGAAGATCGTCGTAACGCCGAAGACCATCATCGCCACCACGGTCGCCGGGACCAAGGATGATCTCAAGCCGGGCTTGAAAGTATTCGTAGCCGGCGCCCCGAAGCTGCCCGATGGGTCGCTCGACGTCGCGGCGATCCAGGTCGAGAAGGAAATCCCCCCGCCGCAGTGATACGGCAAATCAGCAAAAGGGCGGCGGTCCACCGCGGCGCCGCTGAGTGCCCCTGGAAAGCAGGGCGGAGGACTTAAGGCTCGCTGGTCCTCCGCCCTGCCCGGTTCGCTTCCTACCTATTGGTCGAGCACCTCGATGTAGCCCAAATGGCTCGAGGTGTCGCCCGACCACCAGATGCGGTTCGGGTTGGTCGGATCGAGCTCGATCCTTCTCGCGTCCGACTCCACGATCGGCAGCGAGAACTCCGTCCACGTTTCCGTCTTGGGATCGAAGCGGGCGATCTTGTCCGCCGTCTGCTCGGTCAGCCAAAGCACCTTATTCTTCGCATCGGCGACCACGTGATACGCGCCATTGTTCGGTGTCGGCGGATCATAGGTGGTCATC
The DNA here is from genome assembly GCA_036498625.1 of Xanthobacteraceae bacterium. Classification (GTDB taxonomy): domain Bacteria; phylum Pseudomonadota; class Alphaproteobacteria; order Rhizobiales; family Xanthobacteraceae; genus VAZQ01. The sequence continues at coordinate 4,803 of DASYFD010000017.1, read as the reverse complement.
TTGGCGGTCTTCTGATCGAACTTCACGAGCTTGCCGGTCTCATGGAAGCCGACCCAGATGTTGCCATCCCAATCCGCACCCATCCGGCGCGGAACGTCGACTCCGGGAGTCTTGAACTCGTCGATCTTTCCTGTAATCGGATCCAGCCGGCCGATCTTGTTGGCTTCCCGCTCGACGAACCAAACCTTTCCATCGCCCGCGACATCGAGTCCGTAAGCGCCCGGGTTCCGCTTGGTCTCGAGAAAGTGCGGAATGTCATAGGCGACGAACTGCTTGGTTTCGATATTCAATCCGACGATCCGGGTGCCGGCGGTCGACCAGACCATCTTCCCGTTCGGGTCGGCGCGCATGGAGTTGCCGTTGAGCGGCCCCTTGATCAGCGCCGGATAGGCGGTGAACTCATTGTATTTGGGGTCGAACGACAACCAGCGGCGGTTGGCGCCAACCTCGGTCATCCAGATCGAGCCATCGGCGCCTCGCGTCGGCGGACCCATGTGATTGAGAACGCCGACTTTCACATCGCCGGCCGGCGGAGGAACCTGGGAATATTCATACGTCTTCGGATCGAATTTTCCCAGGCTGTAGACGTTGAGCTGGTTCACCCAGGCGACGCCCTGCGAATCCACCGCAATGTCATGCAATGCGGCGTCGGGATTCGGCACGCCGAAATCCACCGCGATATAGCGGGCGGCGGCGCCCTGCAGCACGGTTCTCGACAAGCGGCCGTTGGGATCGGCTTTCGGGGTCGTGTCTGAAAAATTCGCCGCCAGATAGTCAACGACCGTCTTTACTTCCTGGTCGGTCAGATCTACGGCGCCTCTTTCATGGATGCGCTCTCGCATCCACGCGATCTTTTTCTCCCAATTGTCGTGGGTCCATCGCATTTGCGTCAGCCGGCGCAGGAAATGGCATTGGTTGCACTTCGCCTCGACGATCGCCTTGCCTTCTCCTTCCGGCAGAATCGGCGGCGGCAGCTCGGCATCGAGCTCGTTGCCGGCGACGCGCCCGGGGCTGCGAACCCATCCATTCGGAACCGCATCGCCTTGCTTATCGGTCAGCGCCACGTCGGCCGTCGCCGGCTTGCCGGCCGACAAGGCCACCGGCGCGGGCTTGCTCTGGAAGCCGTTCCCGATGCCCTGCACCGTGTAGTCCCCCGGCGGCAGGTTGTTCAATGTGTAACGGCCTTGCGCCTGACTGATGACCATGAACGTCAGGCGTCTCTCCGGATTGAACAATTTGACATACGCGCCGGGAAGCGCTTCCCCGGATGCACTCTTGACCACTCCCGCAACGCTGCCGGCAAAGTCTGCTGCGCGAATCGGGTGGACGCTGGCAACCAGCACTGCAGCCGCGACTGCAGCTAGGATCCGACTTTCATTGCTAAACATCGTTTCCTCCTTCCTGGGCCGAAATTGACTCTTTGGCCTTTCGGCTGCCGGGAGTATACACCCATTTGCGTACAATCGAGCCGTGCAAAAGTGCTTTTTCTCCGCGACACGGACGGGCGGCCAAGCGTCGTGGCACGCACGCGAAAGCCGCTCGCGCCGTGCCGATAAAGCTCGCTGCGGCGGCTCAATCGATCCCGAACACGAAGATCATGGTGGCGTTCGAGACGTTCTTCATGTCGGGCGAACGGGCGAGCTTGTTGCGGGCGTTGCGGAACAGGCCGGACGCGATGGCGATATATTGCTTGCCGCCGACCGCATAGGTCATCGGCGGGGCGTTGAAGCCGGTGCCGACATTGACCGACCACAGCTCATCGAGAGTCTGGTCGTCGAGCGCCACGATGGTGCCGTCGAGGAGCGCGGTGACCACGATGCCGCCCGCGGTCGACAGAACGCCGGCGAAGTTCGGATAGGGCAGCGTCTTGCGCAGCTTGAGCTCGCCGCTTGCGGGGTCGAACGCCGTGATGCTGCTGGCATTGCCGCCGGCCGCCCCGCCGGTGGTGCCGCCGGCGAAATTGCCCTTCACATGCATGGCGTAATCGGGCGTGACCGAAGCGCAGCTTTCCAGCGCCGGTATGTAGATGAGCTTGGTCTTCTGGCTGTAGGAGGCGGGCCAGTAATTGGTGCCGCCGGCGGTGTCGGGGCACACCCGCCGCGTCACCTTGTCGTCGTTCACATTGGGTCCTTCGGCGTAGAGCTGGAAGTCCTTGCCGGGCTCGTACTCGACCGGCTTGCCGGTCTTGGGATCGATGCCCTTGGTCCAGGTGACCTGATCGACGTGCTGGGTGGCCTTGAGGAACTGGCCGTTGCCGCGGTCGAAGATGTAGTCGAAACCGTTGCGGCCCGCATGCGAGACGATCTTGCGATCCTCGCCGTTCACCTTGGTGTCGATGAGAATGTGGGTGCCGGTCTCGTCGTAATCGCGGTTGTCGTTGGGCGTATATTGGAAATACCAGCTCAGCTTTCCGTTCGCGGCATCGAGCGCGAGCACGCTCGACGTGTAGAGATTGTCGCCCGGACGGCGGGCCGCGTCATAGCCCGGAACCGGATTGCCGGTGCCCCAATAGGTCAGATTGCTGGCCGGATCGAACGAGCCGGTGACGTAGAAGGCGCCGCCACCCGACTGCCAGGCATTGTTCTTGTCCTTCCAGGTCTCGCTGCCGGGCTCGCCCGGCGCCGGGATCGAATAGGTCTTCCATTGCGTATTCCCGGTCTTGGCGTCGAGCGCGGCAATCCAGTCGCGCAATCCGCGGTCGCCGCCCGAGGCGCCGATCACGATCGAATCCTTGAGCGCGAGCGGGGCGGCGGTGAGCTCCAGATCCGGCTGGTCGCGCAGGTTCTTGTCCCACACCACCTTGCCGGTCTCCTTGTCGGTCGCGATCACGCGCCCATCATAGGAGGTGATCGAGATCACCAGGTTGCCCCACAGCGCGACGCCGCGGTTGCGGTCGAGCCGCTCCTGGCCCGGATCCATCTTCCACACGATGCGTCCGGCGGTGCCGGAGCGGACGTCGATCTTGTAGACCACCCCCCAGCCGTCGGCCACGTACATAAAGCCGTCCTCGACCAGCGGGGTCGCCTCCAGGCTCTCGTTGCCGGCGCTGCCGCCCAGCGCCACCGCGAACTTGAGCTTGAGATTCTTGATGTTCGACTTGTTGATCGTGTCCAGCGTGGAGAAGCGCTGGGCGCTGTAGTCGTGATGGTTCATCAGCCAGTTCTGCGGCTCGGGATGCTGCAGCCGTTCGTAGGTGACGTCGGCAGCCTGCGCGCCGCCCGCCATCAATGTCCCGACCAGCAGCCCGCCTGCGAATGTCTTTTTCATGATTGCTCCTCCCGGCTGTGAAGCTTTGAGAGGTAGCACTGTTGCGGCAGCTTGGGAATTGGGCGGAACGGCTGGTGCAGGCGGTGCGGTGCGGCGCCGATGGGCCACTTTCCCCGGACGCCGTGCAGCACGAAGCGCAGCGGAGTGATGCGCCGCAGATCCGGGGTGTTACACGTTCGGAGTCTGGGACGGTCCCGGGTCTGCAGCGCACCACTGGAGAAGTGCTGCGCTGCGCCCGGGACACGGCGCTACAAGCATGTTTACCGCCTGCTCAAACGGCCGGCGCCGTCGCCTGGTCCAGTCGCAGCGCCGCCATGTACTGGGCGGGACGCTGGAGGCGCTGCTTCTGCGCCGAGATGGCGGACAGCCAGTTGCGATAGACGGTGACCGCGAAGGGCTGCCAATTCGCGCTCGGTGCGGGGTCAACCGGGGCCGGAAACTCCGCCAGCAGCTCCTCGCTGCGGCGGCCTTCAGCACGCTGCCGGAACGCGGCGAGGGCGGCTTCGGTCGCGGTCTCGAAATAGTGCTGCGGCATCGCCGGATAATGGTCGCGCTCGCCTTTGAGAAAGCGGCCCAGGTCCCGGCGATATTCGCTCAGCAGGGCGCCCGGTCCATATTCCGGATGGCCCTGGAAGAACAGGAACAGGCTCTCGCCCTGCCGCGCGAAGGTGTCGACACCGGCGTCGCGCGAGCGGGCCAGCACCTGGTAGCCGCTCGCCACCAGCGTATCCTCGCTCAACTCGTTCCAGCGCGCGTGGGGAACCGCCGACCGCGCCGGCAGGCTCGCCATGAGCGGATGATCCGCAAGCTTTTCGCAGTCGAAAACCCCGATGCATTTTTCGCGCAGCAGGACCCGCTCGATGCCGTCGAGATGCAGGACCGCCGCATGGGCCGCGAGGCAGGACCAGACCGTCGAGATCGTGTTGCGGGCGGCCCAGTCGACCAGCCGCGTGAACGCCGGCCAATAGGGCTCGTCCGAAAGCCTGGCGGCCTTGGGCTCCGTGCCGGTCACGATCAGGCCGTCGAGCTCGGCATGGCGGATATCGGTCACGTCGCAATAGGATTGGCGCAGATAGCTGTGGCCGCGCTCGCTGCGCGGAATGCCCGGCAGCGAGAAGAACCGCAGGTGCACCCAGCTGTCGCCTGCGGCCGCGCCCAAGAGCTCCAGGAACTGCTGCTCGGTTGCCTCGAGCGCCGCCTCCGGCATGTTGTTGAGAAGCCCGATCTCGATCCATTCAGAGCCGGCCGGGTGCCGGCGCGCCTGTTGCCGCTGTGCGGCGGTATCCTTGCCCGCCACGATGGTGCAGCCACCAGGACCTCTGTCGACCAGAACGGGCATGCGGTCTCCGGGCCTATTCGGCCGCGATCGCGCTCCGGCGATCGCCTGTCGTCGCGGCCAGCGCCTGATCGAGATCCGCGATGATGTCGTCGATATGCTCGATGCCGACGCTGAGCCGGATCATCTCCGGCCGAACGCCCGCCTTGCTCTGCTCCTCTGCCGACATCTGCCGGTGGGTGGTGGAGGCCGGATGGCAG
>DASYFD010000016.1:0-5564 GCA_036498625.1 Xanthobacteraceae bacterium | reverse complement strand
CTTGGTCGCCGCCGCCATGCCGGTGTTGAGGTCGTCCGGTGCGGCCATCTCGACGATCATCGGGGCGGTGCGCTGCGTTGCAGCCTGGGGAATGTAGCTCTCGATCAATTGACGCATGCGGGTGTCGCGCTCGGAGTTGGAGGTTCCGCCGAGCACCACCGCGACCACGGATTTCTTGCCACGGCGGACCGACAAAGCCAGATTGTGTCCGGAGGCTTCCGTGTAGCCGGTCTTGATGCCGTCCACGCCCTCCAGATTTCCAAGCAGGCTGTTGTGATTGTGCAGGTCCTTGCCGCGATAGCGGAAATACAACATCGAGAAATAAGAATAGTAGGTCGGGAACCGGTCGTGGATGGCGCGGCCGAGGATGGCCTGGTCGCGCGCAGTGGTGATCTGCTCGTCGTCGGGCAGGCCCGAGGCATTGACATAGGTGGTGTTCGTCATGCCCAGCGCTCTCGCCTTGCGGGTCATGAGCCTGGCGAACTCGCCCTCGCTGCCGCCGAGCGCCTCGCTGACCACCACCGCGGCGTCGTTCGCCGATCGGGTGACGATCCCGCCGATCGCATCCCCGACCGTGAGGGTCTGATCGGGCTTGAGGCCGAGCTTGGTCGGCGGCTCGAGGGCGGCTTTGGCGCTGATCGGGAGTGGCGTATCGAGCTTGAGCGTGCCGGCATCGAGCTGCTCGAACAGCAAGTAAAGCGTCATGATCTTGGTCAGGGATGCCGGATGACGCAGCTCGTCGGCGTTGACGTCATGCAGCACCTGCCCGGAATTGTCGTCGATGACGATGTCGGCATAGAGCGGGTGATAGCTCGGGGCATGGACAGCATGCGGCCGGGACCCGCGGGCCTCCACCCGGCCAACTGCGCCGGCGCTCAAGGCCGCGAGCAAGACGACGAGCGCAATGCGGTGCGGATGCATTAGCCCCAAACCCCCGAAGACTCGGCGCCCTCAGCCGCATGTTAGCGGCACACGCTGGGGCGTGGAAGCCCGCTGCTGCCGCACGATTGCCGCGCGGCCGCCGTGGAATAGCCTGCAGCGGCGTCGATTGGTGTCCAGGGGCCACCGCGGCCATGCTGCAGTGCGACGATATGCCTGAAAAACCAACCGCTTAACCAGCCTCGAGCCGGTCCAGGCGCGAACCTGCCGCCTTGCCTGTTCGGGCCGGTTCCGTTATCCCGGAACCGCGGCGATCGGCGGGCAAGTCTCTGTTGATTCGCGATTAATCTGAAGGCTTCGGCCCGCTTTAGAGAAGGTAACGCATGGCCAATGTGGTCGTGGTCGGCTCCCAGTGGGGCGACGAGGGCAAGGGGAAGGTCGTCGACTGGCTGTCGGAGCAGGCCGACATCGTGGTCCGCTTCCAGGGCGGGCACAATGCCGGCCACACCCTGGTCATCGACGGGGTCACCTACAAGCTCTCGCTGCTGCCCTCGGGCGTGGTGCGGCAAGGCAAGCTGTCGGTCATCGGCAACGGCGTGGTGCTCGATCCCCGCGCGCTGCTCGACGAGATCGATCGGCTGGCGGCGCAAGGCGTCAAGGTCACGCCGCAAAGCCTGCGGATCGCGGAGAACGTGCCCTTGATTCTGCCGTTGCATCAGGAACTCGACGTCGTTCGCGAATCCTCCAACATGTTGACCCGCATCGGCACCACCGGGCGCGGCATAGGCCCGGCCTATGAGGACAAGGTCGGCCGCCGTGCCATACGGCTCATGGACCTCGCCGACCTTCCGGCGCTCGGCCACAAGATCGAGCGGTTGCTGGCCCATCACAATGCACTGCGCCGCGGGCTCGGGCTCGAGGAGGTGCGCCAGCAGTCGGTCCAGCAGCACCTTGAAAGCGTCGCACCCAAGGTCCTGCCCTACATGGATTCGGTATGGTCGTTGCTCGATCAGAAGCGCCGCGAGGGCAAGCGCATCCTGTTCGAGGGCGCGCAGGGCGCGCTGCTCGATATCGACCACGGCACCTATCCGTTCGTGACCTCATCCAACACGGTGGCGGCCCAGGCGGCGACCGGCTCCGGCCTCGGCCCGGCCGCGATCGGCTATGTGCTCGGCATCTGCAAGGCCTATACGACCCGGGTCGGCGAGGGGCCGTTTCCGACCGAGCTGAATACCGAGACCGGCCGGCTGATCGGCGAGCGCGGGCGGGAGTTCGGGACCGTGACCGGCCGGCCGCGCCGCTGCGGCTGGTTCGATGCCGTGCTGGTGCGGCAGACGGTGCGCACCAGCGGGATCAACGGCCTCGCCCTCACCAAGCTCGATATCCTCGACGGACTGGGCGACATCCAGGTTTGTGTAGGATATCGTCTGGATGGACGCGAGATCGACTACCTGCCGGCCGGGGAGGGCGCCCAGGCCAGGGTCGAGCCGATCTACGAGACGGTCGCGGGCTGGCAGGAGCCGACGGCCCGCGCCCGCTCTTGGGCGCAACTGCCGGCGCCGGCGATCAAATATGTGCGGCGCATCGAAGAGTTGGTTGGTTGCCCGGTCGCTTTGCTGTCGACCAGCCCGGAACGCGAGGACACCATTCTGATGCACAATCCGTTCGAAATCTGAAACGTCGGAGATCTTGCAACGCAATCGGCACGCCGAAAGCGTAAGTTAGAAACCCATGGCCGACTACTACCCGCTCATTGCCCGCGCCGTTGCCGGTCTTCAGAAGAACACCGGCGATGCACGGCGTTCGCTCTATGAGCGCGCCCGCGAGGCGCTGGTGGCGCAGCTGCGGGGCGTGACGCCGGCGCTCGATGAATCCGATGTCACGCGCGAGCGCCTCTCGCTCGAGGAGGCGATCCGCAAGGTGGAGGGTGAATCGGCCCGCCAGTCGACCAGCCGGAACGAGACCACCCGGGTCAAGGCGCCGGAATTCCCCCGCTGGGACGAGCCCGAGCCGGAACCGGAGCCCGAGGCCGAGGCCGAGCCGGAACACGAACCTGAGCTGCCCCCGCCGCGCCGGGCCCAGCCGGCGCCGCGGCCGGAGGCACGCCAAGCCGCGCCCGCGTCCCGCACCCGGGCAGAGCCGCGCTACCCTGATCAAAATCGAGAACCCTCGCCCGACCGGGCGGAGCCGCCGCGCCGTGGCCAAACACGGCCGGAAGCGCGCGCCGCCCCGGCGTCCGCGGCACGTCCCAAGGGGGAGCCGCGTTACGCCGAACTGGATCATGATGAGCCGGATCAGGGGGAGCCTGAACCGCAAGAGCCGCCGCGCAACGCGACCCGTCCGCGGCCTCCCGGCGAGCGTGCCGGCGGCGAGCGGCGCTCGCTGCTCGATTCGGGCCTGCGGGATTTCCGCGGGGTCGTCTCCGAGGCGAACGAGCTCGGCGGCGCCTCGGCCCGTGCCAGCAAGTCCGCGCGCGAATCCTTTGCGGCCGTCCCGCCCCCGGAAGCCGGCCGTTCGCAGCCGCGTGGGGATACCGACGAAGCCTATCTGACGCTGGACGACATCACCGAGCCGGACATGCTCGAGCCGTCCTTCATCGTGGACGAATCGCGCCCGGTCCCGCCGCGCGGCAGGCAGGCTCCCCCTCCGGAGATCGAGCGCGAGCGCGTGCAGACTCCGCGCCGCTCCTACGGCGATCTGATCAGGATCGCCATCGCGGTGGTGATCGTGGCCGGCATCGGCAGCCTGCTGATCTGGCAGTGGCCCAACATGGTGGCGATCTACGGCATGCTGACGGCGCCGGCCGAGGTGGTGAACACCAACCCGCCACCCTCGACCGCCAAGCCCAAGATTCCCGACCGCATCGAACCGGGCGGCAAGCCGAGCCAGCAGCAGGCCGCGCAGGAAGCCGCCGCCACCGTGGCGCAGCGGGTGGTGCTCTATGAGGAGGATCCGAACGATCCCAACGGCAAGCGGGCGGTCGGCTCGGCGATCTGGCGGACCGAGACGGTATCTCCGGGCGCCGGCAAATCGCCGGAGCTCGCGGTGCGCGCCGACATCGAGATTCCCGAGCGCAAGATCAGCATGACCTGGACGCTGCGGCGCGACACCGATCCGGGCCGCTCCACCAGCCACACCATCGAGATCATGTTCAAGCTGCCGCCGGACTTTCCCTCCGGCGGCATTTTCAACGTTCCGGGAATCTGGATGAAGCAGGCTGAGCAGACGCAAGGAACCGCGCTCGCCGGCCTCGCCGTCAAGGTGACCACCGGATATTTCCTGATCGGGCTTTCCTCCGCGCCCGCCGACAAGGAGCGCAATATCCAGCTCCTGAAGGAGCGGCCCTGGTTCGACATCCCGATCGTCTACACCAACAACCGCCGTGCCATCCTCGCCATGGAGAAGGGCACGCCCGGCGAGCGCGCCTTCGCGCAGGCGTTTGCCGCTTGGGAGAAGTGAGGGCCTCAACCACGTGAGGGTCGCAGGGCCTCTCACTCCTTCTCCCCGCGTGCCATCAGGGCGTTTACGCCCGTCTACGACGGGCTATGGAGAAGGGGGGATGAGGGGGCGCCCCCGCGAGTCTGAGCGCGTGGAAACGCCCCCTCACCGAGCCGAGTTCTAGTTTTCCTGCTTGCCGTGTCGCCCTCTCCCCGCAAGCGGGGCGAGGGGTGCCGGGTGCGAGCCGCAAACGCAGCGGTCAGTTCAGTGCCGCCGCCGCGGTGGCGTGCGGGATCTCCATGGCGGCGATGCGGTTCTTCACCGCCTTTTGCACCTTCTCGAAGGCGCGCACCTCGATCTGGCGCACGCGCTCGCGCGAGACCCCGAACTCGTCCGCCAGCTCCTCCAGCGTGATCGGCTCGTCGGCGAGCCGCCGCGCCTCGAAGATGCGCCGCTCGCGCTCGTTCAGCACGCTCAAGGCCTCGCCCAGCGCCTTGCGGCGGTTGTTGGCCTCTTCGCTCTCCGCCAGCCGGGTCTCCTGGCTGACGCTGTCGTCGACCAGCCAATCCTGCCACTCGCCGGAATCGCCTTCCTCGCGGATCGGGGAGTTGAGCGACACGTCGCCGCCCAGCCGCCGGTTCATGTCGACTACGTCCTGCTCGGTCACGCCCAGCCGCTTGGCGATGAGCTTGACCTGATCGGGGCGCAGATCGCCTTCCTCGAGCGCGGAAATCCGGCTCTTGGCCTTGCGCAGGTTGAAGAACAGCTTCTTCTGGTTGGCGGTGGTGCCCATCTTCACCAGCGACCACGAGCGCAGGATGTACTCCTGGATCGCCGCCTTGATCCACCACATCGCATAGGTGGCGAGCCTGAAGCCCTTGTCCGGCTCGAAGCGCTTGACCGCCTGCATGAGCCCGACATTGCCCTCCGAGATCACCTCGGAGATCGGCAGGCCGTAGCCGCGATACCCCATGGCGATCTTGGCCACCAGGCGCAAATGGCTGGTGACGAGCCGGTGCGCCGCGTCGCGGTCGCCGTGCTCGCGCCAGCTCTTGGCCAGCATGTATTCTTCCTGCGGTTCCAGCATTGGGAACCGCCGGATCTCTTCGAGATAGCGGGTGAGGCCTGATTCAGCCGTTATGAGCGGCAAGGCCGCGGCGTGGGCCATGATAGCGCCCTCCAATGTTGTGCCCCCGTTGCCGGCGGGCGGATCGCACCGCCGCTTCCTGAGCCGACGGTGCCGTCCA
>DASYFD010000015.1:0-33530 GCA_036498625.1 Xanthobacteraceae bacterium | reverse complement strand
GATCTGCAGGCGATCTCGCTGCTGGTGCGGTTTCCCAATCTCTTGTTCGTCAACCCGCGGATCCCCTCCAAGACGGTGCCGGAGCTGATCGCCTATCTCAAGGCCCATCAGGGCCAGCTCAACTACGGCTCCTCCGGTCTCGGCACCTCCTCGCATCTGTCGGTGGTCATGTTCGAGCTCGCGACCGGCACCAAGATGACCCATATCCCGTTCCGCAGCACCGCCGAGGAGGTCAACAACATGATCGGCGGGCAGCTCGACCTCGCCATCGACAGCATGACCACGACCTGGCCGTTTGCGCAGGCGGGCTCGGTGCGGGCGCTCGCCGTCACCACCCCGCAGCGCGCCGCGGCCGCGCCCGATCTGCCCACCATCGGCGAGACACTCCCCGGGTATGAGGCGACCGCCTGGCAGGGCCTGTTCGCGCCGGCCGGAACCCCGCGCCCCATCATCAACGCCATCGCGGCGCAATTGAATCAGATCTGGAAATCGCCGGATGTGATCAAGGCCTTGCAGGCCCTTGGGGCCGAGCCCGTGACCACGACGCCCGACGAGTTCACCGAGTACACCAAGACCGAGCGGGCCAAATGGGGCGAGGTCGTGAAGGCCGCCGGCGTGAAGCTCGAGTGAGGCTCGGCGCCGTGACCCGCCATCGAGCGATCCCGGCTGCCGTCATCGGGCTTTGCCTTGGCGCCGCTGCCCCGGCGATCGCGCAGGTCTATCCCTCGCGTCCGATCACCATCGTGGTTCCATTCGCGCCGGGCGGGGCGACTGACGTGCTGCCGCGCATGCTGGGCGAGCGGCTGCGGGCTTCGCTCGGGCAATCCGTGATCATCGAGAACGTGAGCGGGGCGGGCGGCACCCTCGGGCTCGGCCGCGTCGCGCGCGCGGCGCCCGACGGCTATACGCTCGCGAGCGGCAACTGGAGCACGTTCGTCTCCAATGGCGCGATCTACACGCTGCCCTATGATCTGGTGAAGGATTTCGAGCCGGTGGTGCTGTTGCCCAGCAACTCTCATCTCATCGCTGCCAGAAAATCGCTCCCGGCCGGCAACTTGAGCGAGCTGGTGACCTGGCTCAAGGCCAACCAGGACAAGGTGGCGATGGCGACCGCGGGGGTCGGCACCGGGTCGCATTTTGCCGCCGTTCTGCTTCAGAGCCTGACCGGCACTGCGTTTCCTTTGGTGCATTATCGCGGCGGCGGTCCGGCCCTGCAGGATTTGCTGAGCGGCCAGGTTGACCTGATGACCAATCAGGCGGCGGTTTTCCTGCCCCATGCGCGCGCGGGCAGCATCAAGGTTTTCGCCGTCCTGGCCAAGGATCGTCTGGTGCAAGCGCCGGAAATCCCGACCGCCGACGAGGCCGGGCTGCCCGGATTCCAGGTCTCGGTCTGGAATGGGTTCTGGGCCCCCAAGGGCACGCCGCAGGCGGTGATCACGCGGATCAATGCCGCGGTCGTAGATGCTCTGGCCGAGCCCGAGCTGCGGTCCCGCCTCATCGATCTCGCCTATGAGATTCCGCCGCGCGAGCAGCAGACCCCGCAGGCATTGGGGGCGCTGCAAAGATCCGAGATCGAGAAATGGTGGCCCATCATCAGGGCCGCCAACGTCAAGGCGGAGTGACCCAGCGTTGGCCGTCGTCCTTCATGAGTCCTCACCGTCCGCCGATGATTTGCACCCGCGCTCAATTTCGATAACATCCTTGAACGTGTTTTCAAGAAAAGGCCGGGGAGGAAACATGAAGCTTGGGTCCGCCTTCGGGGTTCGCGCCTTTGCAATCTTGGTTCTTGCGGCGCTCTCATTGAGTGCCGCATCGGCGCAGGAATGGCCCTCCCGGACGATCCGCGCCATCGTGCCGCTCACGGCGGGCAGCGCGACCGACATCGTGGCGCGCACCGTGCTGGAGCAGGTCGCGACTGGGCTCGGCCAGTCCATCATCGTGGAAAATCGTCCCGGCGCCGGCAACACCACCGGGATGGCGGCCGCCGCCAGGGCCAATCCGGACGGCTACACCATCCTGATCAATTCCTCCTCGCACACCATCGTGCCGGCGACCTACGGCAACCTGCCGTTCGACACCTTGTCGGACCTTGTCCCGATCATTCCGTTGGGAAACATACCGACCGTGTTGGTGGTTTCGGCATCGAAACGTTACAAGAATCTCGCCGACTTCGTGGCCGCCGCCAAGGCCAGGCCGGGCGCCATGAACTATTCGTCCGCCGGCGCCGGCAATTTTTCGCATTTCGCCACCGAGGTCTTTCGCCGCGCCGCCGGCTTCGAAGCCGTGCACGTGCCCAACAAGGGCGCCCCCGAGGCCTTGACCGAGGTGCTGACCGAGCGCGTCGACTTCTTCTTCTCGCCGCTGATCCTGGCGCTGCCATTCCTGAAAGAAGGCAAGCTGCAGGCGCTGGCGGTGAGCGGATCGCAGCGCGCGCTTGCCCTGCCGGATGTTCCGACCACGGTGGAATCCGGCTATCCGGCCTCGGAATATAATTTCTGGGTGGGTATGTTCGCGCCCGCCAAGGTTCCGTCCGCCATCCTCGAAACCCTTTACCGGCAATCCGCCGTGGCGGTGCAGAACGCGTCGGTGCGGGAGCGGCTTGCCAAGCTCGGGGTCGATCCGATGGTCTTGAGCGCCGCGGCATTCGAGAAGCTGGTGCGCGAGGAAGTATCCACCAATACCAGAATTGCGGCGGCGGTCGGGATCAAGGCCAACTGACACCGGCGCACCGACGTTCCTCGCGGCGCGGGTATCGGGATGCCTTCGCGGTCGCCCGGCGCATTTTCTTTGCGAACGTTTCATGACGGTGCACGACGTCGGCGGTATCGGTTGACCATCACGCTCGCTCGCCGCGTCGACATTCGGCCGGCTGCGAAGAGATTCCACATCTTCGCTCTGGTTCCGCCATTTTTTTGTCCCGCCGCGCGGCCGATGGTTAACCGCAGCTTTACGCGGATGGGGAGCGGTCATGGCGAAGCCAGCAGTGGTACTGATCGGCGCCGACAAGGGCGGAGTCGGCAAGACGACAGTCGCCCGCACGTTGCTCGACTATTTCAACGCCCAGCAGGTGCGCGTGCGCGCCTTCGATACCGAGGTGCCGCGCGGCACGCTCAAGCGCTTCCATCCCGAGGTGACCGAGATCGTCGACATCAATCTGGTCCCCGACCAGATGAAGATTTTCGACACCCTGCAGGAAGGGGATGCCTCCGTCACCTTGATCGACGTGCGCGCCGGCCTGATGTCGCCGACCCTGAAGGCGCTACGCGACATCGGCTTCATCGACGCCGCCAAGAAGGGCCAGCTCACCTTCGCGGTCTTCCACATCCTGGGCCCCTCGATCGCCTCGCTCGACGAGATCGCGGAAACCGCCGCCTATCTGGGCGACGCCAGATATTTCATGGTGAAGAATTTCATCAACAATACGCATTTCTTCGAATGGGACGAGGCGACCCACAGCTCCTATTTCAAGCGGATCAAGGACGCGGTCGAGATCACGATTCCCAAGCTCAGCGAGATGGCGACCGAGCAGGTCGAGCTCGCGTCGGTACCGTTCGTGACCTTCATCGCCAACAAGAAGCGCAATGGTGACCCGGCTGCCAATTCGTTCGTGCTCCGGGGCTATGTCCGGCATTGGCTCGGCAACATCTGGGCCGAGTACGATCGCATCGGCGTCACCGAGATCGTGCGGCCGAAGGAGTCCGGCGTCGAGTCGGTGACCAGGCCGCGGCCGGTCATGCGGATCGCGGAGGCAGCGTCCTAGCGTCCGGCCGGCGTCCGCGCTCATACGCAGCCGGACGCACCGCGCCGGCGGAGGGAAACGCACCGAAGTGCCATGTTGATCGCTCCCTGCCAGGCACCGGTGGAGACGGGACCGACCCGGACGCACGACGGCGCGAGCCGTCGGACCACGCCGCTCTACATCATCTGCTCGCCGCAACGATCGGTCGGGAAGACGCTGCTGGCGCGCCTGCTGGTGGAGTTCTATCTCATCGACGGCCGGCCGGTTACCGCCTTCGATCTGGCCGACGAAGGGCCGCAATTGGCGGACTACCTGCCCGGCTGCACGACGATCGCCGACATCGGCGACGCGTCCGGGCAGATGGCGCTGTTCGATGAGATCCTCGCCGACCGGCGGGCCACCAAGATCATCGATCTCAGCCATCGCACGTTCAAGGATTTCTTCACGATCGCGGAACGGATCGGCTTCTTCGAGGAGGCGCGTCGGCAGGCGATCGAGCCGCTCATTCTCTTCATGATCGACCCCGGCCCGAAATCCGCCAAGGCTTACGCCATTCTGCGGCGCTGGCTGGCGGAGGCTTCCCTCCTGCCGGTGCGCAACCAGATCGTCGCCAAGGGGATACCCTATTACGCCGCGTTCCCCAACGAGAGCGCAGTTCCGGTATCCCTTGAGATTCCCGTGCTCGGCGCCTCGCTCAAGACGCTGGTGAACCAGGAGAGCTTTTCGTTCACCAACTTCTGGCGCACCACGCCGGTTTCGCTTCCGGTCCGGATGGATGACGAGCTGCGGGCGTGGATCAAGCGCATCTTTCTGCAATTCCGCGAGATCGAGCTCTGGCTCATGTGCGGAGAGATAATGTCGTCCTTGAAATAGCCGGCGGCAGGTCTGCACTGGAGCCATTTTCCTTCGATTGATGCGGGTTCGTGGAGCGCGGGCGGCCGAGGCGGCGGGAGAACGCCCGGAGCCGGGGTGCCGGGGCGGAGCATGCCTTTCACCCGGCCCCTATTCGGATCAGCCATTGACCATCCAAACGGTCATCCGGTCTTTGAACAAAATCGAAGGAGCCGCCCCGCAGGCGTGCTATCCTTGCGCATTGCAAAATGGCAGCGCGGGCCGCGCCCATTCGGCGAGGAGGCATTTGTGACCACGCATTACCATGCCGTCATCTGGATCGATCACCGTGAAGCCCGCATTTTTCATTTCAGCCCGACCGAGGTCGACCAGCTGGTGCTCCACCCGCACAATCCGACCGAGCATATCCACCACAAGGCCAACGCCATCGGCAGCGGACATGCCGCGGAGGATCACGCTTTCCTGCAAGCCGTCGCCGAGGCGGTCGCGGGCGCGGGAGCCGTCCTCATCACCGGTCCGGCCAATGCCAAGACCGAGCTGGTGAAGCACATTCACCGCCACGATCCCAAGTTGATGAACGCCATCGCGGCGGTGGAGACCGTCGATCATCCAAGCGATGCAGCGCTCGTCGCCTATGCCAGGAAATATTTCCAGGCCGCAGATCGGATGAACCCGCAAATGCAGTAGCTGGCGTCCGGCGGCCGCCGGCGCGCCGCGCCAGCATGGATTGCAGCACAGATTTCCAACGGATTCTAGATGACATTCTTCGAGGCGTCGGCCTGGGTGATCCCGGTCATCATCGCGATCACCTTCCACGAAGCGGCGCACGGCTACGTTGCGCTCATGTTCGGCGACGAGACCGCCTGGCGCCTGGGGCGTGTCAGCCTCAATCCGCTCAAGCATATCGATCCGTTCGGCACCATATTGCTGCCGGGGCTGCTGCTGATGCTGAGCTCGCCTTTCCTGTTCGGCTACGCCAAGCCGGTACCGGTTGTTTTCAAGGCGCTGCGAAATCCGCGGCGGGACATGATCTGGGTCGCCGCCGCCGGGCCGGGCATGAATATCGCGCTCGCCACCGTGGCGGCGCTGGCGTTCCATCTGGTGGGCTATCTGCCGGACACGGCCGTGCAATGGGTGGCGCGCAATCTCCAGAACGCGCTCATCATCAATGTCCTGCTCGCCGTCTTCAACATGTTGCCGCTGCCGCCGCTCGACGGCGGCCGGGTCGCGGTCGGCGTGCTTCCCGACTTCCTGGCACGACCGCTGGCGGCCCTCGAGCCGTTCGGGATGCTCATCCTTATCGCCGTGCTCTTCCTGGTGCCCTTGCTGGGCGCGCAGCTGGGAGTCGATCTGAGCATCGTGTCGCGGGTGGTCAATGTCGTGACCGATGCCATCATCGGCGCCATCGTCTGGCTGACCGGCAACGCATAAGGCGGATGCCGGCCGCCTTTCCCGAAGGCTCGCGGGGGGTGGATCGCCACCGGCGGCCCCCCGGCGGCCCCGGCGGGCCGGTGCCGGCCCCATGAACTAAATCCCCGGCGGCGTAACAGAGCGTTAACCTTGCGGCGTTCTATTTCGCTGGCGACGACGGAATGCGTCGGAAGGCCGATCGGGGCCGGACGGGTGGGGGAAGACGAGATGGGAACGGTGGTGAAGTTTCCCGGGGTCGGGCGCGTTGCGCGCAACGGGAAATCGATTGAGAAGCGAGTTGATTCGGCGATCGTCATCATTCTACCCGCCATCCGGATCGAGCGCTGCCCGGACCAGCCCTGCCAAGTCGAGCCGATCCGCGCCCAGCGTCGCCGTCGCCGGCGGCGCGCCTCTCGCACCTGAACGGACGCCGCTCCGGACGGTCGCAATGGACACGGAGCATATTCAACAAAACGGGAGGCGCCGGGCGGTCCGCCCGCAACTGCGGCCCGTTTGGCTTGTTGCGGCCCTGGCTGGCGCAACGCTGCTCGGCGGCTGCGCCCTCAACGGCGACTTCGGCCGCCTGCGCCCCGATCTCGTTACCGACGATATGCATGCCTGGGTCGGGAGGGACGCGGTCCGCAGCATCGGCGGGGCGCCTTCGGAATTTCCCCTGACCGACAACGAGCGGCGGCTGCGGGATCTGGGCTTTGCGCTGATCCAGCCCGCCTATGAGCGCAACCGCTGGGACAGCGTAGTTGCGGAGTACGGCCTCACCAGCGGGCCGGATGCCCCGCCGTTCAATCCCAGCGCCTATTGGACGCAGCTCTGGGCCGCGCAACGGCGCTCGGAAGCGTCGAGCTATGCCCAGATCGTCGCCGACGCACGCAACGATGTGCTTCGCATCGAGCCGTTCTTCGCCACCGCCGCGCGCGTCGTCGACATCGATCGCAGGCGGGCCGAGAGCCTCCGCCTGGTGGCCAGCCGCTCCGGCCTGAGCGAAGCCGAGGCTGCCAACGCGCTCAACCGTAACAATGAAAACAGCGCGGTCATCGAATGGGTCTGCCGGTCCCTGTATGAGCGCGCGACGTCCTACCGCTTCGCGCTCGAGCGGCTGGTCATCAGCACGCCGTCCAGCAGAGCCGCCGATGTCGATCTGGCCTTGAACCTGCTGCAGTCCCGCATCGCCGCAAATTGTCCGGGTGAGCGCCCCCTCGTGGTGAAGGGTTAGCCGGCGGTTGCTCGCGACGGCGGCCGAGTGATTCGATCTCGACTTTCTGTTCGGCCGCAGCGACCGTGAAGCTTGACGCACGCGACAATCCCATCCCGCAACCCCGAATCCTGAAGGACATCATGCCGGCCGCCCGCAGAATCGACGTTCATCTCCACACCATTCCGGTCTTCTACCAGGAGGCGGTCGTCGCGGCCGGCCTCGGGCCCACCCGCCGCGGCGGCTACCCGCCATGCTCGCCGCAGGCCGCGCTCGAGATGATGGACGCCAATGGCATCGACTACGCGATCGCGTCGGTGGCCGTGCCGGGCGTGCAGTTTTGCGAGCCCGCCGCGGCGAAAACGCTGGCCCGGAGGCTCAATGAACATGCGGCCGAGCAGAAGGCACGCTGGCCGGGCCACTTCGGGGGTTTTGCCACCATTCCGATGCGGAACACCAAGGATGCGGTCGCGGAGATCGACTACGCGTTGGATGTCCTTCACCTCGAGGGCGTGTGCCTGTTCACCAATTATGACGGGGTTTATCTGGGCGACCCGTCGTTCGATCCGGTTCTCCAGGCGCTCGATGCCCATGGCGCGGTGGTCTACACCCATCCCACGATCCATCCATCGAGCCGGGGCATTCCGCTGAATTATCCGGGCTTCATGCTGGAATACCCGATCGACACCACCCGGATGGCGGTCAACCTCATCTTCACGGACGCGCTCGAGCGTTTTTCTTCGCTCAAGTTCATCCTGTCGCACGGGGGCGGCACGCTGCCTTATCTGCCATGGCGCATCGCTTCCAGCCCGCGTATCGACGCCGGCCTGCCGCAGTGGCCGCGCGCCAGGTTCGCCGACAATCTGCGGCGATTCTGGTACGACAATGCGATCGTCGGTGAGCCGTCGAGCCTGACGGCGCTCAAGAGTGTCGCGGGCGTGGATAAGGTGCTGTTCGGCTCCGATTGGCCGTTTGTTCCCGCGGGCGTCGTCGCCGAGCAGGTGGCGATCCATGCCGCATCTTCCACGCACACCGATGACGAACGTGCGGCGATCGACGGCGGCAATGCGGTGAAGCTTTGGCCGCACCTCGAGACGGCCCGCAACGGCGCTGCGCCGGACCGCAATCCGTGATAATTTGAGCGGCGCGATTCCGGGCTCGGAAGCGGGGAGGCATCAGCATGCCGAAGGCGCGTGCGGGTATCTTGAGCGTCGGAGCGGTTGCCGGCCTGGTCCTGGCGGCGTGCGGCCAGGACAACCGCTATGTGGCACCACCGCCTCCCAAAGTGACGGTGGCGGCGCCCGTGCAGCAACCCGTCACCCGTTATCTCGAGCTGACCGGCAGCACCGGCGCCGTCAACAGCGCGGATCTGGTGGCGCGGGTGTCCGGTTTCATACAGGAGATCAGCTATTCGGATGGCGCCCTGGTCAAGAAGGGCACGCTCTTGTTCACCATCGAGCCCGAACCCTACGATGTGAAGCTGCAGCAGGCGAAGGCAGCAGAATCAAGCGCGCAGGCGAGCGCCAAGCAGGCGCAGACTGAATTCGAGCGGCAGGCCAGGCTGGTGACCACGCAGGCCGCCAGCCAGTCGACCTACGACCAGGCGCTGGCCAATCGTGACACCGCCCAGGGCAGCTTCGTGCAGGCGCAAGCCAATACCAAGCTGGCCGCCCTCAACAGCGACTATGCCCACGTGAAGGCGCCGTTCGACGGTATCGTGTCGGGGCGGCAGGTCTCGGTCGGCGAGTTCGTCGGCGGCACCGCCACGCCGACCATGCTGGCCACCATCGTGCAGGTCGATCCGATCTACGTGAACTTCAACATCAGCGAGCAGGACGTGCTGCGGCTTCGGGCCGAGATCGCCCGTCGCGGGCTTACCCGCGACGACCTCATGAAGGTCCCGGTCGAGGTCGGATTGCAGACCGAGACCGGATACCCGCATGCCGGGACCTTCGACTACGCCGCTCCCACGGTCAATTCGTCGACCGGAACGCTGGCGGCGCGCGCCGTATTCGCCAATTCCGAGCGGATACTGCTGCCGGGCTACTTCGTGCGCGTGCGCATCCCGGTCGAGCAGCAGCCGAGCGCCCTCCTGGTGCCTGACGTCGCGCTCGGCAGCGACCAGGGCGGCCGCTACGTGCTGGTGGTTAACAAGGACAATGTGGTCGAGCAGCGCAAGGTCTCGATCGGTCCGCTGGTCGATGGGCTGCGCGTTATCGACACGGGGCTCGCCGCCGACGACCGGGTCGTGGTGGCGGGCGTGCTGCGTGCCATCCCGGGCCAGAAGATCGATCCGCAGGCGCCGGCTGCCGGCGCGACCGGCACCCCGTAGCGGGATCGTTCATGATCTCCAAATTCTTCATCGAGCGGCCCGTTCTGGCGAACGTGATCGCCATCCTGATGGTAGTAATCGGGGCGGTCGCGCTCTACGCGCTGCCGGTCGCGCAATATCCCGACGTGGTGCCGCCGACCGTGCAGGTGACGACCCGCTATCCGGGCGCCAGCGCCCGCACGGTGACCGATACTGTCGCGCTGCCGATCGAGCAGCAGGTGAACGGCGTCGAAGGCATGATCTACATGCAGTCCTATGCGGGAGCGGACGGCAGCTACACCCTGACGGTCACCTTCGCGATCGGCACCGATCTCAATTTCGCGCAGGTGCTGGTGCAGAACCGGGTGTCGAGCGCGCTGTCCTCGCTGCCGCAGGCCGTGCAGGTGCAGGGCGTCACCGTCCAGAAGAGATCGACCTCGATCCTGCAGATCGTCACCCTGACGTCGCCCGATGCGCGCTTCGACAGCCTCTACCTCGCCAATTACGCCACCATCAAGCTCAAGGACGAGGTCGCGCGGCTGCCCGGGGTCGGCAACGTGGCGGTGTTCGGGGCCGGCCAATATTCGATGCGCATCTGGCTCGATCCCGCCAAGATGCAGGCGCGCGGCTTGACGCCGCAGGACGTGAGCCAGGCACTGCAACAGCAGAGCGAACAGGTGCCGGCCGGCCAGATCGGCATGCCGCCGACGCCGGCCGGCCAGGCCTTCCAATACACGCTCAATGTGGTGGGGCGGCTCGACGACGCCGATGCGTTCGCCGACGTCATCGTCAAGAGCGGCAGCGCCGGCGACGTCACCCGCGTGCGCGATGTCGGCCGCGTCGAGCTCGGCGCCCAGAGCTACGGGCAGATTTTCACCCTCGACGGCAAGCCGGCGGCCGGGCTCGCCATCTTCCAGTCGCCGGGCGCCAACGCCCTCGACGTGGCGGGCGCGGTACGGAGCAAGATGGCTGCGCTGGCGCGGGACTTTCCGCAGGGACTGATCGACGATATCCCGTTCGACACCACGACCTTCGTCAACGAATCGGTACACGAGGTCTACAAGACCCTGGGCGAGGCCGCCGTCCTGGTGCTCGCCGTCATTCTGGTCTTCCTGCAGGACTGGCGCGGCACCCTGGTGCCGGCCACCACCGTGCCGGTGACCATCATCGGCGCCTTCGCCGCCATGGCGGCGCTCGGCTTCAGCATCAACCTGTCGACCTTGTTCGCGATCGTGCTGGCAATCGGCATCGTGGTGGATGACGCCATCGTGGTGGTGGAGGGGGCCACCCATAATCTCGAGAAGGGCATGAGCGGCCATGACGCGGCGATCCGCGCCATGGACGAGCTGTTTGCCCCGATCGTGGGCATCACCCTCGTCCTGATGTCGGTGTTCCTGCCGGCCTCGTTCCTGCCCGGCCTGACCGGGCGCATGTATGCCCAGTTCGCGCTGGTGATCGCCGCCACCGCGCTGCTCAGCGCCGTCAATGCGGTGACCCTCAAGCCCACCCAAAGCGCCTTGTGGCTGCGCGCTCCGGTGCCGCCGGGGGAGCGCAATGCCTTCTACCGCGCCTTCAATGCGGTCTACGACCGCGTGGAGCGCGGCTATGCGGCCCTCATCGCCCGCATGGCGCGAGCCAGCCTGGTCGTGGTGGCGATCGGGCTCGCGCTGATCGGGCTCGCCGGCTACGGATTCTCGCGCGTTCCGACCGGCTTCCTGCCGATCGAGGACCAGGGCTACATGCTTGCCGCCGTGCAACTGCCGGACGGCGCTTCGCTGGAGCGGACCCAAAAGGTGCTCGACCAGGTGTCCGCCATCGCCCACAAGACTCCCGGCGTCGCCCAGGTGGTCACCATCGCGGGCGTCTCGGTCCTCGACAATAGCGCGTCGCTCGCCAATGCCGGCGTCGCCTACATCATCCTCAAGCCCTGGAGCGAGCGCGGAGCCGGCCAGGATCTGCTTTCGCTCTTCACCGGGCTCAACCGATCGCTCGGCGCGATCGAGGAGGCCCGCATCCTGGTGGTGCCGCCGCCGCCCATCCAGGGCATCGGCAATGCCGCCGGCGTCACCATGCAGATCGAGCTGCGCGATTCGAGCTTCGATCTCGCCAAGCTGCAGGCCACCGTCGACGGCCTCGTGGCCAATGCCGCGACGCAATCGAGCCTGCAGCGGGTGCAATCCTCGTTTCGCTCCAGCGTGCCGCAATACATAGTCGAGGTCGACCGCGTGAAGGCGGAGACTCAGCATGTCACCCTCGACCAGGTGTTCTCCGCGCTCTCCGGCTATGTCGGATCGAGTTATGTGGACCAGTTCAACAAATTCGGCCGCACCTTCCAGATCTATCTGCAGGCCGACTCGCAATACCGGCTGCGGCCGGAGGACGTCGCCACTCTCACGGTGCGCAGCCAGGACGGCAATATCATTCCGCTCGGCACGCTTATCACCATCGCCCCGACGGTCGGCCCGTCCTTGATCAGCCTCTACAACCTCTATCCGTCCGCAACCGTGATCGCGATTCCGGCCGCGGGGGTCTCGACCGGGCAGGCCATCAAGCTGATGGAGGAGATCGCGGCCCGGACGCTGCCGCCGGGCACCGGGTATGAATGGACCGCGATGTCGTACCAGGAGAAGATCGTCGGCAACCAGATGTATTTCGTATTCGCGCTGGCGCTGCTGCTGGTCTATCTGGTGCTGGCCGGCCAATACGAGAGCTGGATCACGCCGATCGCGGTCATCCTGGCGGTGCCGCTCTCGCTCATCGGTCCGGTTGCGGTTCTCAGCGTCTTGCGGATCGAGAATAATCTCTATGTCCAGATCGGCATCATGCTGCTGATTGCGCTCTCGGCCAAGAACGCCATCCTGATCGTCGAGGTGGCGCGCGAGCGGCAGGCGCAAGGCTCGAGCATCTTCGATGCCGCGATCGAGGGCGCGCGCGCCCGCTTTCGCCCGATCCTGATGACGTCCTTCGCCTTCATCCTGAGCGTGCTGCCGCTGGTGCTGGCGACCGGGGCGGGCGCCAATGCGCGCAAGTCCATCGGGGTGACTGTGTTCTCCGGGATGCTCGCCTCGACCTGCCTGGCGGTGCTGTTCGTGCCGTCATTTTTCGTGGTCGTGCAGCGCATCGCGCAATGGCGTGGCGCGCGCAAGGCCGGGCCGCCCGCGCGCGTCCCGGCGGAGTAGCGGCCAGTCTCCTCCGATGAGTCGAAAGGGCAGGGCGCGGATCCGCTTCCTTCCGTGGCATAGACCACCGACAGGAGAGGCGAAGCCGCGCCATGGTCGAGCGTCGGGGATTCAGGAGCTGCGCCATGCCCGAGTCGCAGCATATGCTTAGGTATTCGGTGGAGTGCCTGCGCTTGGCGGCCGACTGTTCGCAACTGGCGCGCGCTATGGCGGCTGCGGCTGGCACCTGGCGGAGGTCAGCAGATTTTGCGCCGACGCGAGCAATCCCGGCTCCGCCGCGAGCGCCTTGATGACGATCAAGCCGGTGCTGGTCGGGGATTCCACGATCAGGCGGTCCGCCGCCGTGATCTCCTCGTTGCCCGGCAGGTCGTTGTGCTGGTCCGGCGTCATGAGATCGAGCTCGATGACGCGCCGCCCGGCGGCGCGGTCGTTGATGGCGTAATACGCGATGTCGGAACGCGTGTAGAACGAGACCGAGGTGTAGGCCTGGCTGATCGGCACCGAGAACTTCAGCGGCGCCTTGCTCAGGTCGTAGCGGCACACCGCCATGGCAAAGGCCGGATCCATGAACGGCATGGTGGCCTTGTCCGGGGAGGGGGCCGGGACCGGCACGACCTTGTTGACCGGCGTGAGCGGCGACAGCCGGGAATAGGCGTCCTGCGTCGCCATGCTGGGCAGCAGCAGGACGGTGGCGAGATGCACGACGCCGCCGAGCAGAATGCCGCCCAGGAGCCAGAGCAAAAAGCGGATCACGGGCAGCCTTTCTGGCCGATCGAGGGCATCGGGGTGTCGCGGCCGGAGCGGGTGGCGAGGCCGACCGGCGTATCATAAAGGCGCAGCGCCAGCACGTAGCGCTCGATGCCCCCGGTGGGCAGCCAATTGCCGGGGCGCGCACGCGGGCCGATCATGATCTCGAACGTCCCGCTCGCGCTGCGGATGATCTCCTGGCTGGTGAAGCCGTGGCGCTCCACCGAATTGGCGACCAGCTTGCCTTCGGGATCATACAGCGTGAGGGTCCAGAATCGGGCCTGCGGCGTGGTGCCGCTCAGCGCCACGTCGCAGCGGCCGTCCAGCGGCCGCGCGGTGTCGTCGGCGCGCGCATAGAAGGTGACGCCGTCGCCCGAGCCGACCGGCAGCTCGCCGCTGCGCGCCACCATGGCGCGCGCATAGGGGTCGATGCCGGGCGTGCCGTTCTTCGGCCAGGCAGTCCACGCCCCGATGCTGATGCCCCCATAGGCGATGCCTTCATTCAGGACGAACCACGTCGCGCCCAGCCCGATCAAGGCCGCGGCCGCGAAGGCGAACAATGATCCCAGAAGCAACCGCACGTGCGCTCCAATCGAGCACTGTCGCTGTCAAGCGCTTGCGCGCGCGCACGCGCCCGTCACGCAATCAGGCCATCAATTAGCGCGGACCGCCGTCGGCTGTCGAGGCGGATGCGATGGCGGCCGGGCTCTGTCCGGACGCCGGCGCCGGCGCATCGGCACGCCGGCCCGCGGCGCCGCGATCCGCGAGCGCCCGGGTGGCATCATCCATCAGCCGTTCGAGCCCGACCAGGATGTCGATGCCGCGCTTGGTCAGGGTCGGGGAGCGGGCAACGGTCTCGAGGCTGCCATTGCCGGCATCGGCGACCTTGCCCTGCGGCCCGGTGGGCGCCGCCAGACCCGGTATCTGCTTGAGCTCGATGCCCTGGTGCGCATAGGTCATGATGTCGTGCCAGGTCTGCGCCGGCAGCGATCCGCCGGTCATCCGGTTGGTCGGCGTGTAGTCGTCATTGCCGAACCAGATGCCGCAGACGTAATTGCCGGTGAAGCCCATGAACCAGGCGTCCCGGAAGGCGTTGGTGGTGCCGGTCTTGCCTGCCGCCTTGATGCCGTCGAGCATGGCGCGCTTGGCGGTGCCTTCTTCCACCACGTGATTCATCATCTGGTTCATGTCGGTCGCGACCTGCGGCGGCAGCACCCGCACCGGCTTCTTGCCGTCGCGGTCCCACCGCCAGACCAGGTCGCCGGCACCGGTGCGGACCTCGAGCAGCGCGTGCGGCGTCGCTGACATGCCGCCATTGGGGAACATCGTATAGCCGCCGGCGTGATCCAGAACGGTGACCTCGTCGGCGCCGATCGGCATCGAGGGCGTATCGGGAAGCGGCGTGCGCAGGCCGGCGGCGCGCGCTGTCGCCTTGATCATGGCGCGCCCGATCTTGGGATTGCCATTGCCGAGCGCGATCGACAGCTTGACCGGAATGACGTTGATCGAGCGGGTGATCGCCTGGGTCAGGGTAACGGCGCCGGAAAACCCGCCGGAAAAGTTGTGCGGGCACCAGTTGCCGATGCAGACCGGCGAATCGACCACCACCGAGGTCGGCTTGAAGCCGTGCATCAGCGCGGTGGCGTAGACATAGGGCTTGAAGGAGGAGCCGGGCTGTCGCAACGCGTCGGTCGCCCGGTTGAACTGGCTTTCGCCGTAGTCGCGCCCGCCCACCATGGCGCGCACCGCCCCATCGGTATCCATGAGCACGGCCGCCGCCTGCTTGGCGTGGTATTCATGGCCGTATTGCCGCAACGCGTTCTGGACCGCGTCCTCGCTGTGCTTCTGCAGGTTGAGGTCGATGGCGAGCCGCGCCACGAACACGCGCTCCTGCATGGTCTTGGGGAAGGTCCCGACCAGCTTCTTCATCTCGTCGAAGGCCCAGTCCAGGTAGTAGTTCGGCGAATGCTCGTCGCGCCGATCGACCGGGGTGGCGGGATTGCGCCGCGCACCGAACACCTGGCCTTCGGTCATGATGCCGGCATCGACCAGGTTGTCGAGCACCACATTGGCGCGCGCGCGGGCGGCCGGCAGGTTGACGTGCGGCGCGAATTTCGAGGGCGCCTTGAACAGGCCGGCGAGCATCGCCCCCTCCGCGAGGGTCACGTCGCGCGCCGACTTGTTGAAATAATACTGCGCCGCCGCGTCGACCCCGAAGGTGCCGCCGCCCAGATAGGCGCGGTCGAGATAGAGCTTGAGAATCTCGTTCTTCGGCAGCCGCGATTCCAGCCAGATGGACAGGAACGCCTCGTTGACCTTGCGCTCGATGGTGCGCTCGTTCGACAGGAACAGGTTCTTGGCCAGCTGCTGCGTGATCGAGGAGCCGCCCTGCACCACGCCGCCGGCGCGCGCGTTGGTCAGCACCGCGCGGAACAGGCCCGGAACGTCGATGCCGAAATGCTCGTAGAAGCGGCGGTCCTCGGTGGCCAGCACCGCCTTGATCAGGTGGTCCGGAAAGTCCTCCAGCGGGATCGAATCGTTGTGCCGGATCCCGCGCGAGCCGATCTCGTTGCCGTAGCGATCCAGGAAGGTGACGGCGAGCTCGGACTTCTTGAGCCAATCCTCGTCCGAGGTCTCGCGAAAGGCCGGAACCGCGAGCGCCAGCATCAGCACGAGGCCGCAGCTGCCCAAGGTGGCCATTTCCGAGAGCGGCTCGATGAACATCCAGCGCCGCCAGCCCGCCACATGGAAGCGGTCCATGACCACGGTGAAGCGCTCATAGAGTTCGCGTCCCCAGGTCCTGGCCTGGTAGATACCGAAGTCGAGGCGCGAATCGAGATCGAGCAGGATCCGCCGTATCCGCGTCCTCCAACGGTTTTGGCCCTGGTCGTCGTGAAGGAGATCGCGCACAGTGGTCTCTCGCGGGCGGTGCTCTGACGGGCAGCGTCTCGGGCGGCACGAGATCGCGCCGACGAAGCGGATTCGTCTGCCTGAGCCCTTGTCTTAGCCGATCAGATTGGACCGGACTATGGCGCAATTGACACAAGGTGAAGGGAAAAGCAGGAGGCGGGGGCGGCCCGCCGGGGGCGGGCGGAACCGATGGATTCCCGGGCGGAGAGAGGCTGAGCATAATGGCGCATGACGAGATTCCGTTCTGGAAACGCAAGTCATTGGAGCAAATGACGAAATCCGAATGGGAGAGCGTCTGTGACGGATGCGGGAAGTGCTGCCTGGTGAAGCTCGAGGACGCCGATAACAGCGCCAGGACCTATTTCACCGAGGTCGGCTGCCGCCTGCTCGACGGCGAGACTTGCGGCTGCCGCAATTATCGCAACCGGACCGCGGAAGTGCATGATTGCGTCCGGCTAACCCCAAGAAACGTCAAGAAAATCGTCTGGCTGCCACCGACCTGCGGCTATCGGCTGCTGGCCGACGGAAAGGAGCTCTATTGGTGGCACCCGTTGGTCTCGGGCGACCCCGAAACCGTGCATGAAGCCGGGATCTCCGTGCGCGGACGGGTCAAGGCGAGCGAAGAGGATGTGCCGGACGATCAGCTCGAGGACTGGATCGTGAACTGGCCGTTGCGAATCCCCAAATCGGCGCGGCGCAAGAAGCCAGCCTGAAGCGGCCGCCACGCTGCCCTCGGACGGGGCGAATCATGGCTGCCCTGTGCGCCCTCCCATTGCCATCGCGGGAGCGCCGCGCAATCTTGCCGCCGGGCCCCACCGGAAAATTTGGCGACACGAACAGTTCATGCGCTCGAGCAGAGGCAGCGCCGCCGAGGCCACGTTCGGGGATCATCATCAGGCTCCCGCGCCCGTGGACCAGGCCACCGTGCGGGCGATCATTGTCGGCATCATGCTGGCGATGTTCCTGAGCGCGCTGGAGCAGACCATCGTGGCGCCGGCGCTGCCGACGATCGGGCGCAGCCTGTCCGACGTCGAGAACCTGTCCTGGGTGGTGACCGCCTATCTGCTCAGCACCACGCTCGCCACCGCCTTGTTCGGCAAGCTCTCCGACATCTACGGGCGGCGCGCCCTCATGCTGATCAGCGTGGGCGTGTTCGTGCTCGGCTCGGTCGCGTGCGCGCTCGCGCCCACGCTGTGGACGCTGGTGGCCGCACGCACCCTGCAGGGGCTCGGCGGCGGCGGCATCCTCCCGCTGGCCCAGACCGTGGTCGCCGACATCCTGTCGCCGCGCGAACGCCCGATGGTGCAGAGCTACTCGTCGGTCATGTTCATGAGCGCCAGCATCCTGGGGCCGGTCCTGGGCGGATTCCTCACCGACTATATTCACTGGTCGATGATCTTCTGGATCAACCTGCCGCTCGGCGTCGCCGCCTTGCTGATGACGAATCGGGCGCTCAAGCGGCTGCCGCGCCACGAGCGCCCGCACCGGCTCGACATTCCGGGCGCCGCCTTGATGGTAGGGGCGGCGGTCGCCTTGCTGCTGGCGCTGAGCTGGGGCGGCAACCGTTATGGCTGGGCGTCGCTGCCGGTCATGGGCCTGGTCGGCGTCTCGGCGCTCATGTGGGGGCTGTTCGTCTGGCGCCTGATGACGGCGCCCGAGCCCTTCATTCCGCTCACCATGGTACGCGAGCCGGTGGTCGGCGCGGTCGTGGTGGCCGGCTTCTTCGGCATCGGAACGATCATCGGGTTGTCGATCTTCATGCCGCTTTATATCGAGCTGGTGCTGGGCCAGTCGGCGAGCACGTCGGGCCTGGTGCTGATCGCGTTCATGGGCGGGGCTACGATCGGATCGCTGATGGCCGGCCGCCTCCTGTCGCGGCTCGATCGTTACAAGCGGGTGCCCATGGTCGGGCTGCCGCTGGGCATCGCGATGCTGACGATCTTCGCCATCTGGCCGGACAGCTTTTCGGTCGGCCAAGTCGCGGCCCTCCTGGTGTTCGGCGGATTGGGCATGGGCACCATGTATCCGACCACCACCGTGATCATCCAGAACGCCGTGCTGCCCCATCAGCTCGGCACCGCGACTGGCACATTGAACTTCTTTCGCCAGCTCGGCGGCGCCATCGTGGTCGCGGTCTTCGGGGCGATCGTGCTTGGCGGGTTCGACGTCCACGCCCCCGGCAGCGTCGTGCTGGAGCGGCTCTCCGGGCCCGGCGGCTCGGCGGCGGATTTCGCCGGCCCGTTCCGCTTTGTCTTCATCGCGGCGGCAAGCTTTCTGGCTGCCGCCTTCGTGGCGGTCCTGTGCATTGTGGAGCGCCCGCTGCGCGGCCCCTCGGCGCGGCCGCAGTCGGCGCCTGCCGCCGCCGAATAGGTCGGCCGATCCGCTGTCGGCTCATGCCAGCGTCCTGTCGCAAGCCATTGAAATCCCGGGGGCGCGGCGCAATGGTGCGGAAGGCGGCCTGATCAGCCGTAGGCGGCCTGATCGGCCGCGCCGCAAAGCCGGAAGCGATGACGAACAAGAAGCCGGAGTCGAACCCCGAAGAGATGTCCGAGAGCGCGGCGCCCGGGCGCGCGCCACTGACCAAGGCGGAGATCCGCCTGGTGTTCTATGGGCTGATGCTGGGCGGCTTTCTGTCGGCGGTCAATCAGACCATCGTGGCGACCGCGCTGCCGACGATCGGGAGCGATCTCGGCGATTTCGAAAACCTCACCTGGGTCATCATCGCCTATCTCTTGTCCTCGACCGTGGTTGCCCCGCTCTATGGCAAGCTCAGCGATATTCATGGCCGGCGCGCCATGATGCTCACGGCGCTCGGCCTGTTCATCGCCGGCTCGGCGGCCGCCGCCATGGCGCCCAATATGGCGCTGTTGATCGCCGCCCGCACGCTCCAGGGCATCGGCGGCGGCGGCATCACGCCGCTGGTGCAGACCACGGTGGCCGACATGGTCACCCCGCGCGAGCGCGGGCACTACCAGGCCTACATGGGAATAGCCTGGGTGGTGGCGGGCGTGCTGGGCCCGGCGCTGGGCGGTGTGATCGCGGACCAGCTGCACTGGTCGCTGATCTTCTGGTTGAACGTGCCGTTCGGGCTGCTCGCGGCGCTGTTGACCAGCACCTCGATGAGGCGGCTGCCGCGCCATGAGCGGCCGCACAAGCTAGACCTGCCGGGCGCCGGGTTGATGACGGCGGCGGCGATCGCGTTGTTGCTGGCACTGACCTCGGGCGGCACCCGCTTTCCCTGGGCCTCGCCGACCATCTTCGGCCTGGTCGGGGCGTGCGTGCTGCTGACCGCGCTGTTCGCCTGGTGGCTCAAGCGGGCGCCCGAGCCGTTCCTGCCGCTCGTCGTACTCGCCAATCCGGTGATGCGCCAGGGCACGCTCGCGACTTCATGCGCGCTCGGGGTGATGACCGGGTTCATGATCTATCTACCGCTTTATTATCAGGTGGTGCACAAGCTCTCGGCCACCGATGCCGGGCTCGCCCTCATTCCGGTCGTCATCTTCACGACGCCCGGCTCGATGATGTCGGGCCGCGCCATGATGTATCTGCGTCATTACAAGATATCGGCCTTGGCGGGCCTCGGACTGACCATCACGGCGGTGGCCGCCCTGGTGTGGTGGCCGGCGATGCCACTCACCGGCGCCGTGGTGGCGGTCGGGTTCGTCGGCTTCGGGGTCGGCTCGGTTTTTCCGATTGCCACCGTGTCGATTCAGAACTCGGTCCTGCGCCATCAGGTCGGCACCGCGACCGGGGCGATGAACTTCTTCCGGGCGCTCGCGAGCGCGCTGGTGGTGGCGGTGATGGGCGCCATCGTGCTCGCCGGCCTGGGTGTCACCCCCGAGCGCGGCAGCGGCGTGGAGCTGGTGACGAGAGCGGCCGGCACCGCCGGTGTCGACGTGGCGGAGGTCTTCCGCTGGGTGTTTGCCGCAGCGCTCGCGGTTTCGATCATGGCGTTCGTGGCGGTGCTGCGCCTGGAGGAGCGTCCCTTGCGCGGACCCGCCGTGCACCCCTTGCCGCTCGCCCCCGACGCGCCGCCGGCGCCGGCCGAATAGGGGCCTGAGGACCGTCGAAGCAATCGTGCAGGGCCAAGCCGCCTGCACGGCCTCAAAAAACTTTCCCCCGCCTGCGGTGCCGCAGGCGGGGGAGGGAGGCAAGGCGCGAACGAGCCGCGCGTAGCGTTCTGCGCTGCTGCGCTATTGTCCGGCCTGCGCCTTGAGGGCCTGCAGATCGGCCTCGCTGCGGAACGTCATCACCGCGACCTTGCTGGTGCGCGAATAGGGCAGGATCACCTCCATCTTGCCGTCGCGCTCGAGCAGCGAGATGTAGCGTGCTTCCGTTCCGCGCGTGGGCAGGTCGAAGGTCGTCCATTTGCTGGTGGCCGGATCGAACTTCATGATCACGTCCGAGGTCCAGATGTTGAGCCAGGCGTTGTGCCCGCTGTCGACCGCCACGTGGTAGGGCTGCATGGCGCCGGGCCCCGGCAGCGGCACGAACGAGGTCTCCATGGTGTGAATGTCGATCTTGGCGAGGCTGCCGCCCCACGAGTTTCCGACCCACAGCACGTCGCCGTTTTTGTCGCTGCCCATCCGGCGCGGGCCCTCGTTCCAGGGCACTGGCTGGTTGAAATCCGCCGAGGCGTATTTCTCGTAGAACGCGCGCTGCTCCTCGCTGATCAGAGCCTTGTCGCTCACCACCCGCGGCAGCTTGAGCTCCGAGGACTTGCCGGTCGCGGCATCGCCGTGGCCGATGATGTCGAGAGTCATCTCCGCCCACCAGCCGTTGCCCAAGCGGTCGCCGGCCGCCCCGTAGGTGGTGCCGGTGCCGTTCGGGGTCTTGTAGGTGAGCGACTTGTATTCGGTGAAGGTCTCGGTCGCGGGATCGAAGCGCAGCGCGCCTTCCGGCGACGACACCCAGATCTTGCCCTTGCCGTCGAAGTCGACCGTGGTGGCGCCGCCGGTAGGCGCCACGCCATTGGGCGGCTGGAACACCTGGATCTGCTCGGTCTTGGGATCGAGCCGGCCGAGGCTGCCCTTGCCCGGGTTGACGTTGAACCAGATGATCCCGTCGGGATCGCGGGTCATGCCGTGGGTGTTGGCGGCCATGCCGTTCTGGCCCGGCACCTTGATCATCTTGACGTCGCCGGTCTGCGCGTCGATTCGGCCGAGCGAGGTGGTGTGATTGGGCACATTGGAGGTGAACCAGATATTGCCGGCGAGATCGGCCCACGAATCGTGCACCAGCGAGCCGATGCGCGACGGCGTTCCCTGCGACCAGTCGCTGCCGTCGTTGACCGGGTATTTGGCCGGCATGTTCGCGTCGGTCTGCACCGGAACGTCGTATTCCTTGTAGACGACGCGGGCAGCCTCGCCGGTCGGACGCGGCCGCAGCTTGAACTTCATCGAGGTCTCGCCCGGCCCGCGCGCCCGCGCCAGGTAGGCCGCCAATTCCTTCTGATTGAAGTCGAGCACGCCGTTGACCCTGTCCGGGCCGAGATAAACCCCCGAGACGTTGACGTGCTTCATCAGGTCGATGATCGCGCTCCAGCCCGCGGCATCGAACTTGTGCTGCAAGGGATAGTTCGGGGTATGGCAGCCGGTGCAGTTGTTGTGCACGAGGTTCTTGAGCCGCGCGTCATCCGGCGTCTCGTCGGGCAGCGAGGCGATGACCAGGTCGCCGGGCAGTTGCCGCTCGAAATCCGCAAGCGCGTTGAGCTTGAAATCCTGGTGCCTGGCGGCGGTGAGATCAACCTCGCCCTTGGCGGTGGCGAAGGTCAGCGCCTGCGCCCAGACCCGGTACTTGCCGGCCGGCAGCGGCGGGAAATAGTAGTTGCCGCCGTCGTCGGTGAACACGGTGGTGGTGATGGTGGCGCCTTCGGCCTTGGCGGAAACCGTCACCCCGCCCAGCTTCTCGCCCGCCGCCGAGGTGATCGATCCGCTCAGCAGCGCATCGGCGGCCTGCGCGGACAGCGGGATGAATGCGGTCGCCGCCAATCCGGCCGCCGCGAGGGCGGCCAGGGTGAAACGCTTGGCATGTCCGGTCGTGCTTGGATGTCTCATGTCATTCTCCTTGATCGGGTGCAGGTCCGCTCAACGCGCCGCCGGCGCGGGCGGCGGCGGGGCTGGCACGGTTTTCAGGTAGGCGACGATCGCATTGATCTGGGTGGGCTCGAACTGGAACCTGAAGCCCGGCATGCGCGAGGTTCCGGTGCCGATGAACGCGCGCATGACGTCCTCCTGGCCGCCGAGCGAGTCCTTCGACAGGACCGGCCCGTATTGTCCGCTGGTGATTTGCGGCTTGGTGTGACACACGACGCAGGATTGATAGAACAGCCTTTGACCGAGCTTCTGCGTGTCGTTGAGCGGCGTACCGGTCTCGGCAGGCTGCGCCCATGCGCCTTGCGGCAGGGTAAGCACGAGGAGCGCGATCCCGACGCCACGAATCATCTCGAATCCTCCCGGGTACACAAGCTCTTGAGCCAAGCTCGTGGGATTAAGCTCTTGCGGCAAGCTCTTGACCCAACTTCTTCAAGCCGAGCGATGAACTCTGCGAAGCGATGTTACGCCGCAAGCCGGATGGAAGGAAGGCCCCGCGGGCTAGGCTCGGGGCGTGCCTATCGGCCGACCCCGAGGGTCTTATCCTCCTTGGGGAGCTTCCTCGCATCGCGCGCCATCTCGAGGCAGACCAGCAGCTCGGTATAGGTCGGGGTGCCGCCGGCGCCGGCCAGACGTGTGCAGAGGCCGCGATCCTCCGTCGTGAACCCGCTCCATTCCTTGGCCAGCTGGTCACGGGCACCCTTCTCGTCCTCGAGGCATACCGACAGGTCTTGCTTGATGCCGATGTCCCCGCTTGCGGCCTGCCGGCAGCTCGGCTCGACGTTGAAGTTGGGAACCCCACCCGCCACCGTCGTCGCCAAATGCGCACCAACCATCAGCACCGGAACCAGAATCATGGCGACCTCCTCAATGCGGTCCCGATCAGCCGGCAGGGAAGCGCCAGTCCCCGGCTCCAGGTTGCATCGAGCGCGGTAGACGACGGCCGAAAATCCGTGCCGGAAAACTCCTCCGCTGCGCGACCGCCGACGCGGGCTGCTCTCAATCGAGCGGGATCGTAGCAAGCAAAACACGCCGCGGGAACACGATTGCGCAGATTTGAACGGGGCCGACCAAGCCGGCTTGTTCGGCAGGCGGCGGGCAGGGGTCGGCAGCTCCGGTGAAGCACCGGAGCTGCCGTTCCGGATAGCTGGTATCGGGGGGGTCGGGGGCGCTATCCGGATTGCATCCTGCATAGCGCAAAGCGCGGCGCTCCGGCACGTTTGCGACGGATTTGTTGGTGCTTAACCTTTGCACTTAACGTTAAGGTTCCGGTTGAGCGCCGCCTCAATGCGACACGCAATACGCCACCATGGCATCGCTGTTGCCGATGCCGCAGGAAACGTTGCGGTCGCCGGTGAGCGTAGCGGGCGCCTGCTTCGGGCAGATCGCATTGAGCGCCGTCTCATTCTGGTCGCAGGTGACCGCGCAGATTTGGCCAGCCGAGCAGGCTTGTCGCACGTGCCTGATCTGCACGCCCTGACCTCCCGCTTCGCCCCGCGGCCCCGGCGGTCCGGCTTCGCCGCGTGGGCCCGCGGGGCCCTGCGGTCCGAGGGGACCTTCCGACCCTCGGGCCCCTTGCGGGCCCTGCGGTCCCGCGCCGCCGGCCTCGCCGCGCGGGCCGGCCGGCCCTTGTGGCCCTTCCGATCCTTGCACTCCCGGCGGGCCTTGCGGTCCGGGCTGGCCTTGGAGTCCTTGCGCTCCGGCGGCGCCGGCGGGTCCCGGCTCGCCGCGTGCGCCGGCCAGCGCCACTTCGCTGTGCGCCCCGCCTGCGGCGCAATTCGCAATGATCGCCTTGCGCTGGGCATTGCCGGATTTGAGGCTCACGGCGCAATTCATCGGGTAATAGGCGAGGCGGAACGCGAAGCGGCCATTGCGTCGGCTGCTGGTGGTGTAGCGGTCATCGGCCGAGACGCGCGCGCGCGCGCTCGACGTCCGCCCGGCGATGACCAGTTCGCCGGCCCTGATTTCGGCGACGCTCAGGCTGATGCCGGGGCGATGGCGGGCATCTCCGAAGGTGCGATGCAGCCCGGCCTCGTGATGGCGGTTGTGCGGGTCGTGGTGCGACCAATGGCGGTCCGGGTGCCTGCTCTCGGCCAGCGCCGCCTCGTTGGCGAGTAGACACGATGCGGCGACGATGAACGCAACCAACACGAGACGCATTACCAACCCTCCCCACGCCAGCGCCACCTTGGTGTTCAAACCTTGGGAGAAATATGACCACTCTGCGGTTGCCCACCGCAGAGTTTCTGCGGGCCATGCTGCGAGCATTGTTGTTGTAGAGAACCTGATTGCGGCCGCGGTCGCGGAGTACCGGTCCGCAGGAATGTCCGGAATTCGCGTCCCGCGGCCTTACAACCGGCAATAGCGCCTGTTCATGCGCGGTTCACCCACGTGTGCCTATGAAGCCGGCGGCAATACCATACTCCTCTCCGTGCTGAGCCCGATGCGCAGGCCCATGCTCAATTTCGTGCTGAAATACCGGCGCAAGTGGGCGGCTGCGGGCCTGTTCCTGGCCGTGCCGCTCATCGTGGCGCCGATCCTGACGGTTCCGAGCGATGGTCTTGCCGCCGAATCGCTCCGTTGCCTGAGCGGCGATGAGCAGCGCGCCGCCGGCGCCAACGGCAAGACCGTGCCGCTCGCCACCGTGATACATGCGCTGCATCGCGCGCCGAAAGACGTCATCAAGGCCCAGCTTTGCCAGGAGGCCGACCGGCTGATCTATAGGCTGACACTGCTGGGACGCGATGGCAAAGTGAAGCGGGCAACCGTCGACGCGATCAGTGGGTCCGTGGTCGGCGAGCGATAGCTGGAGAACATCAGTGCGGCTCCTCGTGGTCGAGGACGATCCCGATCTCAACCGGCAGCTGGCGACGGCGCTCACCGACGCCGGCTACGTGGTCGATCGCGCCTTCGACGGCGAGGAAGGCCATTTCCTGGGCGAGAGCGAGCCCTATGACGCCGTGATCCTCGACATCGGCTTGCCGAAGATGGACGGCATCTCGGTGCTGGAGTCGTGGCGCCGCGGCGGCCGCCTCATGCCGGTGCTGATCCTGACCGCGCGCGACCGCTGGAGCGACAAGGTGCAGGGCTTCGACGCCGGCGCCGACGATTACGTCGCCAAGCCGTTTCACCTCGAGGAGGTGCTGGCGCGCATCCGGGCCTTGCTGCGCCGCTCGACCGGGCATGCCAAGAGCGAGCTGATCTGCGGGACGGTGCGGCTCGATACCCGCAGCGGCCGGGTCACCGTCGACGGCAATCCGATCAAGCTCACCTCGCACGAATACCGCTTGCTCTCCTACCTGATGCATCACACCGGCCGGGTGGTCTCGCGCACCGAGCTGGTCGAGCATCTTTACGACCAGGACTTCGACCGCGACTCCAACACCATCGAGGTGTTTGTCGGCCGTATCCGCAAGAAGCTCGGCGTCGACGTGATTCAGACCGTCCGCGGCCTGGGCTATCTGCTCAGCCCCACCGATGCGCGCTAATTCGCTCGCGCTACGGCTGTTCTTCTCGGCCGCGATCTGGACCGTGGTGATCCTGCTGGGCACCGGCATCGTGCTGTCCTCGCTCTATCGCGCCGCGGTCGAGCGCTCCTTCGACGGCCGGCTCGGCGTCTATTTGCGCACCCTGGTCGCCGACGTGGCGAGCCCCGACGAAGGCAGCGACAAGTTTCCGCAATCGCTCGGCGAGCCGCTGTTCGAGCTGCCGCTTTCCGGCTGGTACTGGCAGGTGACCAGGCTCGACACGCCCAAGCCCGAGCTGCGCTCGTCACGCTCGTTGTGGGATTCGAGCCTGCCCAGTCTCGAAGCCCTCGCCGTGCCGGCGAACGTCGCCGGCACCCGGGAAGGCTATGTTAAAGGCCCGGAAGAGCAGAAGCTGCGCCAGGTCGAGCGCAATATCGACCTCGGCGAGGACGGCCGCTTTCTGGTCACCGTGGCCGGCGACGCCGCCGAGATCGATGAGGGCACCTACGGGTTCGATCGCATCCTGATCGGGACATTTGCCGTGCTCGCGATCGTGCTCCTGCTGATCACGACCTTTCAGGTACGCTTCGGCCTGGCGCCGCTCAACCGCATCTCGGCCGGTCTGGCGGCGATCCGCTCCGGGGCGGCGGAGCGGCTGGAAGGCAACTTTCCGGTCGAGATCGCGCCGCTTGCGCGCGAGACCAACGCGCTCATCGACGCCAACCGCGAGATCGTCACCCGCGCGCGCACCCACGTCGGAAATCTGGCGCATGCATTGAAGACGCCGCTGTCGGTGATGATGAACGAGGCCGCCGCCCACCCCGACGATCCGTTCGCCACCAAGGTGAGCGAGCAGATCGAGATCATGCGCGATCAGGTCGCCCACCATCTCGAGCGCGCGCGCCTGGCCGCCGGCATGGCGGCGGTCATCGGCACCGTCACCGATGTGCGCTCCGCGGTGGCGGCGCTCGCCCGCACCATGGAGAAGATTCATCTGGACCGCGGCATCACCATCGATCTCGACGCTTCCGACGACGCCAAGTTCCGCGGCGAGCGCCAGGATCTCGAGGAGATGCTGGGCAATCTGGTCGACAATGCCTGCAAATGGGCGCAGTCACGGGTCGCCATCGAGGTGTTTTCGCAGCAGCTCGGCGGGGCGGACAGCCCGCGGGTGGTTCGCATCACGGTCGACGACGACGGTCCGGGACTTTCGCCCTCGCAGCGCGAGCAGGTCGCGCGCCGCGGGCGGCGGCTGGACGAGACCAAGCCCGGCTCCGGGCTCGGATTGTCGATCGTGGTCGAGCTGGCCGGTCTCTATGGCGGAGAGCTCAAGCTCGGCACCGCGCCGATCGGTGGCCTGCGGGCGGAGCTGGTGCTGCCCAGCGCATAGCGCGATGCCGCGCTGCGGTTCTGCGCCGAGGTCTCCGGCCCGCAACACGCCGCGGTGCTCGGCAGGGCGGCCGCGAGGGCATGCGGCCATCGTGGCGGTCCGTGAGCAATCCATCCCATCATATTCACGCCGGCGATCCGGCCACATTTGCGCGGCCATGTGTAGGTTGCCACATTTGATGGATTCGCCCGCTTCCCGATGTCGCGGCGGCAATGGCTGTTACCCGTTGCGCGGATCGGCGTGCGTGATGTAAAGCCAAAGCGCAGCATTAAGATGGACATCTCGGTCGGCTTCCGGCACGGCCACCGGAATGTGAATGTCGAGCCGACGATTTGATATCATGATTTTATGGTTCCTGTTCGCGCTGATGACCGCGATGGCGATCTTCGCCGTGCTGTGGCCGCTTGCGCGCAGCAAGGGCTTGCAGCGCTCCGGGAGCGATCTCGTAGTCTATCGCGATCAGCTCGAGGAAATTGCGCGTGACCGCGCGGCCGGGCTGATCGGCGAGGTGGAGGCCGAGGCCGCCAAGGTCGAGGTCTCGCGCCGGCTCATCGGGGCGGCGGACGCCCAGGCGGCGACCCCCGGCCCGTTGTCGGCGGCGACCGCCACTTGGCATCGGCGCCTGGTCGCCATCGTCGCGCTGGTACTCCTGCCGCTGGGCGCCGGGGGGCTTTATCTCAAGATCGGCTCGCCGGAGCTGCCCGGCCAGCCGCTTTCCGCGCGCGCGAACGAAACCCAGGATCAATCGATCGATCGCCTGATGGCACAGGTGGAGGCGCATCTGCAGGCCAATCCGGACGATGTCCGCGGCTGGGAGGTGGTTGCGCCGGTCTATCTGCGGCTCGGGCGCTTCGATGATGCCGTGAAGGCACGCCGCACCCTGCTGCGCCTGGGCGGAGAGACCGCCGAGCGGCAAGCCGATCTGGGCGAGGCCTTGGTGGGAACCGCCAACGGCATCGTCACCGCCGAGGCGAAGGTGGCGTTCGAGCGGGCGGTCGCGCTCGACGCGAAGCAGGTGAAGGGGCGCTACTTTCTTGGGCTGGCGGCCGAGCAGGATGGCCACCGGGCCGAGGCCGTGTCGATCTGGCGCGCCATGGTGACGGATGCGCCGGAAGGCGCGCCTTGGGTCGGATTTGTGCGCGGCGAGCTCGCCCGGCTCGAAGGCGGCCCCGGGCCGGAGGATCTGGCCGCCGCCGCCGATCTCGGTCCCGAGCAGCGCATGACCATGATCCGCGGCATGGTGGAGAAGCTCTCCGACCGCCTGCACCACGACGGGAGCGATCTGGAGGGGTGGCTGCGGCTGGTACGCTCCTATATGGTGCTGGGCGAGCGCGACAAGGCGCGCGCCGCGGCCGGCGAGGCGCGGCATGCGCTCGCGAGCGATCCGGACAAGGTCCGCAAGATCGATGAGCTGGTCAAGGGACTGGGCATCGAAGGTTGAGCCCTCGAGGGCTGATCACAGTCGAGAAAGGGCGCGATGACCCGCAAACGACGACGCTTGGTATTGATCGGGTCGGCGCTCGGCGTGCTGGCGGTGGCGGTCGCGCTGGTGCTGAGCGCGCTCAAGGATTCGATCGTCTTCTTCAACTCGCCCACCGACGTGGTCGAGAAGCACGTGGCGCCCGGCAGCCGCATCCGGCTCGGCGGCCTGGTCAAGCCGGGCAGCGTCGTGCGCGGCAGCGATCTGGCGGTGCGCTTCGAGGTGACCGACGGCGAGAATACCATTCCGGTCGCCTATCAGGGTATCCTGCCGGACCTGTT
Source organism: Xanthobacteraceae bacterium (assembly GCA_036498625.1). GTDB lineage: Bacteria > Pseudomonadota > Alphaproteobacteria > Rhizobiales > Xanthobacteraceae > VAZQ01. The sequence goes on along the minus strand of DASYFD010000015.1, from coordinate 4,462 downwards.
CCGCGAAGGGCAGGGGGTGGTCACCGAAGGCGTGGTCGGGCCGGGAGGCGCGTTCAAGGCCGACAGCGTGCTCGCCAAGCACGACGAGAACTACATGCCCAAGGAGGTCGCCGACGCCTTGAAGCGCTCGGGCCACTGGAAAGAAGAATACGGGCAGAAGGTCGGCTCGGCTCCGCAGGGAAGAACACAATGATGCAGGACACCGGAGTGGCGCGCCATGATTCCTGAGCTTGGTCACTTTGCGCTCGTGCTGGCGCTCGCCTTGGCGCTGATCCAGTCCATGGTGCCGGTGTTCGGGGCGCGCCGCAACGATCCGCTGCTCATGGGCGTGGCCGGCACCACCGCCATCGGGCAATTCTGCTTCGTCGCGCTGTCGTTTGCCGCTTTGGTGGCGTGCTACGTGCAGTCCGATTTCTCGGTCCTGACGGTGTTCGAGAACTCGCATTCGGCGATGCCGCTGATCTACAAGGTCACCAGCACCTGGGGAAACCATGAAGGCTCGATGCTGCTATGGGTGCTCATCCTGGCGCTGTTCGGCGCCATGGTGGCGGTGTTCGGCGGCAATCTGCCGGAGCGGCTCAAGGCCAACGTGCTCGGCGTGCAGTCCTGGATCGCGTCCGCCTTCTACCTTTTCATCCTGCTGACCTCCAACCCGTTCCTGCGCATCGCCGACCCTCCGCTCGAGGGCCGCGACCTCAATCCGCTGCTGCAGGATCTCGGCCTCGCCATTCACCCGCCGATGCTCTACCTCGGCTATGTCGGTTTCTCGATTACCTTCTCCTTCGCGATCGCCGCGCTCATCGAGGGACGCGTCGATGCGGCCTGGGCCCGCTGGGTGCGCCCCTGGGCGCTGCTGGCATGGACGTTCCTCACGCTCGGTATCGCGATGGGCTCGTACTGGGCCTATTACACCTTGGGCTGGGGCGGCTGGTGGTTCTGGGACCCGGTGGAGAACGCCTCGCTGATGCCGTGGATCGCGGGCACCGCGCTCCTGCACTCTGCCGTCGTGATGGAGAAGCGCAACGCCCTCAAGGTGTGGACCATTCTGCTCGCCATCCTGGCCTTCTCGCTGTCCCTGATCGGCACCTTCCTGGTGCGCTCCGGCGTGCTCACCTCCGTGCATGCCTTCGCCAGCGACCCGTTGCGCGGCATTTTCATCCTGGCGATTCTGGTGGCGTTCATCGGCGGCGCGCTGGCGCTGTTCGCGTGGCGGGCGCCGATGCTCAAGCAGGGCGGCCTGTTCGCGGCGGTCTCGCGCGAGGGCGCGCTGGTGCTCAACAATCTGTTCCTGGTGACCGCCTGCGCGACGGTGTTCGTCGGCACGCTCTATCCGCTGGCGCTGGAAGCCCTGACCGGCGAGAAGATCTCGGTCGGTGCGCCGTTCTTCAACGCGACATTCGCCCCGCTGTTCATTCCCCTGATGCTGGCGGTGCCGTTCGGCCCGCTGATGGCCTGGAAGCGCGGCGATCTGCTGGGCGTCGCGCAACGGCTGCTGGGCGCGGCCGCCATCGCCCTGATCGGCATCGCGGTCACGTTCGCGGTGGAAGGCGGCGGTCCGATCCTGGTGCCGTTCGCGATCGGGCTCGCGCTCTACCTGCTGGCCGGAGCGGCGACCGACCTGATCGAGCGCACCGGCCTGCTCAAGGTGCCGGCGCGCACCGCGCTCGCGCGCGCCCGCGGGCTGCCGCGCTCGGCCTGGGGGACCGCATTCGCCCATGCCGGGCTTGCGGTCACGCTGCTCGGCATCATCGGGGAGACCCAGTGGGGCGCCGAGCGGATCGCCGAGGTCAAGCCCGGACAGGTGATCTCCATCCATCGCTACGATTTCACTTTCGATGGCATGGCCAATCGCGAAGGTCCCAACTATCACGAGCTCGCCGCCCATTTCACCGTTCGGCACTCCGGCGATTTCGTCGGCGTGATGGAGCCCTCCAAGCGCAGCTTCCCGTCGCGCGGAAGCGACACCAGCGAAGCCGCCCTGATGACGCGCGGTTTCGCCCAGCTCTATCTCTCGCTCGGCGATCCCACGCCCGACGGCGGGATCGCGCTGCGTCTCTATTACAAGCCGCTGGTCCTGCTGATCTGGCTCGGAGCCGTGGTGATGGCCTTCGGCGGCGCGCTCTCGCTGTCGGACCGGCGCCTGCGGGTGGGCGCGCCGATGCCGGCGCGTGCCAAGGCCGCGATGCAGCCGGCGGAGTAGCGGCATGAAGCTGTTGCGGCACGCCTTGATCGTTCTGGCGCTGCTGTCGCCCGCGTCCGCCTGGGCGGTGCAGCCCGACGAGGTGCTTGCCGATCCGGCGCTGGAGGCGCGCGCGCGCGCGCTCTCCAAGGAATTGCGCTGCATGGTCTGCCAGAATCAGTCGATCGACGATTCGGCGGCGCCGCTCGCGCGTGATCTGCGCGTGCTGGTGCGCGAGCGCCTGACCGGGGGCGACAACGATCAGCAGGTGCTCGATTTCCTGGTCGCCCGCTACGGCGAATTCGTGCTGCTCAAGCCGCGCTTCGCCTGGCACACCGTGCTGTTGTGGCTCGGGCCGCCGGGGGTGCTGATCGGCGGCGCCCTGGTGCTGCTGGTGACCGCCCGGCGCCGCAGCCGGGCCGCAAGCGCCCCCGCCGGGCGCGAGGTCGATGTCCTCACCGCCGCCGAGGAGGCCCGTCTCGCCGGGCTCATGCGGGGCGGCGAGCGGTGATGAGAGTTTTCACGTAAGCTACTGATTTTTATAATTTAAAACTTCTATTTTCCAACGTTACTAAACCTTAATCCCGCCGACAGGGCCCGGTAAGGTGGCCGTCCCCATCCTCGTGGGCAATGGTGCCAGGCACCTCGTCCTCAGAAGTTCAGGAGATTATTCCACATGCAAGAGAGCGCTACTTCGGTAAGGAATTCGCGCGCTCCGTCCGCACGCCGCCTTGCGCTGCTGGCCGGCGTTGCCGGGCTGGGCGTGAGCGTCCTGTTTGCCGGTTCCGGCTTCAATCTCAATGCGAGCCTCGGCTCGCTTAGCCCGGCGGCCCATGCCCAGGGCCTGCAGCGGCCGGTCGGCTTCGCTGACATCGTCGAGAAGGTGAAGCCGGCTGTCGTGTCGGTTCGCGTCAAGATGGATGGCGGCCCGCGCACCACCGGATTCGAAGGCGAGTTGCCCTTCCCCAAGGGATCCCCGATGGATCGGTTCTTCCGTCAGTTCGGCGCGCCGGACGAGGGGGGCAATCAGAGCGCTCCCGGCAATCAAGGCCGGCAAGGCGGTCCGGCCGGCCGCAACATGATCACCGGCCAGGGTTCCGGCTTCTTCATTTCAGCTGACGGCTTTGCGGTGACCAACAATCACGTGGTCGACAAGGCCGAGAACGTCCAGGTGACCGCCGACGACGGCAAGATTTACGAAGCCAAGGTGATCGGCACCGATCCGCGGAGCGATCTCGCCTTGATCAAGGTCGAGGGCCGCGGCGATTTCCCCTTCGTCAAGTTCGCCGAAGGCAATCCCCGCATCGGAGACTGGGTGCTGGCGGTCGGCAATCCGTTCGGCCTCGGCGGCACCGTGACCGCCGGCATCGTCTCTGCGCGCGGACGCGATATCGGCAGCGGGCCCTATGACGACTTCATCCAGATCGATGCGCCGGTGAACAAAGGCAATTCCGGCGGACCGACCTTCGATGTCGACGGCAACGTGATCGGGGTCAATACCGCGATCTTCTCGCCCTCCGGCGGCTCGGTGGGTATCGCCTTTGCGATTCCGGCCGACACCGTCAAGAAGGTGGTGGCCCAGCTCAAGGACAAGGGCTCGGTCACGCGCGGCTGGATCGGCGTGCAGATCCAATCGGTCACGCCCGAGATCGCCGAAAGTCTCGGCCTCAAGAGCGTGCAAGGCGCGCTGGTGGCCGAGCCGCAGTCGGGCGGCCCGGCGGCCAAAGCCGGCGTCGAGGCTGGCGACATCATCACCTCCGTCAACGGGGCGCCGCTCAAGGATGCCCGCGAGCTCGCCCGCCAGATCGGCGGCCTGCCGCCCGGCACCTCGGTCAAGCTTTCGCTCCTGCACAAGGGCGCGGAGAAGACCGTCACGCTGACGCTCGGCCAGCTGCCGGACCAGAAGGAGGCCCGCGCCGATACCGGCACCAAGAATGATCCCGCCGGGACCGAAGTCCCGCGTCTTGGCTTGACCTTGGCCCCCGCCGGTCAGGTTGCGGGCAGCGGCAACGAAGGCGTGGTGGTCACCAATGTGGATCCCGCCGGGGTTGCCGCCGACCATGGCTTCAAGACCGGCGACGTCATTCTCGACGTCGGCGGCAAGAAAGTCGGCAATCCGGGCGACGTGCGCGATGCCATCCGGGACGCCCAAAAGGACGGCAAGCGCACCGTGCTGATGCGGGTGAAGTCCGGCGGTGAGGGCACCAAGTTCGTCGCGCTTCGGCTGAGCAAGGCTTGAGCGAATAGGTTTGCAGGAAATGGGGCGTATCGCTGGCATCCGTC
>DASYFD010000014.1:0-23129 GCA_036498625.1 Xanthobacteraceae bacterium | reverse complement strand
GCCCGAGCTCCCCGATCCCAGGCAGCCGGCGATCGATCAGACCTACGGCATCATCGTGACCGGCATCGGCGGCACCGGCATCGTCACCATCGGGGCGATCCTGGGCATGGCGGCGCATCTGGAAGGAAAGGCGGTGGGCGTTCTCGACATGGCGGGCCTCGCCCAGAAGGGCGGCGCGGTGGCGAGCCATATCCGCATCGCGCAGAGGCCCGAGGACATTCACGCCATCCGGATCGCGGCACGCGGGGCCGATCTGGTGCTCGGCGGCGACATCGTGGTGGCGGGCACCAAGAAGGTGCTGGCTGCGGTCGAGCCCGGCGTCACCACCATGGTGGTGAACCGCGCCGAGGTGCTGCCCGGCGAGTTCACCCGCAATGCGGATTTCTCGCTGCCGACCGAGCGGCTGCGCCGCGCCATCCTGGCCGCCACGCGCGGCGCCGCTTCGCATTTCGTCGATGCCTCGCGGATCGCGACCGCGGTCGCCGGCCAGACCATTGCGGCCAACATGATCATGCTCGGCTATGCGTATCAGCTCGGCAAGCTGCCGCTGTCCGCGCAGGCGATCGAGACCGCGATTGCGCTCAACGGCGAGGCCGCGGCCATGAATATTTCCGCGTTCCGCTGGGGACGTTGCGCTGCCGCGGATCCGGCCGCGATCGACAAGCTTGCGGCGCCGGCCGCCGGCACCATCACGGATGCGCGGGTGCTTTCGCGATCGTTCGATGAGACGGTGGCGCGGCGGGTCGAATATCTGACCGCCTACCAGAACGCCGCCTATGGGGCGCGCTACCGCCAACGGGTGGGCGAGGTGCAGGCGGCGGAAGCCGCGAAGGCGCCCGGCAAATGCGGGCTCGCGGAAGCGGTCGCCCGCAACCTCTTCAAGCTGATGGCCTACAAGGACGAGTACGAGGTGGCGCGGCTCTACGGCAATGGCGAGTTCCTGCGCCAGGTGGGCGAGGAGTTCGACGGCGAGCGCCTGCGCTTCGAGTTCCACCTCGCCCCGCCGCTGCTGGCGCGCCGCGGCCGCAACGGCGAGCCGCGCAAGATCACCTTCGGGCCGTGGCTCCTGCCGGCGTTCCGGCTGCTCATGCGCTGCAAATTCCTGCGCGGCACCGCTTTCGATCCATTCGGCTACAGCGCCGAGCGCCGCATGGAGCGTAAGCTCATCGCCGACTACGAGACGACCCTCTCGGAGCTCCTGGCCAGGCTCAATCCCGACAACCATCACCTGGCGGTCGGCATCGCCGCCATCCCGGAAAAAATCCGCGGCTTCGGCCATGTCAAGCAGCGCCACCTCGCCGCCGCCAAGGCCGACGAGGCCACGCTGCTGGACCAGCTGCGCTCCGGCGCCCCGCACCACCTCAAGGCCGCGGAGTAGCCGCTCTTTCGTAGCCCGGATGGAGCGTAAGCGAAATCCGGGACCGGCGATCCCGCATTACGCAAGCGCTCAATGCGGGCTACACGGCTCGTCCCGGGCGCAGTGCAGCGCTCCTTCAGCGGTGCACTGCAGACCCTGGACCGTTCCAAACGCCGGCATCTGGAACGGTCCCGGCTCAAGGCCGGGACAAGAGGACGGCGACCCGGTCGCCTGCCGCCACCCGATCGCGTATGGTCACACCCATGAACGAAGCCTCCCCCATCGCCGCCGCCACTCTCCCGCAAGTCGAGCCCGCGACACCCGCCCACAAGATCGGCGTGCTGCTGGTCAATCTCGGCACCCCCGAGGGCTACGACGCCGCCTCGGTGCGCACCTATCTGCGCGAGTTCCTGTCCGATCCGCGCGTGATCGAGAACCAGGGCATCGTCTGGAAGCTGGTGCTCAACGGCGTCATCCTGCCGGTGCGGCCGCGGCGCAAGGCCCACGACTACAAGAAGATCTGGAACAACGAAAAGAACGAATCCCCGCTCAAGACCATCACCCGCTCGCAGGCGCAGATGCTCGCCTCGACCCTGCAGCCGATCGGCCCGCACCTGATCGTCGATTGGGCGATGCGCTACGGACAGCCCGCGATCGCAGCGCGGCTGGAGGCCCTGGTGTCGCAGGGCTGCGAGCGCATCCTGGTGCTCCCGCTCTATCCGCAATATTGCGCCGCCACCACCGGCACCGTGGGCGACGAGGTGTTCCGGGCGCTCACCCGCATGCGGGCGCAGCCGGCGCTGCGGATCGCGGCGCCGTACTTCGACGACCCGGTCTATATCGAGGCGCTCGCCTCCTCGACCAGCGTCGCCCTTGCGAAGCTCGATTTCGAGCCCGAGGTGATCCTGGCCTCGTTCCACGGCATCCCGCAGTCCTTCGTGGAGAACGGCGATCCCTATTACCGCCAATGCGTCGAGACCATGCGGCTGCTGCGCCAGCAGATCAAGCTCGACGAATCCAAGCTGGTGCTCACCTTCCAGTCGCGCTTCGGCCTCGCCAAATGGCTCGAGCCCGCCACCATCACCACGGTCGAGGAGCTCGCCCGTAAGGGCATCAAGCGCATGGCGGTGATCACGCCCGGCTTCTCGGCCGATTGCCTGGAGACCCTGGAGGAGATCGCGGGCGAGAACGCCGAGGTTTTCAAGAAGAACGGCGGCGAGAGATTTGCCGCGGTGCCCTGCCTCAACGACAGCGGGCCCGGTATGCTGGTGATCTGGCAGATGGCGCTGCGTGAGCTGAAGGGGTGGATTTGAGGACGGATCGCGTGCCGCAAGGGAGCGGGGGTCGTTTCCCTCCACGGGCACCGTGCGCGCTTTAATAATCTCGGAATTGCGGTGACACCTTACCTATTACTCATCTCTCGCTACTCGTTCCCCGTATTCGCCATTGCGGCTCACCTGACGGCGCTACGCAATTTCATCAATCAACTCTGCGGAGATTTGCAAGCCTTCCCCTCAAATTCAGTCCAGAACAGGCCTCCCAGAGAATCCCCTTCCACCACAACGTAGCGCCCCTGCATAACGTCTTTTACTACGTACTTTTTCCGGGAATGAGCTTTTGAGACTCCGGAGTCATAACATCAGCGGCCAAGCCTCTGTCGCTTGGTCGATACGCAACCACGTCACCTGGTTCAAAAGGACACAGCCATTTCGTGCGAATCATTACGGTGGAATCCCGATTGGTGATGGCCTTCAGGTCCCGAGAACGCTCGGGTGAGGTTGAGCGGCATTGCGCGCTTCCAAACGCCGCCGCAACCATTTGAGGGTCGGCTTTTCGACAAAGAAATGCGTGAGGAGCGCGACGATCAGGCAGGTCGCCAGCGTCACGGCGAGCCCGATTGGCGCCGTGGAGAAATCAAGTACCGGAAATTGTGCGGCCAGGGGCCGCATCGTGTCCACGACGATGAGGTGAGTGAGGTAGAGCGCATAGGATGCATCTCCGAACACCACAGCCCATCTCCAGTCGCAGCGGATGCTGGCCGAATGCAGGACCAGCAGCGCGAGGACGAGCGCCACCGGCGCGATCCTTGCTCCACCATTGACCGTTGCCTCGACCACCAGATATCCCGCAATGGCCAGCGCCGAGGCCGTGATCGCGACTGCACGGGCTGTCCGGGAGGTCGCTGCGGCGGCCAGGGCCCGCCATGCATAGTAGGCGGCGATGCCGTAGATGAAGTACTGAACAAAGTCGTGGGAATAGAATCGGCACAAATCACCGCAGCCGAAGATCTTGGAATAGCCAATCACTGCCGACAAGAAGCCTGCGACCAGCAAGGGCGCCAGCCGGCGGTTTATGCAAAGCATCACGGCGAATATGACGTAGAAGAACATCTCAAGGTTCAGCGTCCAGCCGACGGCGAGCAACGGATAGCGCATCGCGCCGGCGCCGTCGAAGCGCGGGATGAACAAGAGGCTGCTGGCCAAATCTCCAAAAAATGCGGTCTGGTCGGTCTGCACGAAGTGCTGAAATTCGGCCAGGATCCGGCGCGGGTTGGTCCACGTCTGGGGGATGTTGTTGAAACCAAATTTGGTCCAGACGACGTCGGCGATTGTCGCCATCCAATACAAAGGAACGATCCTGACGACCCGATTCAGCAGAAAGCCGTCGGCGGTGTTTCTCGTGATGTAGGTCATGATGAACCCACTGATGACGAAGAAGACGGCGACGGCCTGGAAATTGGTACGCTGCATTCCGGGGATCACGAAGGACGTGTGGAAGAAAACCACGGCAAGCGCCGCGAGCCCGCGCAGCAGCTGCAAATTCGAGATCATTTCCCAGCCCCCGTGGCGGCAATACGGTCTTTTTTCGTCGCGTTGCCAAGTTTTCGGGCTGCCGCCGAAATCAGGAGTCGGGAAACAGAGGAGCTGCCTGGCTGACCCCTATCCCGCTCACGCCACCCCGGCCCGCAGCAAATCGTGGAAATGCACCACCCCGACCGGCTTGCCCGCATCGACCACGATCAGCTGCGTCCGCTTGAGCGTGTTGAGCAACTCGAGCGCCTCGCTCACCAGCTGGTCCGGCCGCACGGTGTCCGGGTCGCGGGTCATGACGGTCTCGACCGTCAGGTCGAGGAGGTCGCCGCTCATGTGGCGGCGCAGATCGCCGTCGGTGATGATGCCCTTGAGATAGCCGTCGGGATCGACGATGCCGACGCAGCCGAAGGTCTTGGTGGTCATTTCCGAGATCGCGTCGGACATTTTTGTGCCGAGTGGGGCGAGCGGTATCTCGCTGCCGGTATGCATGATGTCGCGCACGAACTTGAGCATGGCGCCGAGCCGGCCGCCCGGATGGAAGACGCGAAAATCGAGCGCCGTGAAGCCGCGGCTCTCCAGGAGCGCGATCGCGAGCGCATCGCCGAGCGCGTGCTGCATCAAGGTGGAGGTGGTGGGCGCGAGATTGTGCGGGCAGGCCTCGCGCGCTTGCGGCAATGCCAGCACCACGTCAGCGGCCTGGCCGAGCGTCGAGTCCGCGAAAGCGGTAAGCGCGATGAGGCCGATGCGGAAGCGGCGCGAATAGTCGGTCAGATCCTTGAGCTCGGCGGTCTCGCCCGACCAGGACAGCGCGATGATCACGTCGTCGGGTGCGATCATGCCGAGATCGCCGTGACTGGCTTCGCTCGGATGCACGAAGAAGGCGGGCGTGCCGGTCGACGCCAAGGTGGCGGCGATCTTGCGGCCCACATGGCCGGATTTGCCCATGCCGGTGACGATCACCCGGCCGCGCGCCTGCCGCATCAGGTCGACGGCGGCGATGAACGATTCGCCCAGCCCATCGCTGATCGCGGCCGCGAGCGCGTTGATGCCGGCAGCCTCGGTCTCCAGCGTGCGCAGCGCCGAGGTGATCAGCGCGTCGGATTGCCCGGCGGCTCGCTTGAGGTCTTTCGACGGTTTCGACTTCGGCATTTTGACTTGCGTACTCCGAACCCGGCCACCCGGAACGGCGATGGGGCGATGATACCGGAGACGGCCCTGATCCCCGGGCGGCTGCGATAGCATGGAACGGCGCGGCCGGCGATTGGCAACGTCCCGTTAACCATATCCGTTTTATCTCCATTAACCAGGATTTTGGCGACCGCTGCCGGGCGTTAAGCGGGCCCACGCGGGTCGCTGTCGGGTCGCTTGGTTGAATCGAGATACACAAGTTTCTCGGCGCGTTCGGCAAGCACCGCGCCCGATGCGCCGGTCGGAGGGGGTCTTGAGGTGCCGTGCCGCCAAACGCCTCCTCTGGTCGGGCTCTGCGCCGGCGTGCTGTCGATACTCGCGCTCAGCGGGGCGCCGCCGGCAGCGGCGCAGCTCGGCGCCGCATCCGATTTTCCCCTGCTGACCCCCACATTCGACGGCAATCCGCGCAATCCACCGGCCTTTCGCAAGGCGGCCACGCAAGCGGCGGCCGGCACGACCGCGCCGCCCGGACAGCTGTCGAATTTCGACTACCAGCCCGGCAGCGGGGCCGGCACGACCGGCTTTAATTCCAGCAACACCCGCAAGGCGCGCACGCGCAGCCGGCCGGCCGGAGCGGACGCCAGCCCCCAAGGCACTGCCCAGGGCGGCACCGCTCCGGGCACCGAGCCCAAGCCGCAGGCGGCCCCGCCGATTGCCTTGACGCCGACGCCGTCCGCGCGCGCGATCGGCGATGCCCGCTTGCGGCAGAACCAGAATCGCACGCGGCACGGCGCGCCCGGTGCCGATGCGGTCGCGGGCCCCCCTCCCGGCGACGCCGCGCCGGCGCCGCCATCTTCGGCATTGCCGGCGCCCGATCCTGCGCTTGCGGTGCCCCGGACGCTCGTTCGCCGGCCGGTGGTGGACGACAAGCCGTTCGATCCGGTCGGCATCGCGGCCGGCTCGTTCCGGCTGCGCCCCGCGATCGAATTCTCCGGCGGCTACGACACCAATCCGGCGCGCACCACCGTCGGCGGCGGCCCCTCGAATTTCGGCATCGTGGCGCCGCAGCTTTTGGCCAACTCGAACTGGTCGCGCCACGAGGTCACCGCCGATCTGCGCGGCAGCTACACGACCTATGGCGCCGCCCCCAGCCTCGACCGTCCGAACTTCGACGGCAAGATCGACGGCCGCATCGACGTCACCAGCCTGACCCGCATCGATCTCGAAAGCCGGCTGGTGGTCGCGACCGACAATCCCGGCAGCCCGAACATCCAGGTCGGCCTCGCCCGGCTGCCGGTCTACGCCGATGTCGGCGCCAGCGTGGGCGTGGGCCAGCGCTTCAACCGGTTCGATGTCGCGGTCAAGGGCGGCGTCGACCGCACCACCTACCAGAACTCGGTGTTCACCGACGGCACCGTTGCCAGCAACGACGACCGCAACTTCGATCAATACAGCACCCAGCTGCGTGTCGGCTACGAGTCGAGCCCGGCGGTGAAACCGTTCCTGGAGATCGATGCCGATCGCCGCCATCATGACCTTGCGATCGACCGCACCGGGGCCGATCGCGATTCGGACGGCAGCGCCGCCAAGATCGGCAGCACCTTCGAGCTCTCGCGCATCCTGACCGGCCAGTTCGCGTTCGGCTATCTGGAGCGCCGCTACACGGATCCGGCGCTGCCCGATATCAAGGGGCCGACGCTCGACGCCTCGCTCACCTGGCTAGCGACCGCGCTCACCACGTTCAAGCTGACGGCACTCACCATCGCCAATGAAACGACTCTGTCGGGGGTCTCGGGCGAGTTCACCCACCAGCTCGGCGTCGAGGTCGATCATGCGTTCCGCACCTGGCTCGACGCGACCCTGAAATTCACCGGCTACCGCGATGCCTATGTGGGCTCGGAGCGCCTGGACAAGCGCTATGTCGGCTCGTTCGGGCTCACCTACAAATTGAACCGCGAGATGCAGGTCAAAGGCGAATTGCGCCGTGAATGGCTGACCTCGAACGAGCCCGGAAACAACTACCAGGCCTATGTGGCGCTGCTGGGCGTGCGGCTGCAGCGCTGATTGTGATTGTCGGCGAGGAATGCGACACTGAGCTCTCGGGATTCCGGAGCGGCATGAAGCACGCATGTTTGGTCCTCTGACGCAGATCCTGGGTCGCCTGCCGTTCAGCCACCAGGTGGCGCAACAATACGAAAATCTCAGCAGCCGCCGCACGACGCGCCGGGCCGGGCAATCCTGGCTGGATACCGCGCGGCGCAACCGCGCGGATAACGGGCTGTGGCACAGCGCCAATGACCAATGGTTCCAGGGCAACGAGAAGCTTTTTGCCGAGTTCGTCGCGCATGTGCGCGACCGCAGCAGTCTCGAGATCGGCTCCGGGCCCATGGGCTACCTCGCGCCCTGCTACTGGATGCGCCGCCGCGTGGTCATCGATCCGCTCATCGACAAATACCGCGCCTACCAGCTGCGGCGGTTCGGCGAGACGATCTGGACGCCGGACATCGAGACCCACGCATGCGCGGCCGAGACCGTGATCCCGCAGCTGTGCGGGGCGATCGACGGATCGATCGTCAGCCGCAACGCCCTCGATCATACCGATGACCCGCTATCGGTGCTCGAAGCGATCTCCCGTTACGCGGCCGCGGGCTGCTACCTGCTGATCTGGACCGACATCTGGCACGTGGACGGCCCGACCATCGGCCATCGCAACATCACCCGCAGCGTCGAGCTGATGGACAAGCTGCTGGCCGGGCTCGGCTTCACGATCATCCAGCGCGGCGCCGCGATCCGCGATCCCAAGCATTTCATCGAATACGGCAGGATCTCCCGCAAGCTCTAGGGCGCTTGCGGTGAGGCGAGGGTGGGAAAAATTGCCTGGTATGAAGATTCGGTATTGCGCGGCTTTGCGCAATTTGCCGACGCGGTCGCAGCGAGAGCCGAGCGCGTGGGCAACGCGCCGATAGGCCGTGCCGCACTGTTTGACGCTGCGGCGTGGGCGCGCTGCCCACCCTGCAGGATTCGCTCAGATCGCCCGGTCGCCGTCCAACAGCCTGGTCAGCTCGGTGCGCACCGCCGGCGCCAGGTCCGCCCGGGCGAGCGCATAGGCCACATTGGCCGACAGGAAGCCGACCTTGGAGCCGCAATCGAAGCTCGCACCCTCGAATTGCAGGCCGTAGAACGGCTGCCGGGAGGCCAGCTCGATCATCGCGTCGGTGAGCTGAATTTCGCCGCCGGCGCCGCGCTTCTGCGCCGCCAGGATGCCGAAGATCTCGGGCTGCAGCACATAGCGGCCGGTGATGGTGAGGTTGGAGGGGGCTTGCTCGCGCGCCGGCTTCTCCACCATCCGGGTGATCGAGAACAGCTTGCCATGGGTCTCGCCCACCCCGACCACGCCGTACATATGGATGCGGTCCGCCGGCGTCTCCTCGACGGCGATCAGGTTGGCGTCCGCCTTGAGCGCGCTTGCGGCATCGATCATCTGGGCGAGGCAGCCGCGCGGATGCTGCACCAGCACGTCCGGCAGCAGGAGCGCGAACGGCTCGTTGCCGACCAGTTCGCGCGCGCACCACACCGCGTGTCCCAGTCCGAGCGGCTCCTGCTGGCGCGTGAAGCTGGTGGTGCCGGGTGCCGGCAGATCCTGCGCCAGCGCTGCGAGCTCGGCGCTCTTCTGGCGGTCGTGCAGCGTCATCTCCAGCTCGAACTGGCGATCGAAATGGTCCTCGATGACGCTCTTGTTGCGCCCGGTGACGAAGATGAAATGCTCGATGCCGGCTTGCCGGGCCTCGTCCACCACGTACTGGATCAGCGGCCGGTCGACCACCGGCAGCATCTCCTTGGGCATGGCCTTGGTGGCGGGCAGGAAGCGGGTGCCGAGCCCGGCAACCGGGAATATGGCTTTGCGGATCGGTTTCATGTTTTGGCGGGGTGACTGGAGTTGAAGGGAAAGGGGGGTGCAGAGGCCGGGGATCGTCTTTAAAATCCATTAACCGTAGCGCGACCATATATAATCACCATCGGGAAAAGCGAGGCGTGATGACGCGCCCGTTGGCCGTTTGGGTGATTGGCGCTGAAGGCAGACATGCAGAAATTGTTCCGCTCCATGGGTTTGCTCTGCGCCGCGGCGGCGATCACGCTGGCTTTGGCCGTGCCGGCCTCGGCCCAAGCCGGCGACGGGAGCTGGTTTCCGTTCAAGATTCCGGGCTTGACCACCGGGTCCGTGACCCCCACGACGCCGCTGCCGCCGGCGCAAGCGACGCCGGGCGGTCCGCCGGAATGGAGTGGGGAATCCGGCTCCTCCGGGCATCCGCTCATGACCGCCGACGCCATTCGGTCGGCCGCGGCCAATTTCCCCGCCTGCCTCGAGGCGCTGTGGCCGGAGGCGGCGCGGCGCGGGGTCGCGCGTACCGTCTTCGATGCCCAGACCGCCGGCCTCACCCCCGACCTGCGGATCATGGACCTGCTCGACGCGCAGCCGGAATTCACCAAGGCGATCTGGGATTATCTCGATCTGCTGGTGAGCGAGGATCGCATCCGCAACGGCCGCGCCATGCTGGCGACCCACCGCGCGGTGTTCGACGCGGTCGAGAAGGCCTATGGGGTCGATCGCCACATCATCACCGCCATCTGGGGGGTCGAATCCAATTACGGCACCCAAGGAGGCACGCGCCCGGTCATCCGCTCGACCGCGACGCTCGCCTGCATCGGCCGCCGGCAGGACTATTTCCGGGAGGAATTCCTTTCCGCGCTCGAGATCCTCGCCCATGGCGACGTCACGGCGGCGCATCTGCAGGGATCGTGGGCCGGCGCGTTCGGGCCGACCCAGTTCATGCCCACGAGCTTCAAGAAATACGCGGTCGATTTCGACGGCGACGGCCGCCGCGACGTGGTCGATTCGATCCCGGACATGATCGCATCCACCGCCAACAATCTGAAGAAGGACGGCTGGGCGAGCGGCCAGACCTGGGGTTACGAGGTCGTGGTGCCGGAGCGTTTCAACTTCATGCTGGCGGATCGCGCGAAGGTCATGACCATGCAGGAATGGGCGCGCGCCGGCATCAGCCGGCCCGGCGGCAAGGCGTTTCCGCGCGCCGATGATCGCGCCTATCTGCTGGTGCCGGCGGGCGCGCAGGGGCCGGGCTTTTTGATGCTGCAGAATTTCCGGGTGATCATGAAATACAACCCGTCCGAGGCCTATGCGCTGGCGATCGGCTACCTGGCCGACCGGCTGCGCGGCGGCGAGCCGCTGGTGCAGGCATGGCCGCGCTATGAGCGCGTGCTGACACGGGACGAGCGCCTCGAGCTGCAGCAGCAATTGGCCAATCACGGCTTCGACGTCGGCACCCCGGACGGTCAGCTCGGCGGCCGCACGCGCGCAGCCTTGCGCCAGTTCCAGGCCCAGATCGGCGTAGTGGCCGACGGTTTTGCCTCGGCGGCGGTGCTGGAACGGCTGCGCCGCCCTTAAAGCCGCCGTTTCCGCAAACCCGGGGCCGCCACCTTCCGGCCATCTTCAAGTTGACATTTTTGTCGTACTATTGCGGGGTGGAGGTGGGCGAGGCGCAGCCGTGCCGGCCCCATCCTGCGGGATTATGCTCGGGGATATGGCCTGTGCGGCGATATCGTCCCGGGTCGCGAAATTGTCCTTGACCGCGAGGCGGTCCCGCGAGCCTAAGAGTGATCTAACGAGCCTAACGAGCGATCGGCAGCCGAATCATGGGCGTGCAGGACAAATCAGGGCGCAGGCGCATCGTCACCGTTCTGCTCGGTGCGACCGAGATCGCCGCGGCCGTTTGCCTGGCGATGGTGCTGCTGTCGCCCGCGCAGGCGCAGTTCTGGTCTCCGTTCAGCGCCCCGCGCCGGCCTCCGGCTCCCGTCCAGCAGTACCAGCCGCAGTACCAGCAACAGTATCAGCAGCAACAGCAGTACAATCCGTTCGGCGGTTTCTTCGCCCCGCAGGAGCAGCGCCAGGCCGCGCCTCCGGACAATTCCCATGCTCCGTCCCCGCAGGCGCACAAAAGCGACACGCCGCCGACCACATCGGTGGTGGTCATGGGCGACGCCATGGCCGATTGGCTCGGCTACGGGCTCGAGGAGGCATTCTCCGAACGTCCGGAGATCGGCATCACCCGCAAGCACCGCACCAGCTCCGGCTTGATCCGCTACGATCCCAAGCGTGATGTGGACTGGGCGCAGACCGCGCGCGAGATCATCGCGGCGGAGAAGCCAAAATTCATCGTGATGATGATCGGGGTCAATGATCACCAGTCGATTCGCGAGCGCGCCCCGCCGCCGAAGGCCGCAGCTCCTGCGGCGCCCGGCAAGCCCGGGGCCGCGCCCGCACCGCAGACCGGCGAGGCCGCGCCTGCGCCGACCGAGGACGTGGCCGGCCCCGACCTGGAAAATCCGGATCAGGCACCGCTGGTCGCGGCGGAGTCCGGCCGCAACGCCGGCCCCACCGGCACGTTCGAGTTCCATACCGAGCAGTGGGAGGCCGCCTATATCAAGCGGATCGATGCGACCATCTTGGCCTTGAAGAGCGGCGGGGTGCCGGTGCTCTGGGTCGGCCTGCCGGCGCAACGCGGCCCGAAGGCGACCTCGGATGCGTCTTATCTCAACGAGCTCTATCGGGGCCGCGCCGAGAAGGCGGGCATCGTCTTTGTGGACATCTGGGACGGCTTCGTCGACGAGCAGGGCCGATATTCGGCGCAAGGGCCGGATTTCGAAGGCCAGATCCGCCGCTTGCGTAGCGCCGACGGCGTCTATTTCACCAAGGCCGGCGCCCGCAAGCTCGCCCATTACGTGGAGCGCGAGATCGATCGCAACGTGGCCAGCCGCGCCATTCCGGTCGCGCTGCCCTCGAGCATCGAGCCGGCTCCGGCGGGGGCCAAGCCGGGCGGGCCTTCGGCGCGTCCGCTGGTCGGCCCGGTCATTCCGCTGACTGTCTCGGCGACCGCTGCTGCCGGCGAGGAGCTCATGGGTGGGGCGCGCCCGGCGGCACGCCCGCTCGCCGCCGATCCGTTGGCGACCCGGGTGCTCACCAAGGGAGAGCCGATGGCCGCGCCGACCGGGCGGGCCGACGATTTCAATTGGCCGCGCGGCAGCGCCGCCACCGTCACCAGCGAGCCCATATCGCCGTCCCCGGTGGCGTCCGCGTCGCCCGCCGCAGCAAGCCCAGCTGCCGCCGCGGGGCAGTCGAAAGCCGGCAAACCGCCGGCGGCCGGCACCGCCGCGGCCTATCAGCGGCTCGAGGTGGAGGGCGCACCCGACGAGAACAAGCCGAAGGGGCCGCGCAAGCCGGCACCGGCACCGTCGCGGCCGTCCAGCCCGTTCGCCACCATTCCCAACATCTTCCGCTGATTGCTGCAGGCGGTCCGCTCGATCTTATCGATCGGCAGACTGGCCTACCGCGCCGGCACGCGTCCGCTTACTTCGGGGCGCGCTTGGCCAAGATCCGCTGCAAGGTGCGCCGGTGCATGTTGAGACGGCGCGCCGTCTCCGAGACGTTGCGGCTGCACAATTCGTAGATGCGCTGGATATGCTCCCAACGCACGCGGTCGGCCGACATCGGGTGCTCGGGCGGCTCGGCGGTGGCGCCGTCGTGGGCCAGCAAGGCCGCCACTACGTCATCGGCGTCGACCGGCTTGGCCAGATAGTCGACCGCCCCCATCTTCACCGCGTTCACCGCGGTGGCGATATTGCCATAGCCGGTGAGGATGATGGCGCGGGCATCGGGCCGGCGGCGCTTGAGCGCGGAGATCACCTCGAGGCCATTGCCGTCGGCGAGCCGCATGTCGACAACCGCGAAAGCCGGCAAGGCCGTCTCGAGCCGGCTCAATCCCTCGGCGATGGTTTCTGCGGTGGTCACCGTAAAGCCCCGGCTCTCCATCGCGCGCGCGAGCCGTTGCAGGAACGACTTGTCGTCCTCGACGATCAGCAGCGTTCGGTCGCCCGGGGTCCCCGGAGCGCGGCTTTCAGCCATGGCAATCGAAGCCTCCAACAGCATTTGACTCTCTCCCGATCCGCCCGCGAAGGAGCGCTGCGGCGGCCGATTTCGCCCCTACAATACCTTCAGCATATATATTCCGTTAAACGCAACTGACAACATCCGTTAAGATAAACTGTTGGCGATCAGGCAGGGCGAGATTTAGGGCTTCCGGACGTCTTCCGGGCTCATCGCGACGCTGACAGATCCCTGACGATCCGGCACCGGTCACAGCGCTGGGACCGGAGTCTCCTCGAAGTCGGCGCGCTCCCAGCGCACCCGCACCGACGCGCCCCGCGCCGGAGCCGGCCGATTGGCGAAAATCAGCTTCGCGCCCGAGCGTTCCAGCAGGGTCTTGGCGATGAACAGGCCGAGGCCGAGCCCGCCCGCCTCGACGTCGACGCTATGCCGCAGGTGCCGCCGCCCGGTCACATAGGGCTCGCCGATCCGGTCCATGATCTCGGGCGCAAATCCGGGCCCGTCGTCGATGATCGTCAAGGCGATCTCCTGCGCGCTCCATTCGGCGCTCAGATCGACCCGCTCGCGGGCGAAATCGACGGCGTTCTCCAGGAGATTGCCGAGCCCATAGAGAATGACCGGATTGCGCCGGCCGACCGGCTCCGCCGCCTCATGGGGAGCCAGCGACACCTTGATGGCGACCCCGAAATTGCGGTGCGGCGCCACGATCTCCTCGATCAGGGCGGACAACGGCGTGCGGTCGAAGGGCTCGTCGCTGGCGGACAGCTGCGTAAGCTTGCCGAGAATGCCGCGGCAGCGTTGCGCCTGCTCGCGCAGCAGCTTCACATCCTCGGCATGCGGTGAATCCGCGGCCATCTCGCGCTCGAGCTCGGTGGCGATCACCGTGATGGTGGACAAGGGCGTGCCGAGCTCGTGGGCAGCGGCGGCGGCGAGCCCGTCGAGCTGCGAGAGGTGCTGCTCGCGCGCCAGCACCAGCTCGGTGGCGGCGAGCGCGTCCGCCAGCTGGCGGGCCTCCTCGGTGAGCTGCCACGCATAGGCGCCGATGAAGCCGATCGCGAGCAAGAGCGAGAGCCAGACCCCCATCGTATAGATCGGCGGCAGCTCGAGCGGCTGATCCGCGTCCCACGGCAGCGGATAGTGCACGAAGATCAGCACGGTGGCGCAGGCCGCCGCGAATCCGCCCAGCATCAGGGTCAGCCGCGGCGGCAGCGCGGTCGCCGACAGCAGCACGGGCCCGAGAAACAGGAACGCGAACGGATTTTCGAGCCCGCCGGTGAGGAACAACAGGATCGCCAATTCCGCGATGTCGAAGGCGAGCAGCCAGGCGGCACGGTCGGGCGCCACCCGCTGCGTCATGCGGAAGCGCAGGCGCAGCGCCACGTTGAGCCAGGCCGTAAGCGCGATCACGGCCAGGCAGGCCCAGATCGGCAGCTCGAAGTCGAGCCCCAGATAGACCACCAGCACGGCCGTGGTCTGGCCGATGACGGCGAGCCAGCGCAGCCGCACCAGCGTGTGGAGGCGCACGTCGCGCCCCGCATGAAAAGCCTGAATGCGATCCTGCTCCGCCATGACCCCAATCTACTGGATCGGGCCGCGCGCTCAACCTTGCGGGCCGCGGCGGATCGCCGGACCGCGGCAGGGCTTGCGCCGCGCGCCGGGCGGGCTCACATCTGGCGGGCTTGTCCGGCATTCTGGTGGAATCGTGCTCGTACCCGTCCAACCCGCCATCGCGGTCGATCAACTCGTGAAAGTCTACGGCGCCACCCGCGCGGTCGACGGCATCTCGTTTGCGCTCGCGCCCGGCTCGATGACCGGCCTGCTCGGCGGCAACGGCGCCGGCAAGACCACCACCATCGCGATGATCCTGGGGCTGGTTATGCCGACCTCCGGCAGCGCCAAGGTGCTGGGCGCCGAGATGCCGCGCCAGCGCTACCAGGTGCTGCACCGGATAAATTTCGAAAGCCCCTATATCGACATGCCGCACCGGCTCACGGTGCGGCAGAACCTCAAGGTGTTCGGCAAGCTCTATGCGGTCGCGGATCTCAGCGCCCGCATCGCCGAGATCGCCGAGCAGCTGGAGCTGCGCGAGTTCCTCGACCGGCCGACCGGTAAGCTCTCGGCCGGGCAGAAGACCCGCGTCGCCTTGGCCAAGGCGCTGATCAACCGGCCCGACGTTCTGTTGCTCGACGAGCCGACCGCATCGCTCGATCCCGACACTGCCGACTGGGTGCGCGCGCGCCTCGAGCGCTTTCGCGAGCAACACGGCGCGACCGTGCTGCTCGCCTCCCACAACATGGCCGAGGTCGAGCGGTTGTGCGAGCGCGTCATCATGATGAAGCGCGGGCGCATCGAGGACGACGACGCGCCGGCCCGGCTGTTGACCCGCTATGGCCGCCAGACCCTCGAGGAGGTGTTTCTCGACGTGGCGCGCGGCCGCGGCGAGGCGCGCGAGGCCGCGCAATGAGCGCGCAGAACGCCAGCGCGATCGCGTTCGCGCCGCATCGGGTGGCCGCGATGGTGCTGCGCTATCTGTACCTTTTACGCTCGTCGTGGCCGCGCGTGCTCGAGCTCATCTACTGGCCCACCATGCAATTGTTCGTCTGGGGGTTTCTGCAGCTCTACATCTCGCAGAACGCCGGCTTCTTCGCGCGCGCCGGCGGCATGTTCATCGGCGCGGTGCTGCTGTGGGACATTTTGTTCCGCGGCCAGCTCGGGTTCTCGGTGTCATTTTTGGAGGAGATGTGGGCGCGCAACCTCGGCAACCTGATGATCAGCCCGCTGCGGCCGATCGAGTTCGTCGCCGCCCTGATGATCATGAGCATCGTGCGCCTGGCGATCGGCATGGTGCCGGTCTCGCTGCTCGCGATCGTCCTGTTCGGGTTCAACATCTACGGGCTGGGGTTCGGGCTCGCTGCGTTCTTCGCCAACCTCATCCTCACCAGCTGGTCGGTCGGCATCGTGGTGTCCGGGGTGCTGTTGCGCAACGGCATGGGGGCCGAAAGCCTGGCCTGGACCCTGATGTTCGTGCTGATGCCGCTCACCTGCGTCTACTATCCGGTGGCGACGCTGCCGCACTGGCTGCAGATGGTCTCCTGGGCCTTGCCGCCGACCTATGTGTTCGAGGGCATGCGGGCCCTGGTGATGGACCACGTCTTTCGCGCCGATCTCATGGCGCAGGCGCTGGCCCTCAATGCGCTCTATTTCACCGCCGCGGTCGTCGCCTTTTTGCAGCTTCTGAAAAGCGCCCGCCGGCAGGGCTCACTGCTGCAGTCCGGCGAATAATCATCCTGTTTACCGAAACCGGAGCAATCCCCATATTTTAAGGGGCTGGCAGAATCCTTGCCATAAGGTTGACTGCGTGACAGAAAAACGACACCCTGCTGCAGTGCAGCAAGATCCGCTGGGGACCGGGGCAATGGCGATTGGCGAATTCGGCGGTGCGCCGGCCGCAGTGGTGGGCCATGGCCCGATGCTTGCCGGGCCGTACTACTGGTTCTACGAGATGAGCCAGGCGTCGCTCAATCCGTCCCGCGCCCTGGCGGACGCGACCCGCTTGTTCTTCAAGAATCCGGCCAATCCCATGGCCCATACCCAGTTCGGCAAGACGGTTGCGGCCGCCTGCGAGATGTTCGAGCGCTCGACCCGCCGCTACGGCAAGCCCGAATGGCGGATCGACTCCACCCTGATCGGTGGAGAACGCATCCCGGTCAAGATTTCGACAGTGTGGGAGCGGCCGTTCTGCCGATTGCTGCATTTCGAGCGCTCCTTCGAGCGGCGGCCGCGCCGGCCGCAGCCGCGGCTGCTGATCGTGGCGCCCTTGTCGGGCCACTATGCCACCCTGTTGCGCGGGACCGTGGAAGGCCTGCTGCCCTACCACGACATCTATGTCACCGATTGGGCCGACGCCCGCATGGTTCCGCTCGCCCAGGGCCGTTTCGATCTCGACGACTATATCGACTACGTGATCTCGATGCTCCACCTGCTCAGCGGTGACGTGCATGTGCTGGCGGTGTGCCAGCCGTCGGTGCCGGTGATGGCCGCGGTCGCCCGCATGGAGGCGACCGACGACCCCTATGTGCCGCATTCCATGGTGCTGATGGGCGGCCCGATCGATACGCGCGCCAATCCGACCGCGGTGAACGAGCTCGCCGAGCGGCGCGGCATCGACTGGTTCCGCCAGCACGTCATCACCAAGGTGCCGTTTCCCAATCCCGGGCTGATGCGCGACGTCTACCCGGGCTTCCTGCAGCTCAACGGCTTCGTCAGCATGAATCTCGAGCGCCACATCGAGGCGCATCGCAACCTGTTCACCCATCTGGTCAAGGGCGACGGCGATTCCGCGCAGAAGCATCGCGAGTTCTACGACGAATATCTGGCAGTGATGGATTTGAGCGCCGAGTACTATCTGCAGACGGTCGATACCGTGTTCGTGCGCCACGCTCTGCCGACCGGCACCATGACCCATCGTGGCGCGCCGGTCGATCCGGCCTGCATCCGCCGGGTCGCGCTGCTCACGGTCGAGGGCGAGAACGACGACATTTCGGGCCTCGGACAGACCGAAGCGGCGCATGGGCTCTGCGTGAACATCCCGGCCGATAAGAAGTCCCATTGGATGCAGCCGGGCGTGGGCCATTACGGCGTGTTCAACGGGTCGCGCTATCGCGCCGAGATCGCGCCGCGGATCTCGGACTTCGTACTGTCCAACAATGGCCAGGATGGACGCGGCGGCAAGCCGGCCGCCGCCAATGCAAACCTCGCGACTGCAAAGCCCAAGGGCTCGAGGTCGGCCGCCGCCGACAAGATGACGGCGCCTGCCACAACGGCGGACGCGTCGGCGGTCGGCGAATAAGCCAACCCGATCGGCCGGCCCAGAGCGGCGCCCGCAGCGGTACGCCAGTGTGGCAAAAGGCCAGCAAAGCCCGTCCTGCCTGGGTTTCTTCATGATTCGCACCCGCGGGGTCCGGCGCTTTTCTCGCAAGTCACTGTTATATATTGCATTTCTGGCATGATCGCGAAGCCGTTCAGGGGTGACTTCGGGGCGCCGCCCCAGGAGCCGCTGGGAGAAGCTATGAACAGAGATTCAGTGGATACGAGGCCCTAGCTGTTGTGGGGACACCGCCATCGAGGCCCGTGTCCTTGGGGAAGAGGTTTATTTGCGATCGACCATGCCGCGGCCCATTGCGGTTATGGCAGTATTTCGCCCGGGAACGCTTTTGTGGGTGGATTTACGGCCATGTCGTTGCGCGCACTGCTCTATCGTCGTCCGACCGAACCGTCGGCGCTGGAAATCATTTTCGACAAATCGGTCTTCCTGGTGCGCTTGCGGCGGCACCGCCAGGCGCGCCGCTACACGCTGCGCATCGATGCGGCATTGCACGAGGTCGTTCTCACCATGCCGCCGCGCGGCAGCGTGCGCGAAGCGCGCGACTTTGCGCAGCAGCATGGCGGATGGATTGCAGCGCGCCTCAAGCGCTTGCCGGAGGCGGCGCCCTTCGTGCACGGCGTCGAGGTTCCGCTGCGCGGCATCCTGCACAAGATCGTGCACCGGCGCGGCGTGCGCGGCACGGTGTGGACCGAGACCGACGAGCGCGGCCAGCGCCTCATGTGCGTGGCCGGCGAGCCGCCGCATCTCGATCGCCGCATCGGCGACTTCCTCAAGCGCGAGGCGCGTCGCGATCTGGAAGCCGCCAGCAGCCGCTATGCGGCGCGACTGGGCATCGACATCAAGCGCATCTCGATCCGGGATCAATCGAGCCGCTGGGGCTCGTGCTCCAACACCGGCGTGCTGTCGTTCTCCTGGCGGCTCATCCTGGCGCCCTCGTTCGCGCTCGATTATCTGGCGGCGCACGAGGTCGCGCATCTCAAGGAGCTCAACCACTCGCCGCGCTTCTGGCGGCTGGTGGAGCGGCTCGATGCCGACTACGAGCGCGCCAAGACCTGGCTCGATGCCCACGGCACCGACCTGCACCGCTACGGCCTGGCCCCGAAGGCGCGTCCCAGCCGGCGCGCGTAGCGCGGCCGGTGCGTGAGTCTTTGAAGAGGGGTGAGCGTTGAGCGCTCCGTCCGAGGAGCCGGGTGCTGCTGTCCGTCTCGGCCCTACCGCCGCCCGAACAACCGGTCGAGCAACCAGCCGTCGAGGCTGGTGCTGCGGTCGTTGCGCCCGGGCGCGCCCGACGATACGCCGACCGGTGCCGGCGGGATCGGAGTTCCGCCCGGCCCGCCCGGCGCCAGCATCGCGGTGAGCGAGAGGCCGCCGGTCTCGATTTCCGGCAGCCCCGCGATCGCCACGCCTTGATGCGCCGGCTTCATGAAGTGCGACCAGATCTCCACCGGCAGGCCGCCACCGGTCGCCTTGCGGGTCGGCGAGGAATCGTCGTTGCCGAGCCACACCCCGGTCACCAGGTGGCCCGTATAGCCGATGAACCAGGCATCGCGGAAATCCTGGCTGGTGCCGGTCTTGCCGGCCGCCGGCCAGCCTGCGAGCTGCGCGCTGTGGGCGGTGCCGCTGGTCAGGGTCTCGTGCATCATGGCGTTCATCATGCCCACATAGCGCGCATCGATGATCCGCCCGTAGTTCGGGGTCGTGCGGGTGTAGAGCGTCTTGCCGGCCGCGGTGCGCACGCGCTCCACCACATGGGTCGCGATCGCGCTGCCGCCGTTGGCGAACGGCGCATAGGCGGCGACCAGCTCGATCAAGGAGACTTCCGAGGTGCCGAGCGCGAGCGACGGATTGGGCTCGAGCTTGGAGGCGATGCCGAGCCGATAGGCGGTCTTGGCGACCGAAGCGGGCCCGAACTCGAGCGTCAGGCGCACCGACACGGTGTTGAGGGACTGCGACAGAGCCTGGGTGAGCGTCACCGGTCCGAGATATTGGTGGCCGTAGTTCTCCGGCTTCCAGTTCTTGAGCGCGATCGGGCGATCCTCGCGCACCGTGTCGGGCGTGAGCCCGTGCTCGAGCGCGGTCAGGTACACGAACGGCTTGAAGGCGGAGCCCGGCTGGCGTTTCGCCGCCACCGCGCGGTTGAACTGGCTTTCCGCGTAGTTCTTGCCGCCCACCATGGCGCGCACCGCGCCGTCGGGTGTCATGGCCACCAGGGCGCCCTGCTCGACGTCGAACTTCTGGCCCTTCTGTGCCAGCTCCTCGACCAGCGCCTTCTCGGCCGCGGCCTGCAAGGCCGGATCGATCGAGGTCTCGACCTTGAGATCGTCGTCCACATGGCCGACCAGATCGTCGAGCACGTCCATGATCCAGTCGGCCACGTAGCCGACGCTGCCGGCTCCGGTGGGTTTCACCGCATGGGCGGGTTGCGCCATGGCGGTCTTGGCCATGGTCTCGGTGATGAATTCCGCGTCCGCCATGGCGGCCAGCACGATCTGGGCACGGCGCTCGGCCCCGTCCGGATTGCGGCTCGGCGCCAAACGGGTCGGCGATTTGACCAGGCCCGCCAGCATGGCGGCCTCGGCGAGCTTCACGTCGCGCGCGGGCTTGCCGAAATAGCGCTGTGCGGCTGCTTCCACCCCGTAGGCGCCGGAGCCGAAATAGACCCGGTTGAGATAAAGCTCCAGAATCTCGTTCTTGCTGAATTTGCGCTCGATCCACAGCGCCAGCACCAGCTCCTGCATCTTGCGCCAGAGCGTGCGCTGCTGGTTGAGGAACAGGTTCTTGGCGAGCTGCTGGGTGATGGTCGAGCCGCCTTGCGCGACCCCCCGGTGCACCGCATTGGCGACCATGGCGCGGGTAAGCCCGATCGGGTCGACGCCGTAGTGATGAAAGAAGCGGCGGTCCTCGATCGCGATGAAGGCGCGCGGCAGATAAGGCGGTAGGTCCCTGAGCGCCACCGCCGCGCCGCCCATCTCGCCGCGCACGGCCAACGGCTTGCCGTCGAGCCCCACGATCTCGATCGAGGGCGGGCGCTTGGGGATGGCGAGCGATTGGATCGGCGGCAGCGTGGATGCGACGAACGCGATGGCGCCGCCCGCCGCGATCAGCCCCCAGAGGCACAGCACCGCCCCCCAATAGACCAGGCGGCGCGTGAGCGAGCGGGATGGCGCATCGCGGCCGGTCGGCTTGCGCTTGCCGGCAGGTTTGCGCCCGGATTTGGCCGCGCCTTTGGGGCGAGCCGGTCGCGCTTGCGAGCTGTCGGAGTCGGCCACGCGATTCCCCCTGGAGGTCCCCGGGGGCAGCCTAGATAGCGGGGTTTAAGGTGCGGTTACCGGTGAGCCCGGTGCCCGGATACTAACCGGCGACGGCGGCGCGCGCCGGTTTTCCGCTGGCCTGATGATCGGGCGGCACCAGGAGCTGGATCAAGGCGCGCTTGATGGCGGTCTGGCGGGTCGGCGAGGTGATCTTGGCCCCGAACAGATCGGTGATGTAGAACACGTCGACGACCCGCTCCCCGAACGTCGCCACATGGGCGGAGCCGATGTTCAGGTTGAGCTTGGAGAGCGTCGTGGTCAGCTCGAACAGGAGCCCGGGCCGGTCGAGCCCGGTCACCTCGACCATGGTGTAGCGATCCGACCAGGCGTTGTTGATCATCACCTCGGGCTCGAGCGCGAAGGCCTTGTAGCGGCCCTTGGTGATCAGCTTCTTCGCCACCATCTCGGGCAGCTGGATGGCGCCGCGCAGCACCTGCTCGATGGTGTCGGCGACGCGCGCGGCGCGCCGCTCCTCGTCCTCGTCGCGCTCGAACTCACGCGACACCGCGATGGTGTCGAGCGCCTGCCCGTCGGTGGTGGTGAAGATCTGCGCATCAACGATATTGGCGCCCGCCATGGCGCAGGCGCCCGCGATGATCGACAGCAGCCAGGGATGGTCGGGAGCCAGCACCGTGAGCTCGATCACGCCGCGCGCGGAATCAAACCCGATGGCGGTCGACAGCGATTTCCCCGCCTGCTCGGCTGTGCGCAGGAAGCGGGCATGCGCCAGCTTCTGCGGCAGATCGACCTTGAGCCAATAGGCCGGATAATGCCGCCCCACATAGGCCTCGAGCTGGGCCGGCGGCCAGTCCTTGAGCTCGGCCCGGAATTCCGCCTGCGCCATCGCCACCCGCCGGGCGCGGTCGACCTCGGAGAAGCCGCCCGTCAACGTCGGCTCGGTCTCGTAATAGAGCGTGCGCAGGAGCTGCGCCTTCCAGCCGTTCCACACGCCCGGGCCCACGCCCTTGATGTCGGCGGTGGTCAGGATGGTGAGCAGCTTCATGCGCTCGATCGATTGCACCACCCCGGCGAAATTCTGGATGGTCATGCGGTCGGAGAGATCGCGCGACTGGGCGACCGACGACATCACCAGGTGCTGCTCCACCAGCCAGGCGACCATCTCGGTCTCCGCCGGCGTGCAGCCGAGCCGCGGGCAGAACCGCCGTGCGATGCGGGCGCCGGCGATCGAATGGTCTTCGACCCGCCCCTTGGCGATGTCGTGCAGGAACACCGTGATGTAGAGCAGCGTGCGGTGCTGCGGCTGGATCGAGCGCATCAGCTCGCTCGCGAACGCGGTGTCCGGGCTGGTGCCGGCATCGATCTCGGAGAGGATGCCGACGCAGCGCAACAGGTGCTCGTCCACCGTGTAGTGGTGGTACATGTTGAACTGCATCATCGCCACGATGCGGCCGAAGGCACGCACGAAATGGCCGAGCACGCCGGTCTCGTTCATGCGGCGCAGCACGGTCTCGGGCGCGCGCTTGGAGACCAGGATCTCGAGGAAGAGGCGGTTCGCCTCCGGGTTCTCCCGCAAGTCGTTGTCGATCAGCTTGAGCGAGCGGGTGGCGAGCCGCAGCGCATCCGGATGGAACGCCAGATTGTGCTTCTGCGCCAGCTGGAAGATGCGGATCAGGTTGACCGGATCGCGCGCGAACACGTTCGCGTCGGCCACGTT
>DASYFD010000013.1:0-2088 GCA_036498625.1 Xanthobacteraceae bacterium | reverse complement strand
ATCGCCGAGCAGGATCAGCCCGAACAGCGCCACCTGCACCGGCTCGGTCTTGATATACGCGATGGTGACCACGAAGGAGCGCTGGTTCATGGCCGCCAGCATGAGCGCGGTGGCGGCGATCTGGGCGAGAGCGCCGTCGGCGACCCAGGCCCAATAGGCGAGCCCCGGGCGCGGCAGGCTGCCGCCGCCGGCGATCAGCACGCCGGCGAGGAATACGAGCGCAAACGGAAAGCCGAACAGGAAGCGCACATGCGTCGCCCCGACCGTGCCGAGCGTCGCAGTGAGCTGGCGCTGCGCGGCATTGCGCACGGTCTGGCTGAAAGCCGCGATGACCGTGAACAGCGCCCAGAGCCAGGAGGAATCGAGCATCGGCTAAGCGGGCTTCCCGGCCGCCTGCGGCTGCTCTACCGCCAGCGGCTTCTCGGCCGCCAGCATGTAGTTCACGTCCATGTCGCCGGAAAGCTGCCAGCGGTCGGCCAGGAGATCGTAGACCACGCCGGTCTGTGCGATCACGCGCAGGCGGTGGCGCTCGAGCGCGGCCTCGAATTCGTTCGGGGTCACGAACTTGTCCCAGCGGTGGGTGCCGCGCGGCAGCCAGCGCAGCACGTATTCGGCCCCCACGATGGCGAGCGCGAAGCTTTTCAGCGTGCGGTTGATGGTGGCCCCGATCAGGAGCCCGCCCGGCTTCACCATCTCGGCGCAGCGCTGCACGAACAGGGCGAGGTCGGCCACATGCTCCACCACCTCCATGGCGAGCACCAGATCGAAGCGCTCACCGGCGTCCGCCAGCGCCTCCGCGGTGGTGGCGCGATAATCGAGCGTGAGCCCCTGCCCTGCGGCATGCACCTTGGCGGCCTCGATATTGGGGACAGCAGGATCGGCGCCGGTGACCTGCGCGCCCAGCCGCGCCAGCGGCTCGCTCAGGATGCCGGCGCCGCAGCCGATATCGAGGATGCGCAGGCCGGTGAGGCTGTCGAGCCGCTTGGGGTCGCGCCCGAACTGCCGGCAGGCCGTCTCCTTGATGTAGCCAAGCCGCACCGGATTGAACTTGTGCAGCATGCCCATCTTGCCGCCCGGGTCCCACCACTGCGCCGCCAAGGCGCCGAAGCGCGCGACCTCGTTGGCGTCGACGGTCGAAGCATTGCGGGTTTCTGCAATCATGGTTGCCTAATGTCCAATGGTCGCGGGCTTGTTCAAACGACCAAGCATCGTAATCGTCGCCCCCAGCGCCGCAAATGTTGCGATGACGGGCAGATTGAGCAGTATATTCAAGGCGGGCACCACAAAATACCCCGCCACCTCCAAACGGGGGTTGAACAATCTCCCTTTGCTTATTTCCGCACTCAAAACGGCGATCAGACACTCGAAATAAAAAAACAATGTGATCACTGTAGCGCCGAGAAGCAACGAACCAGCGCTCAATCGTCGTCTCAAGAGGGTTGCGACGAGAACCAGAGTGACCGAAAACAACGGCAACCACGGCCACAGCGGATAACGCGCTACCGCATGGGGCCAAAATGGCCCCCATACGTAAACGCCGAACGTCCCGGCGACGACCAGCAGCCATCCGCAGTTTTGCAGCCCTGCCCTCATTCCAAAGACCATCATTGCAGGAGCGAAATCTCGCCGCTATCTATACGCGCCTTTTCTTGCCAGCGCGCGCCCCGGCCCGCAACGGTTTCCAGCAGCCCCAAGGGGATACCCGACCTCGCCATGGCCCGCCTCGTCATGAAGTTCGGCGGAACCTCGGTCGCCGACATCGACCGCATCCGCAATGTGGCGCGCCACGTCAAGCGCGAGGTGGCGGCCGGCCATGAGGTGGCGGTGGTGGTCTCGGCCATGGCCGGCACCACCAACCGGCTGGTGGATTGGTGCCGCGAGGCCGCCTCGCTGCATGACGCGCGCGAATACGATGCGGTGGTGGCTTCCGGCGAGCAGGTCAGCGCCGGGCTCCTGGCCATCTCGCTCGCGTCGATCGGCATCAACGCCCGCTCCTGGCAGGGCTGGCAATTGCCGATCAGCACCTCCGACGCGCACGGCTCGGCGCGCATTCTCGCGGTCAACGGGGCCGAGCTGATCAAGCGCTTC
>DASYFD010000012.1:0-21245 GCA_036498625.1 Xanthobacteraceae bacterium | reverse complement strand
GGCTGCATGGCTCGCCGGGCCCTCACAATCACGGTTCATTGTAAGCGGATTGTATTTTCAATGGACCTGGGCGTTTTCCCGGGCCCTCAGGGCCTCGATTGGCAACAATTCCATGCATTTTTCGAATAATTCGAACATCTGCCCTTGTCCGGCTTGTGCACGCGTCACTCCGGCTGGAAGTTCATCGCCACCCCGTTGATGCAATAGCGCAGATGCGTCGGGGCCGGGCCGTCCTCGAAAACATGGCCCAGATGGCTGCCGCAGCGGCTGCAATGCACCTCGGTGCGGATCATCCCGTAGCTCTTGTCCACGGTGTTCTCGGTCGCGCCCTTGACCGGATCGTTGAAGCTCGGCCAGCCGGTGCCGCTCTCGAACTTCTTGCCGGACACGAACAGCGGCTGATTGCAGCCCGCGCAGACGAACGTGCCGGCACGCTTCTCGTGATTGAGCGCGCAGCTGCCGGGAGCCTCGGTGCCGTGCGCACGCATGACCCGATACTGCTCGGGCGTCAGCAGCTTGCGCCACTCTTCATCGGTGCGGGTGACCGCG
Organism: Xanthobacteraceae bacterium; assembly: GCA_036498625.1. Lineage (GTDB taxonomy): Bacteria > Pseudomonadota > Alphaproteobacteria > Rhizobiales > Xanthobacteraceae > VAZQ01. The sequence continues at coordinate 20,696 of DASYFD010000012.1, read as the reverse complement.
AAAGCCTTGGTTTCCATTTTCGTGCTCCCTCTTGCGCAACCTTCGTGGTCGATATCTATGAATTTATACCTGCAATTCAATGATTTCCGGGCGCAGGGCGGCGCCCGAAACCGCGACCCGGGCGACCGTGACCGGCAGCCTGAACCGGCGCGGGCCGGCACTGCCGGGATTGAGAAACAAGACCCCCTGCCGGGTTTCGATCAGGGGCTGATGGGAATGCCCGAATACCACGGCCGCGAAGCCCAAATCCGCCAGATCGAGATCGAGCTCGGAAATCTGATGCAGCACATGGAACCGGCGCCCGCCGATATCGACCTGCTCGGTCTCCGGCAGGCGCGCGGCCCAGCCGGCGGTATCGATATTGCCGCGCACCACATGGGCGGGCGCGATGGCGGAGAGCTGCTTGATCACACCGGGGTCGCCGACGTCGCCGGCATGGATGATCAAATCCGAACCCTGCAGCGCCGCGATCGCCTGCGGCCGCATGAGCCCGTGGGTGTCCGAGATGACGCCCACGATGGTCTCCCGCTCGGACATGCTCTGGGAGCCGATCACGCGCTAGTTCCTGATGTCCTGCAGGAACCATTCGGTCGGAATCTCCCGGCCGAGGCCCGCCTGCCTGGCGAGCTCATAGACCTTGCCGGCGACCGCAAAGAATTGCGCGCCTTGCAGGTTGCCGCGCTCCGAATAGGTGATCTCGTCGTCGCGGATGCGGCCCTTGACCCGGCCCGCGGCCAGGTCGGCGAGCGACACGCGCCGGCCCGCCGTCGCTGCCCCATGGGCGCTCCGGGTCCGGCGGCCGTCGCCGTGCTTATGCAGATCGGGCCGCGCCTCCCAGGCCAGGAACTCGTCCTCGACGCCGAATTCCGGCCGCCCGACCGGCGCCGGCGCATCGCCGAACCGCAGATAGACGTCGACCCGCTTGAGGCAATCGGCGTCCGGCTTGCCGGTGCCGCCGATATTGACGATATGGGCGCCCTTCTCGATCAGGGCTCCATCGATCACCGGCACCGCCGAATCGGTCAGCGCGGCCACGATCTGCGCGCCCTTGTAGATATCCTGCGCAGCGTCGCACACCTTGACCTCGATATTGTACTTCGCCGCCATCTCGCGGCCGAAGGCCTCGCGGTTCTGCTTGGTGGGGCTGTAAACCTGCAGCTTCTTGATGGTGCGGACACGGGTGAAGGCCTGCATATGGGTGCGCGCCATGCCGCCGGAGCCGAGCATGCCGACCACCTCGGCGTCCTCATTCGCCATGTACTTGACCCCGATGCCGCCGTCGCCGGCGACCCGCATATGCTGCAGGTGGCCGTCGTTGATGAAGGCCAGGAACTCTCCGTTCTGGATGGAGGTGAGCAGGATCAGGCCGCAATAGAGGCCCGGCCGCATGCAATATTTTTCCTGAGTGGTGACGCCGTTGTACTGCGTCTCGTAGATGATGTCGGACTTCATCCGGATGGCGAAATAGCCCGCGGTCGAGCCGCCCTCCATGGTGCCCCACTGATAGTTCTTGGCCGGGTCGCTGGTCGGAATCCGGATGTCGATGCGCGGCCGGCACACGGCCGTGCGGGCCGCGAGCGCAAGATAGGATTCCTCCAGCGCCGCCAAGGTCGTCTCCATGGTGAGCACCTTGGCGACATCGTCATTGTTGATGATCAGCGTCATCGCGAGGTCCTTCAATCCGTTCGGCTTCGTTGCCAAGCCCATTTATACCAGCAGGAGCCGTCGTGTAAGCGGATCTTGGCGATCGATCGTCTTAGCGGGTGCGCAAGTCGAGGCGTTCGGATTTTTCCGGGATGCGGTGCAGCACGAAGTGATGCACCGCTGATCCGGGGTCGTTTTAGACTCGGAGCATGGAACGGTCCCGGGTCTGCAGCGCACCACCAAACGGTGCTGCGCTGCGCCCGGTACAAGTCCTGCACCTCCTTGCAAACCGATGCGACGAAGCGCCCAAGTTGCCTGTCGGGGCGGACTATTGCTATCGTTGAGCTCGGCGCTCGGCCAGCCCGGGAGGAGACTTGATGCCCACATTCTTCAGTCGCTGCCTGGTTGCCGCATCGCTGGCGATCCTTGCCTGGCCCGGCTCAGCCTCTGCGCTCGACCAGATCAGGTTCGGCAAGGCGGTGCCCAATTCCTTCGCCTTCGGGGCCGCCGAGGTCGGCGTCCAGGCCAAGATCTACGAGCAGGAAGGCATCGATCTGCAGGTCCTGACCTTCCAGGGCGACGCCCGCATCCAACAGGCGCTGACCGCCGACGGCATCGACGTGGCGGTCGGCTCGGGGCCGGGCTTGGGCTTCCGCGCCAAGGGCGTGCCGGCAATCGGGGTGGCCGCCATGTATGGGCCGCCGAGCAATCTCTGCCTCACGGTGCTGGCCAGTTCGCCCATCAAGACCGTGGCCGATCTCAAGGGCAAGCGCATCGGCGTCACTACGGCCGGCTCGCTTACCGATTGGCTGACTCGCGAATTGTCGCGCCAGCAGGGCTGGGGCAGCGACGGCATCAAGGTCGAGGCGCTCGGCTCGGTGCAGGCGCGGCTCGCCGCCATGACGCGTGGCGAGCTCGACGGCTTCGTGATCGAATCGGCGACCGGCTTCGAGCTCGAGGAGCAGGGCAAGGGCCGCAACATCCTACTGTTTGGCGACATCGCCAAGCACTTTTACACCCATGTGATCTTCGCCACCGACGGCATGATCGAGAAGCGGCCGGATTTGCTAAAGCGCTTCCTGCGCGGCTGGTTCAAGACCATCGCCTTCATGCGGGCGAACAAGGAATTCACCGTGAAATCGGAAGCCAAGACGGTCGACGTGCGCGAAAGCGTCGTGTCCAAGATCTACGATACCCAGATCGGCAGCTTCTCCAGCGACGGCGCCTGGGACCCAGCCGCCATCGACGTCATCCGCCATTCGCTCAAGGAGCTCGGCATTCTCGATACCGTGCCGGAGGCGAAGACCCTCTACAACGACAAGTTCGTGCCGGTGAAGTTCTGACCACCGCCGTCGAAACAAGCATAGTGCCCATCATGCTCGCCCAGGAGCGCAAGACGCGCCTCATCGACGCCATGTCGGAGGCCGGGCTCGATCTGCTCGTGGTCTACGGCAATGCCTGGCAGAACGATTATCTGCGTTACGCGACCGACTTCGGGATTCTGGAGGGTCAGGCGCTGGCGCTGGTGCGCAACGACGGGCAGGTCACGCTTTATCTCGACAGTCCGCTGGAGGTTGACCGGGCGCAGATCAATTGCCCTGGCCTCGAGATTATCCACGCTCCCGAGCTGGTCGCAGAGGTCGATGGCGCGCTCGACCGGTTCCGCAACCAGCGGATCGGGGCCGGACCCCATCGCCTCGTACCGCGCCGGATCGCGGCCCGCGCCCAGGATCTCAAGCTGCGTGACGAGACCGCGCTGATCGACCGGCTGCTGATGGCCAAGCTGGATTCCGAGATCAATGCGATCCGCCGCGCGGCGCGGCTCGCCGACTCGGGCTATGCGGTGTTCCGCAACGCCGCCCGACCGGGGCGCGCCGACTACGAGCTGATCGCTGAGATCGAGGCGTTCTACCGTGCCAACGGGGTCGACGACAATTTCCAGATCATCGGGGTCGGCGGCCCGGAGGTGCGCGGCATGGCGCCGCCGAGCGGCAAGCGGCTCAAGCGCGGCGACCTGGTGACCACCGAGCTCACGCCCTGCGTGGACGGTTACTACGCGCAGATCTGCCGCACCCTGGTGGTGGGCGAGCCGAACGGCGATCAACTTTCCGCCTTCGCGCTTTATCGCGAGGCCATGGAGGCCGGCATCACGGCGGTGCGCGCCGGCATCACCGCCGCCGACATTGCGCGCGCCGAGAATGACGTGTTCCGCCGCGAGGGGCTCGGCGATTACGTGACCGACCAATATACCCGCGTGCGCGGCCATGGGGTCGGCCTGTTCGCGGACAGCAAGCCGCATATCCTGGAGGATGTCACGACCCGGATCGATGCCGGCATGACGTTGATCGTGCATCCCAACACCTATCATCCGGTGGTGGGCTATCTGGTGCTGGGCGACGTGGTGGTCGCGACCGCACAAGGCTGCGAGGTGCTCACCGCAACGCCGCGCGAATTGTTCAGCGTGCCGGCCTAGAACGGAATCCTGCAATGCGCCGCGGCTTGATGGCATGGGATAAAGACGAGCTGCCGCAGGGCGTGCTGGAAGCGCGCATCGCGGGTCTGCGAGCCATGATGAGCCGCGGCGACCTCGACGGCTTCATCGGCTACACCAACCTGGTGCAGCCAAGCGCGGTGACTTATCTCACCGGCTTCACGCCCTATTGGTCCGACGCGCTGCTGCTGGTGCCCAAATCGGGCGCGCCGGTGTTCGCGACCGCGCTTTCCAAACGTGTCGCCAACTGGATCGCCTCGACCAATCCGTTGAGCGAGATCGTCAACACCCCCAAGCCGGGCGCAGCCGTGGGCCGGCGACTGGCCGCGGACGGCTGCCAGCGGGTCGGCGTCCTGGAGCTGGATCGCCTCCCGGGCGGGCTCTATGACGAGATCGCAGGCGCCGCCCCCGCGGTCGAGTTGGTGGATGGCAGTGCCGGCTTCGCGTCGCTGCGGCAGCGCATCGACGGCGCGGAACGCGGATTGATCGCGCGCGCCGACGCGCTTGCGGTCGCGGCGCTCGAGCAGGTCGATCCCGACCGGGCCGCCGACGGCGGCACGGCCGCAGGCCTGGTCGAGAAGGAGGCGCGCTTGCGCGGCGCCGAGGAGGCTTACATCGCGGTGGCGGGCGACCTGGCGGCCGACCGGCGCATGATCCGGGTTTCGGGTCCGCTGCCGCTCGCCGATCGGTTCGCGCTGCGCGCATCCGTCGCCTACAAGGGAATCTGGGTGCGGCGAACCCGCAGCTTCGCCAGGAACGCGGCCGCGCGCGCCTCGTTGGTGCGCGCCGATGCGTGGTTCGAGAAACTCGTGGCCTCGATCGTGGCCGGCTCACCCATCGGCACGCAGATCAGTGCCCATCTCGATGCGCTTCCCGGCGCCACCCTCAAGGCCTGGATGGCGGAGAGCTCGATCGGCAGCTATCCGCTGCAAGCCATCGCCTCACCGCGCGCGCCCGACCATGGCGTCCCCGACGGCGGCTTCATGGTGCTGAGCGTGGAGCTTGCGGTCGAGGGAATGCCGTGGCTCGGCGCCGGACCGGCGTTCGTGGTTGGCGCGTAGGTGGGAGTTTGTAGGATGGGTTGAGCTCATAAGGGCGTTCACGCCCGTCTTCGCGGGCTATGCGAAACCCATCAGCAGCCTCCGATGGGTTTCGCAAACGCTCAACCCATCCTACGCATTTTTCAGCAGCGCGCGGCCGCGCGATGTGAGTTTCACATAACGTTCCCGCATGCGGCCCCCGCCTTCGACGCGAACGAGGCCGTCGCTCACCGCGTCTTCCCATATGGGCATGCGCGGGCACGTGGTGGTCCACGCCTCCATGACCTCGCCGTAGGTGCGTGGGCGATCGGAGACCCAGGTGACGAGTTGCAGCGTAAGCGCGTCCATGCCGCAAATATGCGCCCCCGCCGTTGCGATTTCCAGGCCCTTAAGCAAGCTTTCAGACATTCCGACCAGGATATTGCGTTGATTCGGGCACGATTTCACCGGCTTTTGTTTCCCGCATCCAGGACCGTGGCATGCTCGATAATGTGATGTGGCTGGGCATCGGTTTCCTGACCGCCTGCCTGTTGATGTCCCTGCTGGCTCCGCTCATCCACGAGCGCGCGGTCCGTCTCACTGTGCGGCGGCTGGCCTCCAAGCGGCCGCGATCGGTGGTCGACCGGCGCGCCCATGAGGATCAATTGCGCGCCCAGTTCGCAGTGTCGATCCTGCGGCTCGAAACCACAATAAGGGAAACGCAGGTGAAGGCAGCCACCCAGCTTTGCGAGGCTGCCAAGAAATCGGCCGACGTCCATCGCCTCCAGACCGAGCTGCGCAAGTCGAATGTCCGCATCCTGCGTTTTCAGGCGCGCGAGCTGATGCGCAGGTCGATGATGGGAACGATCATCAAGGTGCTGGTTTATCTGTTCGCCCGCCGGCAGCGGCGCAACGAACGCGGGCAGCGCGATGCCGGCTACCAGCCGCTCGATGTTCGCAAAGCCGGGCTTGGCACCGTTTCGGCATGGTCGCTCCGCTTGTAACCGGGCGGTTCCCCATCACTGCCTGCGACGGCCCATGCCTTGCGGCACAAATCGAAATGGCGCACTCTGAGCCCCGGCACTCGGGCCGTGCCGCTGCAGCGGCCCTGCAATCCCGATGACTCCGCGCCGCCTTGGCCGCGCCGGAGCCCCAACTTGCGGAGACCTGCCCATGAAGAAACTGGTCTTGGAAACCACCTCCCCGTTCCAGGGACTGCCGGAGCTGGTGGCCTACCGGGAAGGCCTGTTCGAGAAGGAAGGTCTGACCATCGAATGGGCGGATCGCGATGAAGCCGGCGTCAAGACCGCCGACACATCGCTGACCGACGTGAAGGGCGCCGATCCCTTCGTCAGTCACGGCACCCTGTTCGAGCAGGGCAAGGCCGACATGTATAATGCCTGCGAGTGGGGCAACTACTGCCGGGTCGGCGCCACTGCCGGCAGCCGCCAGATCGGCCGCCGCGCCATCGTCACCTACGGGGCCATCGTGGTGCGACCGGATTCTCCGGTCTACACGCCCCAGCAGCTCGCTGGCCGCAACGTCGGGGTGCCGTTCTATGCCGGCACGCATTATCTGGCGCTGCACATGCTGGAGGGCTTCCTGCCGCGCGACCAGATCAAGATATGCCGCGCCCCGACCGGCTCGCGCAACCGCTTCAACCTGATGATGAAGGGCGACATCGAGGCCACCACCTTGACCGAGCCCTACATCACCCTGGCCGAGAAGAAGGGCTGCCGCACGATCTGCTCGGCGTTCTATTTCGGCACCGAGGTGGCCTCCGACCGGATCGACCCGGAGACCTACGCGGCCTTCAATCGCGCGGTGCGCGAGGCGGTACGGCGGATCAATGCCGACAAAGAAGCCTATCTCCACTATTTCGTGGACTATCACAAAGCCAAGGACCCGGAGATCGGCACGCTGAAGCCGCAGGACCTGCGCGCCAGCCGCATCGTGGTGCGCAATCCGGCGCCGATTCCGCCGGAAGAGCTGCAGCGCACCTACGACTGGGTGAAGAGCTGGGGCATGCTGGAGGAAACGGAATCGCCGCTGCAGCTGGTGAACATGGACGTGCAGGCGCACGCCCATATCGCGGCGGAGTAGAGCTGCTTGAACGCGGCGTTCCTCGCCCCGCGTGCGGGGAGAGGGCGACACGGCAATGACAAAGACCCGATCTCGGCCCGGTGAGGGGGCGCTTCCACAGGCTCAGACTCGCGGGGGCGCCCCCTCATCCCGACCTTCTCCAGAGCCCGTCGCAGACGGGCGTGAACGCCCTGATGGCACGCGGGGAGAAGGAGCGAAAGGGCCTGCCTCCCTGACAGAGGATCCGCACCCCCTCCCCATCATCGGCACCAGCGTCACCCGGCTCGAGGATGACCCGCTGGTGCGCGGCCGCGGGCTGTTCGCTGCCGATGTCTCGTTTCCTTTTCAGCTGCATATGCGCGTGGTCCGCTCAAGCGTGGCCCATGCCAGGATCGGCGCGGTTGAGACCGCCCGGGCGTTGTCGGCGCCCGGGGTGGTGGCGGTCTGGACCGGGCGCGATCTCGCCGACCTGGCGCCGATCGATTTCCGCGACGATCGCGTCGAGAAGCTCGTGCCCTATCGGCAGCCGGTCCTGGCGCGCGAGCGGGTCCGCTATGTGGGCGAGCCGATCGCCGTGGTGTTCGCGGAGAATCCCTATCAAGCGGAAGATGCCGCCGATGAGGTCACGGTCGCGCTCGAGGACCTGCCGCCCCTCATGTCGGCCGACGCGGCGCCCGGCGAGTTCGCGCCCGGGCTGTCGACCGAGCCCATGATCATCGAGAAGCAGTACGGCGACCTCGAGCACGCATTCCGGTCCGCCCATGCTGTGGTCGAGCTCGATCTCGCCATCGGCCGTCATTCCGGGGTGCCGCTCGAGACCCGCGGCGCCATCGCGCGTTACGATCGCGGCCGGGATATTCTGGAGCTGCACGGCGCCGCCAAGGTGCCGCACCGCAATCGCGAGCAGCTCGCGCGCATCCTGCAACGGCCGCTGTCGTCGGTGCATCTGTTCGAAGGCCATGTGGGCGGCGGCTTCGGGGTGCGGGGCGAGCTTTATCCCGAGGATGTGCTGGTCTGTCTCGCTGCGCTGCGGCTCGGGCGGCCGGTCAAATGGATCGAGGATCGCCAGGAGCATTTCGTGGCGACCAATCATTCCCGCCAGCAGCGCCATCTGATCCGCGCCGCCGTGGATGCGACCGGCTTCATCCTCGGCATCGAGGATCGGTTCTTTCACGACCAGGGCGCCTATGTGCGCACCCATGGCGCCCGTGTGGTCGATCTCACCGCCGGGATGCTGCCCGGCCCCTACCGCCTGCCTGCCTACCGCGCCGCCGGGCATTACCGGCTCACCAACAAGACCCCGGCCGCCACCTATCGGTCGCCCGGACGTTACGAAGGCACGTTCGTGCGCGAGCGATTGCTCGACGCCATTGCGCACCGGCTGGACATCGATCGCGTGGAGGTGCGGCGCCGCAACCTGATCGCCGAAGCCGAGATGCCGTTCGCACGGCCGCTCGATGCGCTCGGCGATGATGTGGTCCTGGATTCCGGCGATTACGCCGGCCTGCTCGAGCAAGCACTCGCTCGGATCGAGTGGAAAAAGCTCAACGCCAGCCTGGCGCAACGGCGCCGCGGCGGCGAGACCGTCGGGGCCGGGCTCGCCATGTTCGTCGAGAAGAGCGGGCTTGGTCCCTCCGATGGCGTGCAGGTTACGGTCGAGCCGAGCGGCGACGTGGAGGTGGTGACCGGCGGCGCATCGCTCGGCCAGGGCTTCGAGACCGTCGTGGCGCAAGTCTGCGCCGATGCGCTCGGCGTCGACTACCGCCGTATCCGGGTGGTGCACGGCCGCACCGACCGCATCGAGCATGGCATCGGCGCCCATGCGACGCGCGCCACGGTGATGACCGGATCGGCCACCCATGTGGCCGCCTTGAAGGTGCGCGCGCTCGCCCTCGAGGTCGCGGCGCAATTGCTGCAGACTTCGAGCGAGCAGCTCACCATCGCGGCCGGCTGCGTGGTGCGCAAGGACACGCCGGCGGGTCCGTCGCTCGCGTTGGGCGAGATCGCCCGCCGGCTGGCGCCGGGCTCCGACCTCCTGAACGGCCGCGAGCCGGGACTGGCGGCGGAGGGCTGGTTCCACACCGAGCACATGACGTATCCGTATGGGGTGCATGTGGCTGTGGTAGCGATCGACCGTGGCACCGGGCACGTCGCGGTCGAAAAATATCTGATCGCCTATGACGTGGGCCGTGCCGTCAATCCGATGCTGGTCGAAGGCCAGCTGGTCGGCGGAATGGCACAGGGTCTCGGCGGCGCGCTCTGCGAAGAGTTCCGCTACGACGAGCGCGGCCAGCCGCTTGCGGTCACGTTTGCGGATTATCTGGTTCCGACCTTGCACGACATCCCGGCCGCCGATGTCCTCATCACCCAGGACGCCCCCAGCCCGCGCAATCCCCTCGGCCTCAAGGGCGCCGGCGAGGGCGGCGTGAACGCGGTCGGGGCCGCGATCGCCTCGGCGATCGACGATGCGATCGGGCAGCCGGGCGCGATCGTCACCCTGCCGGTGACGCCTTCCCGGCTCAAGGCATTGCTCGATATGCAGGAATCGCGTCCTGCCCGGGCGATGGACAAAGCGATCTGATTGGATAATTCTCGACAGAGCGCTCAAGCCTGCGTTTCGCGGTGCTCGGGCGCGTTTCACAACGGAGAGCCGCATGCCGCCCCTGGTCGCCGAGACCGTTTCCGATCACAAGGTCAGCTACCGCGGGCTGCGCGGCTGGCTCGACGAAGTCAGCCGGATGGGCGAATTGCTCCAGGTCAACGGCGCCCATTGGGACGTCGAGATGGGCGCCCTCACCCATATGCTGACCGAAAAGAGCAGCGGCACCGCGCCCGCCATCCTTTTCGACGACATTCCGGGCTATCCGAAGGGCTTCCGCACGCTTTATGGACACTTCTCGTCCATCCGCCGCGTCGCCCTCACGCTCGGCCTTCCGCTCAAGCAGGATCGCAAGGTGGACATCGTGCAGCGCTACCACAAGCGCATGCAGGATCTCAAACCGCTCCCGCCCCGCTTCGTCAAGGACGGGCCGATCCTGCAGAACGTCCTGCAGGGCGACGCGGTTGACGTTCTCAAGTTCCCGGTGCCGCGCCATCACGAGCTCGACAAGGCGCGCTTCATCGGCACCGCCGATTGCGTGATGACCCAGGATCCCGATGCCGGCTGGTTCAATCTCGGCGCTTACCGGTCGCAGGTCTATGACGGCAAGACGGTCGGCTGCCAGATCACCGAGGGCAAGCATGGCCGCATCCACCGCGACAAGTATTTCGAGCGCGGGGAGCCCATGAAGGTGGTGATCCTGTGCGGCCAGGATCCGCTGTTATTCATGCTGGCGTCGAGCCCGCTGCCCGAGATCAGCGAATTGGATATCGCGGGCGGGCTGCGCGGCGAGCCGATCGACGTGGTGCGTGGTCCCTTCACCGGCTTTCCGATCCCGGCCGATTGCGAGATCGCGCTCGAGGGCGAGACCGTGCCCGGACAGGTGCGGCCGGAAGGGCCGTTCGGCGAATGGATGGGCTACTACTCCGATGACACCGTGCCGCGCCCCTACGTCAACATTAAAACCATCCTCTACCGCAACGATCCGATCCTCTGCTGCGCCCCCCAGCACAAGCCGGTGGACGAGACCGGCCTGCTCAAGGGCATCGCCGGCGCAGCGCAGATCTGGCGCGCGCTCGATGCCTGCGGGGTGCCGGAGGTGCTGGGCGTCTGGAACCACGAGGCCGGGCCGGCGACGCGCTTCACCGTCATCCAAATCCACCAGCGTTATCCGGGCCACGCCCGCCAGGCGCTGCATGTGGCGGCGTCCTGCCAGGGCGGCGCCTATGCGGGCAAATGGACCGTGGTAGTGGACGAGGATGTGGACGCCGGCGAGCTCGATCAGGTGCTGTGGGCGATGTGCACGCGGTTCGATCCCAAGGACGACATCGACCTCATCCAGAAGGCCTGGGCTTCCAAGCGCGATCCCCTGTTCCTGCCCGGCAACTTCAACAATCGCATCCTGGTCGACGCCTGCATCCCATACGACAAGAAGCTCGCCGGCACCTTCCCGGTGGTGGTGGATGTCAGCCAGGATCTGCGCGGCAAGCTCAAGGCCAAGTTCCCGCATATTTTCGGGACCATGTGAGGGACCTCATGGTCGACTCGCGCCGTCAGGGACGCACTGCCTCTCACTGCTTCTCCCCTGGTGGGAGAAGGTGGGATGAGGGGGCTCCGGCGGTGCTTTGTTGGAATCATCGTAACCCCCTCACCCCACCCTCTCCCCTCCGGGGCGAGGGAGTGAAACACCGTGCCAGACTCACTCAAGCAAGTTGCACTCTAACCGCCGCCGTCGCTCTCCTGCTTGTCGGCTCCGTCCCACCTGCCATCGCCGCCGGCGTCGAGGACTTCTACAAGGGCCGCACCGTCTCGATCATCATCGGCTACAGCGTCGGCGGCGGCTATGATTCCTATGGGCGGCTGTTGGCGCGGTATCTGGGCGAGCATATTCCGGGGCGGCCCGGCGTGGTGCCGCAGAACATGCCCGGTGCCGGCAGCATCAAGGCGGCCAACTACATTTACGGGGTGGCCACCAAGGACGGCGCCGCCATCGGCACTTTCGGCCGCACCATACCGGTCGCGCCCTTGCTGGCCGCCGCCGGAGCGACGTTCGACGGAACGAAATTCACCTGGCTCGGCAGCATCTCCAAGGATACCAGCCTCTGCGTCACTTCGGCCAAATCCGAGATCAAGACCTGGAACGATTTCCTCACCAAGCCATCCACGCTCGGCGGCGAGGGCGCGGGCGCGGATCCGGACGTGTTCGCGCATCTGTACCGGAACGTATTCGGCGCCAAGTCCAGGCTGGTGACCGGCTATCCGGGCACCAACGACGTCGCGCTCGCCATGGAACGCCAGGAGATCGACGGATTTTGCGGACTGTCCTGGAGCACCTTGAAGAGCCGCCATCCCGATTGGCTCAACAACAAGTCGATCAACATCATCGTGCAGGCCGGTCTCAAGAAGGAGCGGGAGCTGCCCGACGTTCCGTTCGCCATCAATCTCGCCAAGAGCCCGGAGCAGCTTCAGATCGTCAAGCTGGTGCTGGTGAGCCAGGAGATGGCGCGGCCGTTCGCGGCACCGCCCGGCCTGCCGGCCGAGCGCAAGGCCGCCCTGATCGCGGCCTTCGAGCAGACCATGAAGGATCCGGCCTTCCTGGCCGAGGCCAAGACGCAAGCGCTCGATGTCGACCCGGTGAGCGCCCGCGACATCGACGCCTTGCTGGCGGAGGTCTATGCCACGCCCAAGAATGTCACCGACAAGGCCGCCAAGGCCACCACGGCGGAATGACCGTCGACGGATCGAAAATGAATAGCATGCCATCGCTGATCGGATCGCGCGTTTCCCGCATCGAGGACGATGCCTTGCTGCGCGGGTGCGGGCGCTTTGTCGACGACATCGTGGTGCCGGGCGCTTTGCAGGTGGCTTTTGTGCGCAGCCCGCATCCCCATGCGCTCATCCGCTCGGTGTCGAAAACCGCCGCCTTGTCGGCGCCGGGCGTGCATGCCGTGCTGACGCTGGACGATCTGGCGCCGGGGATGGCGCAGCGGCGCATGCTGCGGCACTCGAACTCCGGAACGCCGCTCGACCGGGTATGGGCCTTTGCGCTCGCCGACGGCGAGGTCTCCTATGTGGGCGAGGCCGTCGCGCTGGTGGTCGCGGACAATCGCTATCTCGCCGAGGACGCCGCCGCCCTGGTGGAGATCGATTACGAGACGCTGCCGGCGTCCGCCGATGTCCGCAAGGCCGCGCAGCCCGATGCGCCGGCGGTGCGCCGCGAGCTCAAATCCAATGTCATCGCTTCGTATCGGGTCGCTTATGGGGATGCCGAGGCTGCGTTCGGCAAGGCCGCGCATATGCTGCACGAGGATTTCTGGCAGCACCGCGGTGCCGCCCATTCGATCGAGGGCCGCGGCATCCTGGTCGAGTTCCGCGGCGCGGACGATTCGCTCACCATCTGGGCCTCGACCCAGAAGGCCCACGACCTGCGCCAATCCCTCACGGTGCTGCTCGACATGGACGAGTCCCGCCTGCGGGTGGCGGCGCCCGACATCGGCGGCGGCTTTGGCCCCAAGCTTTGCGTCTACCCGGAGGATGTCGCCGTGGTGGCGGCGGCGAGATTGCTCAGGCGCTCGCTCAAATGGGTCGAGGACCGGCGCGAGCATTTCACCAATGCGGTGCAGGAGCGCGATCAATATTGGTCGATCGACATCGCGGCCGATGCGGACGGCAAGGTGCTCGGCATTCGCGGCCGCCTTTTGCACGATCTCGGAGCCTATGCGCTCCAGGACGTCAATTTGCCCTACAACTCGGCCTCCACCCTGACCGGCCCGTACATGGTTCCGGCGCTCGCCATGGAGGTGACGGTCGCGGCCACCAACAAGACGCCGGTCTCCTCGGTGCGCGGCGCCGGCTATCCGCAGGCCGCATTCGCCATGGAGCGGCTGATGGACCGGCTGGCGCGCGAGCTCAAGCTCGACCGCGCCGAGTTGCGTGCGCGCAACCTCATTCCGCCGGAGAAGATGCCCTACAAGAAACCGCTCAAGACGCGCGCCGGCGCCAATGTGCAATACGACAGCGGCGATTATCCGGCCTGCCAGGCCGACGTGCTGGCCGCCGCCGGCTGGGCCGACTTCCCGCGCCGGCAGCGCGAGGCGCGCGCCGAAGGGCGCCATATCGGCATGGGCTTATCCCATGGGCTCAAGGGCACCGGAAGGGGCCCGTTCGAATCTGGCTTGGTGCGGGTGTCGCCGACCGGCCGGGTCAGCGTCTTCACCGGCGCCGCCGCGATCGGCCAGGGGCTGTGCACCGCGCTCGCGCAAATCTGCGCCAGCGAGCTCGGCATCCGGCCGCAGGACGTCACCGTCCTGCCGGGCGACACCTCGGGCGTATCGCTCGGGCTCGGTGCCTTTGCGAGCCGCCAGACCGTCACCGCCGGCAACTCTGTGCTGCTGGCGGCGCGCGCGGTCGCCGACAAGGCCAAGAAGCTCGCGAGCCATGTGCTCGAGGCCGCCGAGCACGATCTCGAGATCGCCGACGGCGAGGTGCGGGTGATCGGCGCGCGCCAGCTTTCGGTCAAGCTCGGCGAGCTCTCGCGCATCCTGCGCGGCGCGCCCGGCTACGGTTTCCCGCCCGGCATGGAGCCCGGGCTCGAGGCCAGCAGGCAATTCCGCATCGACGATCTGGCCTATGCCAACGGCTGTCACGTGGTCGAGGTGGAGGTCGATGTGGAAACCGGCGAGGTGCGCATCATCAAGTACTATGCGCTGCAGGATTCCGGCACGCTGATCAATCCGATGATCGTGGACGGCCAGGTTCACGGCGGCATCGCGCACGGGATCGGCAACGCGCTGTTCGAATGGATGGGATACGACGACAGCGGGCAGCCGCTGACCACCACTTTCGCCGACTACCTGCTGCCGACCGCGACCGAGCTGCCCATGCTCACCACCCTCTATCGGCAAACCCCCTCCCCGCTCAATCCCCTGGGCGTGAAGGGCGTAGGCGAGGTCGGCACCATCCCGGCGGCGGCGGCAATCGTCTCCGCGATCGAGGACGCGCTCACGCCGTTCGGGGTACACATCGCCCAGGTTCCCATCATGCCGTACCGGCTGGTAGAGCTGATCGCCGCCGCACGCCAAGCGGGCGGGCATTGATTTGATTTCTGAACTGGCGCACCTGGTTTGTCATTGCCGGGCTCGTCCCGGCAATCTTGGCAAGGGGCGCACTAATGTGCCGACCTAAGCGAGATGGCCGGGACGAAGCCCGGCCATGACACGGAGAATCTGTCGGCTTTCGGAGGCTTGAGGAATCGGAATGGGTGAATTTGCTATCGGGCAAGGCGTACCGCGCTTCGAGGATCCGCGGCTGGTGCGGGGCGAAGGCCGCTATGTGGGCGACCTCGCATTGCCCGGCATGGCGTTCGGCCATGTGCTGCGCTCGCCGCACGCCCATGCTCGCATTCGCGGGATCGACGTCAGCCGCGCCCACGCGGCGCCCGGCGTTCTGGCGGTGCTGACCGGGGCGGATTGGCAGGCGTCCGGGTTCGGGGACCTGCCGGTGCCGGGCGGCTTGAAGCGGCGCGACGGCTCGCCGCTCTACCGGCCGCCGTTTCCGGCACTGGTCAAGGATCGGGTGCGCTGGGTCGGGGACTATGTGGCCTTCGTGGTCGCCGAGACCATCCATCAAGCCCTGGACGCGGCCGAGCTGATCGCGGTTGACTACGAGCCCTTGCCGGCAATCACCTCGGCGGTCGACGCGCTCGCTCCCGGCGCGCCGCTGGTGTTCGACGATTGTCCGAACAACATCTGCTTCGTGCAGCTCGAAGGCGACAAGGCCGCGACCGATTTAGCCTTCGCCCGCGCTGACCACGTGATCAAGCATCGTCTGGTGATCAACCGGGTCACCGCCGCCAGCATGGAGCCGCGCGGCTCGGTCGGGATCTATCATGCGGCCGACGGCCGATACACCATCCATACGACGCTCCAGCGCGCCCACACGTTCCGCGAGGAGCTGGCCCGCAACGTGCTGCGGGTGCCCGAGAACAAGGTTCGCGTCGTCGCCGGTGACATCGGCGGCAGCTTCGGCATGAAGTCGGCGGTCTATAACGAAGTCGGGTTGGTCCTGCTGGCCGCCAAGGTCACCGGGCGCCCGGTCAAATGGATCAGCACCCGCTCCGAGGCCTTCCTGGGCGACGCGCAGGCGCGCGACAATGTCACCGACGCCGAGCTTGCCCTCGACCGCGACGGCAATTTCCTGGGGGTGCGGGTCAAGACCATCGCCAATCTGGGCGCCTATCTGCAGGTCGGCGGCCAAACCTTCATCAGCAATATCGGCACGCTGGCGGGAGTGTATCGCACACCGGCGCTGCATGCCGACATCACCGCCGTGTTCACCCATACCAATCCGGTGCGGCCCTATCGGGGCAATGGACGTCCCGAGGCCGCCTATGTGATCGAGCGGCTGGTCGATCTCGCGGCCGATCAGCTCGGCCTCGATCCGGTGGAGCTGCGCCGGCGCAACACCATTCCGCCGACCGCCATGCCGTTCCGCACCGGCCTTACCTTCACCTATGACAGCGGCGAGTTCGCCCAGAACATGGACATGGCGCTCAAGCTCGCCGATTTTTCGGGGTTCGAGACGCGGCGCGCGCAGTCGCACAAGCACGGCAAGCTGCGCGGCATCGGGTTGTCCAACACCATCGAGAAGGCCGCGGCGCCGAGCTACGAGGGCGCCGAGATCAGGTTCGACCGCTCCGGCGCCGTCACTCTTTTGTCCGGCACCATAAACCAGGGCCAGGGCCACGAGACCGCGTTCAAGCAGATCGTCTGCGACCGGCTCGGGCTCGATCCGCGCGAGGTGGTGTATCTGCAGGGCGACACCGACCAGGTCGCCTTCGGCGAAGGCACCGGCGGCTCGCGCTCGGGCGCCATCGGCGGATCCGCATTCCTGCTGGCGACCGAGAAGATTCTGATCAAGGCCAAGGCCGTTGCCGCCCACATGCTCAAGGTGCCGCTCGACGATACCAACTTCGCCGACGGCATCTTCTCCAGCTCCAAGACCAACCAGACCGTCACCATAAACGAGGTCGCCAAGGCCGCCGCCGCGCCGGCGAAGCTGCCCAAAGGCATGGAGCCGGGCCTGCTCGCGACCGCGGTGTTCAATCTCGAGATGGAGAATTATCCGAACGGCTGCCACGTCTGCGAGCTGGAGATCGATCCCGACACCGGCCGGGTCGAGATCATGCGCTACAGCGTGGTCGATGATGTCGGCACGGTGATCAATCCGTTGCTGGTGCATGGCCAGATCGCCGGCGGCGTTGCCCAAGGGGTGGGCCAGATCCTGATGGAAGACATCGCCTTCGACGCCGATTCGGGCCAGCTCATCAGCGGCTCGTTCATGGATTACGCCATGCCGCGCGCCGACGATCTCAGCAGCGTGCAGGTCAGGAGCAACCCGGTGCCGACCCCGACCAACCCGCTCGGCGTCAAGGGCTGCGGCGAAGCCGGCTGCGTGGGCGCCATGCCGGCGGTCGCCAATGCGATCGTGGATGCGCTCTCGGGTCTCGGCATCCGCCACATCGAGATGCCGGCGACGCCCGAGCGGATTTGGCGGGCGATCAGCGATTCACGCAACCGAGCGGGTTAGCCGAAGGCGTGACCCGCGGCGCCACCGAGGAAACGGCGATCGCGCCTGAGGCCGGGCAATGGATGACACTTGACATGTGACCATATAGTCACGTATTAAATCCGGCATGGACGATGTGTTCAGAGCCCTCGCGGACCCGACCCGTCGAAGCCTGCTGGATGCGCTGTTCCGGCAAGACGGACAGACGCTGAGCGCGCTCGAGGCACGGCTGCCGATGACGCGCTTCGGCGTCATGAAGCACCTGAAATTGCTCGAGGCTGCCGGCCTGGTCGTGACCCGGCGGCAGGGGCGCGAGAAGCTGCACTATTTGAACCCCGTCCCGATCCGGCTCATCCACGACCGCTGGGTGAGCAAATACGCCGAGCGCTGGGCCGCCGCCTTGAGCGAACTCAAGCAAAGATTGGAGAATACGATGATCAAAGTTTTCGAGATCTACATCAAGACGACGCCCGAGCGCCTCTGGCAGGCGATCACCGACACCGAGATGCGGCGCAAGTACACCTTCGGCGCCGTGGTCAGCTCGGACTGGACGCCGGGCTCCCGGTACCAGGGCGTCGGCCATGGCTCCCTGATCTTCGAGGGCGAAAATCTGGAGGTCGATCCGCCGCGACGCCTCGTGCAGAGCTTCCGGGCCCTGTGGGGCGAGGACGTGAAGCGCGAGGGAACCTCGCGGGTGACCTGGGAGATCGAGCCGGTCGGCGATTCATGCCGGCTCACCGTCACCCACGATCAGCTGCGCGAGGATGCCAACAGCCAGCTCTACGGCGGCTGGCCGATGGTGCTCTCCGGCCTCAAGACGCTGCTCGAAACCGGAGAGCTGCTCACGACGCCTGGATCGTTGCGCTGGCGGCCGGACCCAAAAACGGCGGCTTGAATGCGAAAGGTAGCGGGCACTGCCGGCCCTGAGCGGCGCGCGGCTATCTCCGCGCCTGGAGATAGTCCGCGAGCGCCCGCGCCTGATTGTGCTCCACGTCGCGTGCCGAATAGAGCAGCGTGACCGGCCCGCGCGCGCACAGGGCGCGCAGCCGGGCGACGGCATCGGAGTTGCGGTCGAGCTCCGATGCATAACGCGCGCGGAACGGCTGCCAGCGCTCCGCACGATGGTCGAACCATTTGCGCAACTCCGTGCTTGGCGCGATATCCTTGAGCCAAACCACATCGTCCAGCTTCGCCTTGCTGATCCCGCGTGGCCAGACGCGGTCAACCAAGACGCACTGCCCATCTTTGGAGGAGCGCGGCTCATAGACCCGTTTGATCTGCAAATTCGACATGGCGGCGCGATTCATGGAATCCCGGTACTCCCGGCGCCGCGATTCGTTCGAGGACTTCCGACCAGGCGGCGGCTTGCAAGTCGGACAGCGGATTGAGGGATCGTGCGTCGGCAGATATCCTGACGAAGCCGGCCCGGACGGCATGTACCTACATAACGAGCTTCCCGAAATTGACTCGACATTAGCACCTATATTGCTCGCATCCGTCAGGCTCTCACAATGCCACGTCCGCGACTGAGCCGTTCATTGAGCTCCCACAGTGCTGTCCGGTTGCTGTCCCACCGGAGCAACTTGGCGGCTTCTTCATATGACACCCACCGATACTCGGTGTGCTCGTTGGAGATGGTAATGGCTTGACCATCCTCGATACACACCCCGAACGCGTGCTCGGTGACAACGTAGAGATCGGGTCCCCACAGATCGCGTTCACGGAATTCGCAGGCCGGCACGCTGCCGATTGCGTCCAGGGGAAGCAATCGGGCGTTCACCGATATGCCTGCTTCCTCCGCCATCTCGCGCCGGGCAGCCTCCATGGCCGACTCGCCCAGCTCTGCACCGCCCGCGACACCTTGCCAGCAGGCGTCAGCATGGTCGTGCCGCCGCAAGATCGCATATTCGATACATCCGTCGGCAGCGTACCGAAACGGCAGCACCAGGATCTGGAGCGGCGCGCGTGCCATGTTGAGCGTTCCTGAACTCCATTGACAGCGGCCGAATGAGTGGCCTCTCGGCAACCCTTCGGACATTTGCCTGAGAGCGGCAATCTTTCAACGTCGGAGATCATATGTCGTGTTTTGGGCGCTGACGATAGGGAGAAGGCCTTCCGATTGGACGGCCTCCTCCATTTTTCAAGGATCTTTGGTTGCCGGGCGAAGAGTGCTTACGACCAACCCCGCCGGCTTTGCGACGTTACCGCTTTGCCTGGACAACGGCAGTCGGCCGCCTAAAGATCCGCCCCGATTGCCGCCTGAGCTCGGTGCCCTTGAGCTCGCTGGAATCGCAGTTGCCGTAGTGGCCGCAATCGGGATCCACCCAGCCGGAGCCCGGAATCTGCTGGCCGCCAACTGATGGCAGGCTGGGACGATGGAGGTCGACACAGTGGGGCGTTCCATACTTGCAGAGTGCCATCGCGGGTTCGACGCCGGCCGTGAAGAAGGTGCCGGCAAGGACGAGGCCGGCCACGATGGCCGCGCGCGAGAGGTTGCGGGAAGTGAGAATGGACATGCTCGTCTCCTGATGTTGCGGAAGAGCTTGATCGCCCTTCGATGGTCAGGAGCCTAGCGGCGGTCGTTCTGGCGCGATGTGATGGCGGTCACGAGAGTGCGGGTTTGGTCAGAGGGCCTGCTCTGCGCGGCCATTCTGCATGCGCGGCCGTTGCCCGTCGAAATAGACGCAGGCGTTTGCAGCGCCGGCTGTCACCTCAATAGGAAACGGGTTTGTCGATCAGGTGCTTGTGCGAGCCGAGCTTGCCGTGCGCCACCATGGATCCGAGCGCCTCGACCACCACCCGTACCCCCACCAGCGCGGTGATGTCCGAGGTGTCGTAGGGCGGCGACACCTCGACCACCTCGAAACCGCAGAGGCCCTCGGCCGCCACCAGGCCCAGCAGCTTCAAGGCCTCGCGCGGCAGGAAACCGCCCGGCTCCGGCCAGCCGGTGCCCGGCACGAAGCCGCAATCGAGCGAATCCACGTCGAACGAGATGTAGACCGCATCGGCATCCTTCCAGGCGAGCTCGAGCGCGATCTCGGCGGTCTTCTCCAGGCCGAGCTTTTCGATGTCCTCGATGGTGAGCACATTGGTGCCGCGCTTGCGCGCCTCCTGCACGCCCGCCCGCGGCACCTGCCAGCCGCCGATCCCGAGCTGCACCAGGTTGGAGGCCGGCACGTTCGGCAGGTTGGTCGCCCAGTACCAGGGCGTGGTGTGCATGCGCTCGTCCAGATCCTTCTCCTGGATGTCGATATGCCGGTCGAAATGAATGATGCCGATCCGCTTCGAGGTGCAT
>DASYFD010000011.1:0-30591 GCA_036498625.1 Xanthobacteraceae bacterium | reverse complement strand
CGGTCGACGCTTTCGACAACATTCCGCCGGACAAGCTCGCGACCCTCGCTCGCATTCCCATTCTCATCGTCATCGGCGACCGGGCGCAGGACCGCGTCGATTCCTCCCGCGCCTTCGAGAAGAAGATGAAGGCGCTCGGCGGCGATGTCACGATCGACGTGCTGCCGGAGGCGGGGATAAAAGGCAATTGGCACACCATGATGCTGGAGCGGAACAACAAGCAGATCATGTTCCGGATGATTGCCTGGATCGAGGGCCACGTCGCCGGCCGGAAATAGGCGGTATGGCCACCTTGCATTTCATCTGCGGGAAAGCGGCGTCGGGCAAGACGACGCTCGCCCGCAAGCTCGCGGCGCAGCACGGGGCGGCGGTCTTCTGCGAGAACGAATGGCTCACGCTGCTCGATGCCCGGATCGACAGCCTCGCCGACTTTGCTCTCCACTCCGGCCGGCTGCGCGCCGCGCTCGCCCCACATGCGATCCAACTGCTCAGGCTCGGCACCTCGGTCGTCCTCGATTTTGCCGGCAACACGCCGAAGGACCGCGCCTGGGTGCGGTCGCTATTCGAAAGTGCCGGTGCCGACCACCTGCTGCATGTCATCGTCGCATCCGACGAGCAGTGCAAGGCGCGGCTGCGCTTGCGGAACGAGACCAAGCCGGAAGGGCTCTACTACGGAATGGTGAGCGAGGCGGTGTTTGAGGCGGTCACGCGATATTTCGTGCCCCCCTCGGAGCAGGAGCGATTCGAGGTGACGCGTTACGAAGCGGACTCATAGGCTTCCAGTCCCCTGCCGCCGTCCGCCGCTCGGCAGGCAAATCTCAGCGGGCAAGGCCGCCCAGGTCCCTGGGCAGCAGGTAGAGGTCGGGTGACACCACGGTACCCTTCGGGATGGCGCCGTTCTCCGCCATCTGGGCGATCACCTTGTCCACGTCGGCGATGACGACCGCGCCGTCGCGGCTCAGGATGGCGTCCTTGCCGACATAGAGATCGTAGACCGGGGCGAGTTGAGCGGGCTCGCGCTTGGTATATTTCTGCAGGATCGCGAGCGCCTGCTCGCGGTTCCCCGGATCGTAGAGCCAGTCATGGGCGCGCTTGAGCGCCCGCGTCAGCCGGGCGCCATGGCCGCCCTGTTGCGCCCAGCTCGCCGCCACGCTGTAGAGAATGGACGGAAAGGCCTCGCCGTCGCTGAACCGGTAGAGCACGTTCATGCCTTCCGCCACCGCCACCTGGGCGGTCGGCTGGAACAGCACCGTGAAGGCGATGCTGCCGCGCTGCAGCGCTGCGAATTTCTGCGCGCTGGTGCCCACCACCAGCATGCTGACGTCCGAAGGCGCGACCGAGGCCTTGGCGAGCGCCTTCCAGGTCCACCAGTTCTCGCCCAGCTGCAGACCGCCGGTGCCGAAGAACTTGCCCTTGAGATCCGCCAGCGTCCTGATCTCGGGCCGGCTGACCAAAAACCAATCGGGCCGCTCGGCCGGCGAGGAGATCACCGCAAAGCCCTTGGAGCCGTGCACGACGGCCGCCAGCAGTGCCTCCGGCTGGGCGCCCGCGAGCTGCACCTCGCCGGCCACCAGCAGCTGAATCGATTGCGGGGAAGATTGGAAGATCACGACCTCGGGCGCAAAACCCTCATCCTTGAAGAAGCCCTTCTCGATCGCGACGTCGATGTCCCAATAGATCGCGTTGCCGGGCACGTAGCTGATGACCAGCTTCTCCGGCGACGATCCTTGGGCGTGCAACTGTCCGGCGCTCAAGAGCGCGGCGCTCAGCAGGGCGGCGAGCAAGCATGCGCCGGCCAGTCGATTTGCGATGCGCAGGATGTTCATGAGCGTGGCCCGGCAGGAACCTGCAGTCGGTCGAATGAAGGATCGCCAGAATGCGCCCTCCAACGGGCGCGGGCAAGCTGGCCGGTTTTGCAGAGTCGCCGGGCGGGGCCGATGCTACCGTTCCATCCCATGCGCCGTGATCGCCGATGCAGCAGCGTCCGACGCCAGGAACCTGATCAATGCGGCGGCGGCCTCCGGCGCCCGCGCATTGGCTACGATGCCGGCTGAGATCACGACATCGCTCGCCAGCTCCTTCGGCAGCGGACCAACGATGTCGATGCCGTCCGGCAGCGGGGTGAGATCGTTGGTGGGCGCCGCCCCGATGGCGGCCGCTCCGGCGGCCACCGCTGCCACCCCTTCCGATCCGAGCCCCTGGATCGACTTGCTCTTGGGTCGCAGCTGATCCGCGATGCCCAGCCGGTCGAGCGCATCGGCAAAGGCGCGGCCCGCCAATGCACCGCGGGCCGGATCCGTGAAGGCGATCGATTGGGCATTCAGGAGCGTGCGGCGCAACGCCGCGATTGATCCGATATCCGGCTTCGGAGTGCCCGCGCGCACGAACAGGCGGATGGTGATGCGGGCCAAGTCCACGATGCTGCCGGCCGCGATGCGATCACGCCTCGCCAGATCATCGAGCGCCGATCGCGACGCGATCATCACGTCGGCGGCCTCGCCGGCCGCAATCCGGCTGCGCATGAAATTGACTGAATCGTAGGCGGGCGCCAGCCGGTTGCCGGTCGCGCGCTCGAACGCGGGCGCCAGCTCGGCGAGAATCGGGCGCAGGCTCAAGAAGCCCAGCACCTCGATCTCGGCGGCCCGCCCTGGCGCGCACGGCACCGCCAGATAGACTGCCGCCGCCAACCATGCACCGCGCCGGACGGTTCCCGATCTCCTGATCATGTCCGGCATTCCTTCGATGCGCGATCAAGCGGCGCCGTTCGCGGTCCCGTTGAGCCGCCCACCCGTGGCATCCGGTGCGGCCGTGTGATAGCTTCGGCAACGACACATACAGGTCCGCGAGGATAGAAATGCTTTACCGGGACCCTATCCTCGTTGCCCGATTTGAGGGACTTCAAGTAGACGCAAAGTGACGACCAAAAAGCAACCCGCAAGCCGAACGATAATTCAATGGAGGACGCCATGACCCAGAAGCCGTCGAACGATACCGAGCACGCGCTCGCGCGCCGCACCATCCTCAAGGCCGCCGGCCTCGGCATGGGAGCCGGAATGCTGTCCGGCCTTGCATCGTCCGCCGCGCAGGCCGAAGGCCCTGCCGCGGCCGTTCCGGCACCCGCCAACGCCGAGGTCTGGAGCAACGAATATTGGACCAACAAGGGCGATATCAAGCTCTACATCTATCGCAAGCGGGTCGGCGCGCCGGTGGCCGGAGAGCGGCCCCGCCCGATCCTGTTCATGGTGCACGGCTCGTCGAATTCTTCGCGCACCTCCTATGATCTGCAGGTGCCCGGCGCCAAGGCCGAGTACTCGATGATGAACGTCTTTGCGCGCAACGGCTTCGATGTATGGACCATGGACCATGAGGGCTACGGCTTTTCCTCGCGCAGCTCCGGAAATTCCGACATCAAGAGCGGGGTCGAGGATCTGAAGCTCGCCGCCGAGGTGGTCAAGCGCGAGACCGGGCAGAGCAGGGCGCATTACTTCGGCACCTCCTCGGGCGCGATCCGGGCCGCCGCCTATGCGCAGGCGCAGCCCGACCGGGTCGACCGGCTGGTGCTGAGCGCCTTCACCTACAAGGGTGACGGCTCGCCGACGCTCGCCGACCGCGCCAAGCAGGTCGAGTATTACCGCACCCACAATACGCGGCTGCGCGACAGCGCCATGGTGCGCTCGATCTTCACCCGCGATTCGCTCGCCTCGAGCTACGAGCCGGCCATGATCGACGCCATGGTGGCGGCCGAGCTCAAGTACGGCGACCAGGTGCCGACCGGCACCTATCTGGACATGACCGCGAACCTGCCGCTGGTCGATCCGCTCAAGGTGTTGTGCCCGGTGCTGCTGATCCGCGGCGACCATGACGGCATCGCGACGGTCGCCGACCTGTTCGATTTCTACCGGCAGCTGCCCAATGGCGACCTGCAGTTCGTGATCGTGCCGGAGACCGCGCACAATCCCACCGTCGGCAAGAACCGCTTCCTGTACTGGCACTCCGTCAACGCCTTCCTCACCATGCCGCCGCAGGTGGCGTGAGGGAAATCGGCCCTCATGGTGAGGAGCCGCGCAGTGCGCGGCGTCTCGAACCATGGCCGCAAGCAAGGCGCATCTTCGGCCGCGCCTGATCGCATGCTTCGAGACGGCCGGCATCCTTCGACAAGTGCTCAGGAGCCGGCCTCCTCATCATGAGAAAGTGCTGTTGGTTTGAGGTCGTCTAGAACAGCGCCAGCGTTCTGATCTCGATGCTTTCGCGCGGGTGCGCGTCGGGCAGCGTGGTCGGGTCGTCGAAGGCGGTGTGGGCGGTGAAGCGGGCGACGTCCCTTTGGGAATCGTAGACCTTGAACACCAGCGCCTCCTCCCGCCGCATGCGCGGGAACCAGTACCAGCGGTGCGCCGGATTGTAGGTGATCGCATAGGTCTGGCCGATGCGGCCCGGATAGCGCCGCTCCGACACGACCAGATTGGCGGGCGCGAGGCTCAAGGCATCGCAGATGGCGAGCGGGTGGGTCTCGACCGGGTAGCGGATTGGGCGCCACACCTGCACGATGACGAAGCGGCGCTGCAGCAGCGCCTCGGCCTCCTGTGGCAGGATATCGCGCAGGCGCTGCGGCCCCGACCATTCGGTGTAGTCGTTGTGCAGGCGACGCACTACCTCGGGGATCTGGCGCGCTTCGCGCGCCGCGTCGTCGGCGGTGCGCAGCGTATGGTCGAACACCACCACCCGGGACGCGCCGCTCTGCGCCTTCACCAACCGCTCCATCTCGGGATAATAGATGGCGCGGATCTGCGCCTCGTCGAAGAAGTCCGCGACCCTGGTGTCGTGCTCGACGAAACGGAAGCCGTTGCGATCGAGCGTGAAGTCTTGGCGCCTGCGGCGACCGTTGCGGATGGTGACCGCGCGCGGGTCCTGGCCGCCGCCGGTGCGCACATCGAGGGCACCGGGCCCGGTGGTCGCGGTGAACGGCTGCTCGCCGGTATCCAGGAAATAGTTGACCGTGGCTTCGATCGACTCGAGGCCGGTTTCCGGTTCGGCGATGCCAACCATGGTGCCTCCTTCGGGCGCAACGCGCCCCGGCTTTAAGATAGGTGCCGGGCGCCAGGGTCACAACGATGGCCGCACCAGCCTGACACCCGCCGCCGGGGACCATCGATTCAGGCGGCGGCCACCTTTCCAACGCGACGCGCAAGTGATATATTTTCTACTAGCGGTAGAAGGGCCGTGGGGCGCTGGCTCGTCCGCTCCAGCGAGGCATCCCGAGGAGTGAAGCCATGTCAATCGATCTGAAGGTCTACGACAACGGAGATCATACGTGTCTGGTTTGGCTGCCGTCGGACGGGCAGCCGATAGCGGATTGCCGTGGCTTCACGATTCGACGGTTGCTGCAGGCGGATGCCAATAAGCCTGCCCAGGAAAGCTATCTGCACAGCTTTGTCGGGTTTTCCGATGGCGAAAAGGTGGATCCGAATGCGCCGTGGAAGCTTCCATTGCAGCGCTTCATGTGGTGGGACTACCTGGTCGCACCCGGCAACGTCGTTCAATATTCGATCGTGCCGGTGTGCGGGCCGGACAAGGACCACTTGCAGCTTGCGGCGGCAGACGCCAGCGCGCTGACCCCGCCGATGACGATTACCGGGCAGGCGTCGGCCCACGTCTCCGCCTATTTCAACAAGGGCATCGTCTCGGCGCAGTGGGTGTCGCGCGCGCTCGCGGCGCTCGGCAAGAAGCCCAATCTCGCCAATCTGATCAGCACTGTTAACGGGCCGCTGCGCAACGCGCTGAGCGGCCTGCTGCGCCCGCAATTGCTGCAGCTGCTCGACGAGGTCAAGCGGAACAACGGCGAGATCTATGCCGCACTCTACGAGCTCAACGATCCGGAGCTGATTCCAAAGCTGCTGGCGCTCGGGCAAAAATGCCACCTCATTCTTGCCAACGGCGCCTTCAAGCCGCCGGCCAATGACGAAAATGCAACGGTGCGTGCGCAGCTGAAGGGCAAGGTGGATTTGCACGACCGCCTGGTCAAGCAGGGCCACTTCGCGCACAATAAGTTCGTCGTCGCCTGCGATTCGGCCGGCAACCCGCAGCGCGTGCTGTCGGGCAGCACCAATTGGACCGTGACCGGGCTTTGCACGCAGGCCAACAACAGCATCATCGTGGATGACCCGGGTCTCGGAGCGTATTTCATCGACGAGTGGAATCGGCTCAAGTCCGCGGGGAACGACTATCCGTCGACCTTGATGGCGGCAAACTCGGCATCGAAATCCTTCGCCGTCGACGGCGGCACGATCGTGCAGTGGTTCGCGCCAACCAAAGCGGGCGAGGATTTGGACTATGCCCGCCAGCTTATCAACGGAGCCGAGCAAGGCATTTTGTTCCTGTTTTTCAATCCGGGCGTATTCGCGCCGGAAGACAAGCCGGAAATGTGGACGCTGCTGCAAAACATCCTGGTCCGGCACCAGGAGGGTACGCCGGACTACGATCCCGATCTCTACATCCATGGCGTGGTCAATCAGGAGATTGCCGGCCTCACCACCGAGGGCACACAAAAGGCGAGCAAGCATGCAGCGCTTGACCCGGCAAATGCCGCCCCCGTGAAACTGTTTGGCGACGGCAAGTCGGCGCCCATGCCGGTCCCGTCCGAATCGATGGTGCCAAAGGCGATCAAGGACGTCTTCCACGACTTTCTCGGCGAAGTGATGAACCAGGGCGTGCATGTGCACAGCAAGGTCATCGTGATCGATCCGTTCGGCAAGAAGCCCGTCGTCATGACCGGATCGCACAATCTGGGTCACAAGGCCTCGACCGCCAACGACGATAATCTGATGATCGTCGAGGGCAACGCGCCACTGGCCGCAGCCTATGCCGCCAACATCATCGCGATCTATCAGACCTATCGCTGGAACAGCTATGTGGACCGGAACGCGAAGGAACCGCAGGCGTGGCATGGCCTGGTCGACAATGCGACGTGGCAGGACGGCTACCTCGCCAAAGGCGGTCCCGGCCTGGCCGAGATCAAGTTTTGGCTCGGCGAAGGAGCGTCCGGACCGGCGGCAACCGGTCAGCCGGTGCCGGCGCCTGCGGCAGGGGGCAAGAAGGTGCGCGCCGCAACCGCAACGGGGCCGGCGCCAAATAAAAAAGCACCGGCGAAAAAGCCCGCCAAGAAACCGGCCAGAAAATCGGCCGCCAAAAAATCTACTGCCAAGAAATCCGCCAAGAAAAAATCCACCAAGAAGAAATCCGCTGCCAAGAAATCCGCCGCCAAGAAGAAGCCGGCGAAGCGAAAGGCGGCGCGAGCGGCCAAGCCGCTGAAGAGGCGGCGCAAACAGCGGTAAGCGAGGTATCGGCACAGGCCGGCTCGGCCAGCCCGAGCATGGTGCCGCCTTGAGGCCCTTCGCGTTCCGGAACCGTGATCCACCGCCGGGCCTTCGTTTCAGGCCGCGGCATTCGGTGGGTGGGTCTTTCCCCGCGTCGCATGGTATGTTTCCCTTGGAAACGGGCTCGGCCACGAGCCGCGAAGGGCAAGCATGCGCAAACGGATCATCGCGGCGCTGACCGCCACGCTGGCTCTGGGCCTGATCGCCGGCGCCGCGCCGGTGCGCGCGCAGGAGAGCTGGCCGAGTCGCCCGCTCACCATGGTGGTGCCGTTCGCGGCCGGAGGGCCGGTCGATCTGCTCGGCCGCATCGTCGGGCAGTATCTGGGCGCTCAATTGGGCGTGCCGGTGGTGATCGAGAATTTTCCGGGGGCCGGCGGCATGCCGGGCTCGCAGCGGATCGCGCGCGCCAATCCGGACGGCTACAGCTTCCTGCTTGGGTCGATCGGCACTCATGCGCTCAACCAGACCCTCTACAAGCGCCCGCTCTATAATGCGGCGACCGATTTCGCGCCGGTCGCCCTGATCGCCCAGGTGCCGCTGGTGCTCATCACCCGTAAGGATTTCCCGGCGCGCGACCTCGCGCAGTTCATCGCCTATGCCAAGGCGGAGCAGTCCCACATGCAATTCGGCTCCGCCGGCGCCGGCACCTCCACCCATATCGGCTGCGTGCTGCTCAATCAGGTGATCGGCGTCGACGTCGTGCATGTGCCCTATCGGGGCGGCGAGGCGGCGCTGCTCGACGTGCTGGGCGGGCGGGTCGATTACATGTGCAGCATCCTGTCGACCGCCGCGCAGCCGATCCGGGACAAGGCCGTCAAGGCGATCGCGATGCTGTCGCGCGCCCGCTCCCCGGTGATGCCGGACCTGCCGACCGCCCACGAGCAGGGCCTCAAGGACTTCGACATCTATTCGTGGAACGGCGTGTTCCTGCCGAAGGGAACCCCGCCCGAGATCGTCGGCAGGCTCAATGCCGCGCTCTCGAAAGTGATGGACAATCCGGCGGTGCGCAGCAAGCTCGAGGATCTCGGCCTCTATGTGGTGGCGCCGGAAGAGCGCAGTCCGGAGCATCTCGCTGATTTCGTCAGGAGCGAGATCGAGAAATGGGCGGCGCCGATCCGATTGAGCGGCGCTACCGGAGAGTAGGGCAAGAAGGAGATCGCGACATGACGTCCAAATCGGATCGCATGGGCAAGCTGCTCTCCGGCTCCGCCGTGGGTTCGCCCGACAATCCATTCGTGCTCAAGGATCCGCTGGTCGTGATCTTTCAGCAGGACGGCAATGTGGTCTGCAATATCCATCCGGCGCCGGGTCTCGACCACAAGCACTATGGGCTCGTGATCTGCGATCTCGTCCGGCATGTGGCGCGGGCTTTCAAGGTGGGTGAAGACGACGTGTGGAAATGGGTAGACAAGGAACGCCGGCGGCCCACCACAGACATCACGCAGCCGTCCTGATCTCATTTCATTGCGGGGGAGCGATTCTTGCTGAAACCGAACGAGCAGAAGCCGAGCGAGCAGAAGCTGAGCGCGCTCATTGCTGGGAACGATTTGATCGTGGCGCCGGTGGCGCTCAATCCGATCATGGCGCGGCTGGCCCAAGAGGCCGGGTTCAAGGCGATCTATCTGAGCGGCGGGTCGCTCGGCTGGCTCAAATGCGTGACCGAGGCGAACCTGACCCTGCCGGAGCTGGCCGAGGTGGCGGTCGACATGCGGGCGGTGTGCAAATTGCCGATCGTGCTCGACGCCGGCGGCGGCTGGGGCGATCCGGTGCACATGCACCGCACCATCGGCCTCTCGGAGGCCGCCGGCTTCGGCGCCATCGAGATCGAGGATCAGCTGTTGCCGCGCCGCGTGGAGCATCACGTCGGCATCGATCATCTGGTGCCGACCGAGCTGATGCTCAAGAAGATCGAGGCGGCGCGCGATGCGCGCACCGATCCCGATCTGGTCATCATCGCCCGCACCAATGCGCGGCGCGTCGGCGGCCTCGACGAGGCGATGCGCCGGGCCGAGGCCTTTCACAAGGCCGGCGCCGACATGCTGTTCTGCTATACGCGCAGCGCCGAGGAGCTGCGCATCATGGGTGAGCGGCTGCCGCCGCCCCTGATGATGTTCGCGCCGCCCGACGGGTTCGGCACCTTCGCGCTGTCGGAACGCGACCTGGCCGGGCTCGGCTATCGGCTGGCGGCCTCATCGGGCACCGCCTTTGCGGCGATGGTCAAGGCGGTGCGCCAGTCCTACCAATGCCTGGCGGAGGGCCGCATGGATCCGTTCCTCGGGCCGGGTGGCGCCGACCGCGAGATGAAGGCCGCGCAGGACACCTGCGGGCTCGATCGCCTGTTGCAAATCGAGCGCCGCACCATGAAGGATGCTTGAAGTCAGCCCCCCTTGCTCCCCGGCAAGCGGGAGGGAGGGAGGCTTCGAACAGTCCAGAAACAACATCGCGTGGGAGGAAAACATGAAAATCGCGACCCTATGCCTGGCCGTCACTGCGTTTGCCTCGAGCTCCGCGCTCGCCCAGACCGAGATCGTCAATCAGGCGGCAACCGCCAAGATCGGCGGCATCCCGCAGTTCCTGGTCGATCCGTTCTGGCCGAAGCCCCTGCCGAACAACTGGCTGCTCGGCCAGGTGGCCGGCATCAGGGTCGATCGCTTCGATCACATCTGGATCGTGCAGCGTCCCGGCTCGCTCGACAAACGCGATCTCGCCGCCCAGCAGAATCCGCCGCAGGCCAAGTGCTGCGCCGCCGCCCCGCCGGTGCTGGTGTTCGACCAGTCCGGCAATCTCATCCGCCATTGGGGCGGGCCGGGCCAGGGCTATGATTGGCCCAAGAGCGAGCACAGCGTCTATATCGACGACAACGATTTCATCTGGCTCGCCGGCAACGACAAGGCCGACGGCCAGATTCTCAAGTTCACCATGGACGGCAAGCTGGTCCTGCAGATCGGCAAGCCGATCGACAAGGCCGACAGCAACTCGACCGAGCGGCTCGGCTCGCCGGCCGACATCGCGGTCGATGTCGCCGCCAAGGAAGTCTATGTGGCGGACGGCTACAGCAACCGCCGCGTGGTGGTGTTCGATTCGGAGACCGGCGCCTACAAGCGCCACTGGGGGGCCTACGGCAACCGGCCGAGCGACGACAAGACCCCGCCCTACGATCCCGCCAAGCCGGTCTCGCAGCAGTTCGGCAATCCGGTGCACTGCGTGCGCATCTCCAAGGACGGCCTGGTTTATGTCTGCGACCGCATCAACGATCGCTATCAGATCTTCCGCAAGGACGGCACCTTCGTTTCCGAGCATTTCTTCGAGCGCAACACGCGGCTCAACGGCTCGGTCTACGAGATCGCTTTCTCGCCCGACAAGGAGCAGAAGTTCATCTACATGGTGGACGGATCGAACGGCGAGGTGCGCATCGTGGAGCGCGCCACCAACGAGACGCTCGGCCGCTTCGGCCGGGTCGGGCGCCAGGCCGGCGAATTCGTCGCTGTCCACAACATAGCGGTCGATACCGCCGGCAACATCTACACCGCGGAGGTGGCGACCGGACAGCGGGTGCAGCGATTCCGCCGGCTCGATCTGCAGAACTGAACGCCTCAGGGGAGAACCATCATGCGTGCAAAATTGATCGTGGCCGGCGCGCTCATTGCGTTGGTGGGAGCCGCGGCGTCGGTCTGGGCGGCGCCGGACCTGCATCTGCGCGGCGGCCGCTTCCGGCCGCTCGCCTATGGGGAGCTCGATCCCGCCCAGAAGGCGGTGGCCGACGCGGCGCTCGCGACCGGCCGCACCTCCTTCGACGGCCCCTTCAACATTACCCTGCGTAGCCCGGAGATGGCGACGCTTGGTGCGCCGCTTGGTGCCTACCTGCGCACCAAGTCGACCGCGATCCCGGAAAGGCTGAAGGAGATCGCCATCATGCTGACGGCGCGTTTCTGGGGCGGGCAATATGTCTGGTACTCGCATCGTCAGCAGGCGCTCGACGCCGGGTTGAGCGCGGCTTTCATCGATGCCATGGCGGCCGGCGAGCGCCCGGCCAACATGTCGTCGGATGAGGCCATGGTGCTCGATTTCTGCGAGCAATTGCTCAAGACCCGGCAGGTGAGCGACGCCAACTTCAAGGCCATGGCGGATCGTTTCGGCGAGCGCGGCATCGTCGAGCTGGTCGGTCTGATGGGCCAATATCACACCATCACCATGCTGTTCGCCGTCGACCGCTATCCGTTGCCCGAGGGCGCGCGGCAGGAGATCGACAAGCCGAAGTAGCGACGGGGTTCGGGGAGCCGGGCAGATGCGTATGCGGCGCAGGCCGCGCGGGCCGGGATCGATCGTGATTGGGCTTGGTGCGGCGGCCTTCGGCTGCGCCCTGCTCTGGCTCGGCGGTGCCCCCGCCTCGGCGCAGGGCTTTCCCGCGCGGCCGGTGCGCATCATCGTGCCGTTCGCGGCCGGCGGCGCGGTCGACGATCTCGCCCGCCTCATCGGGGCGAGGCTGGGGGCTGCTTTCCGTCAGCCGGTGGTGGTGGAGAACCATGCCGGGGCCGGCGGCAATCTGGGCGCTGACGTGGTCGCGAAATCCGCCCCCGACGGCTACACGATCCTGCAGACCACCAACGGGCAGGCCATCAGTCCTTCGCTCTACCGCGCGCTGCCGTTCGACGCCGTCGCGGATTTCGTTCCGGTGACGCAGCTGGTCGCTTCCACCCTGGTGCTGGTGGCGGGTCCGGGCCTCCGGGTCGGCTCGACCCGCGAGCTGATCGCGCTCGCCCAGTCCCGCCCCGGCACGCTGAACTACGGCTCGAGCGGCGTCGGCAATCCGCTGCATCTGACCATGGAGATGATCAAGTTCGCGGCCGGCATCGATATCGTGCCGGTGCCCTACCGGGGCGATGCCCAGATCAACACCGCCCTGATGGGCGGCGAGGTCGAGGTCGCGGTGGTGCCGCTGGCGACCAGCCTGCCGCTGATCGCGGCCGGCAAGTTGCGCGCGCTCGGGGTGACCAGCGCGCGGCGGTCCGCCGCCCTGCCCGACGTGCCCACCATCGCGGAGAGCGGAGTTCCGGGCTTTGCGTCGTCGAGCTGGCAGGGCCTGTTCGTGCCCGCCCGCACCCCGCGCGATGTCGTCGAGCTGATCCAGCGGGAGACCGGGAAAGCCCTGCAGGATCCCGATCTGCGCGCACGCCTCGCCGCGCTGACCTACGAGCCGGTCGGCAGCACGCCGCAGGAGTTCGATGCCTTCTTCAGATCCGAGCTCGCGCGCTTCGCTGGCGTGGTGAAGCAAGCCCATATCCCGCCGCAGGATTGAGCGAACCGCGATTAATCCGGCGGCAATGATTGCAGACTACATTATTTAAACCCGCAGTTTAGTAGCTCCTGCGTTGGTCAAGCCCACGGTCGCCGTGCGCCGGGTAGCGGCTTGCGGCCGACCGGGGACGTCGCGGAATTGTTAAGACTTGATTGCGAGTCTTGCCGTGGATCGACTTTCTGTCATCTCGGACTCGGTTGACCGTGCCGAAATCATCGGCCGCCAGCTGGCGGGGATGTTCGTGACGCAATCGTTCGTGCGCAACGGCTTTTCACATGCGACGCCTGCGAAATACACCATTGTCGACATTGATCTGGAGGACAGCTCCCATCTTCTCGATTTGAGGCGGTGGCTGGAGCTTCGGCCAAACCGCGGAAAAGCGGTCTTCGTGGTCGAGCACGGCGTTCGTCGTCAGGTGGCGCAAGCTTTTGCCATCGGAGCGACCGATCTCGTGGACCGTCCGATCGATCGCAAGGCGCTGCTCACCGCGCTGCTCGGCGAGATCGGCTCCCTGGCCAGCGATCCCGCAGCCTTCTCGATCGGGACCTCTGACGGAATCTCGGCAGGGATCGGAGCGTTGCAAAGCATCTTCGCTTCCGCGGTCTCGGGCATCCCGGTCGATCTGAACATGGTCCGGGCGGCCAGTGAGACTGTCGTTTCCCATATCGAGGCCGAGGGGCTGGTGCGCTGGATCGATATCGTGCGGCAACATCATAGCTTGACCTATCAGCATTGCCTGCTGGTGACGGGCGTCGCGGTGACGTTCGGCCGGCATCTCGGGTTTTCGAGCGGCGACAAGCGGAAACTGGCGTTCGCAGGCCTGCTGCACGATATCGGCAAGGCCGGGGTTCCGGTTGCTCTCTTGGAGAAACCCGGCCCGCTCGAGGGGGACGAGGTCTCCGTCATGCGGCACCATCCTCAATTGGGATTCGAGGCGCTGCGAGGCGTGCTGGGACTTGATCCGGATATGCTCGACATGGTGGTTCATCACCATGAATATCTCGACGGATCCGGATATCCACATGGGCTCGCAGGGAGTGAATTGTCCGACCTCGTCCGCATGATGACGATTGCCGATGTGTTCGGGGCACTAATCGAACGGCGCGCCTACAGGGCGGCCTCAACTTGCGAGTCGGCCTATCAAGTCCTGGAGGACATGGGCCCCAAGCTGGATGCTGATCTCGTCCGCGCATTTCGCCCATTCGCGCACACGCGGATCGGATAGCTGCTGCGCCATCTTCTCTGGGCGCCCGCCACCGTCCAAATCGCGACCGTGTTGATCGCCCTGCGCCGCCAAAAGGTGCTGCTGCGCTCTGAGGCGTATCGAAGGGGCAAGCAGGCGCGACGATGGATGGTCTGCCAAGGTGTGCCATGTTGGTAAAATGTTGGTTTACGACCAGCCCCTTAAGCCGGGTATTTACCCTTTGTTTTTGTTGCTTGGGTATTCATGGCTACAACTTGTGGGAACTCGGGCGTTCGAGGCGGATGCGCGAGAGACGGGCTTTCGGGGATGGGCGCGCAACAATCGTTTATTGCCGAGCTCGAGGACGCGATCCAAAGCGGGTCCCCCGAGCGGCGTGTCCAGACGCTTCGGCGCGTCACCGACTTGTTTCTCAACGACGCCGACCGTCTGAATGAGGAGCAAATCGGCTTATTTGACGATGTCCTCTGCCACCTGATCAAGCGAATCGAGACCAAGGCTTTGATCGAGTTGAGCGTGCATCTGGCGCCGATCGACAACTCCCCGATCGAGGTCATTCGCCGGTTGGCCCGGAACGATGAGATCACCGTGGCCGGGCCGGTCCTGACCCAATCCGCGCGCCTGACCGCGGGCGATCTGATCGAGATCGCCGGGACCAAGAGCCAGCAGCATTTGCTCGCCATTTCGGGGCGCAGCGAGCTCGAAGAATCGGTCACCGACGCGCTCCTCGATCGCGGCGATCGGGAGACCGTGCATCGGCTGGCGCGCAATGCCGGCGCGCGGTTCTCGGAGACCGGCTTCTCCACCCTGGTGCGCAACGCCGAGACCGACCAGAGCCTGGCCGAGAAGCTCGGTTTGCGCCTCGACATTCCGATACGCCTGCTTCGGGATCTTCTGCTGAAAGCCACCGAGGCCGTCCGCGCCCGGCTGCTCGCGCTTGCCCCGCCCGAAACCAAGGACGCGATCCAGCACGCGCTGGCCAAGATTTCGAACGAGGTCAGCCGCGAGGCGACGGCGAGCCGCGACTTCACGCCGGCGCAGCAGGGAATCCTGCTGATGAAGAAGGAAGGCAGGCTGGACGAATCGGCCTTGCTGGAATTTGCCAATCGGCGGCTCTACGAGCAAACGGTTGCGGCCCTTGCGATGCTGTCCTCGGCATCCATCGATTTGATCGCGTCCCTGATGAAGGGCGCCCGGAGTGCCGGACTGCTGGTTCCGTGCAAGGCCGCCGGACTGAAATGGCCCACGGTGAGCGCGATCTTGCGCAGCCGGTTCGCGCATCACACCATGTCTGAGGCAGATCTGGCTCAGGCCAAGGATGACTTCCTTCGGCTGTCGCAGGCAAACGCGCAACGAACCCTTCGGTTTTGGCAAATTCACGCGACCGCCACCAAAGAGACCGGTTGACCATGCTGCTCAACAACGCGGCCCGTAGCCAGTCCGAATCAACCGCCGGCGCACGCCATTCGCTTTGCTTCGTGGTGGACACGGATTTCGGATATCTGAAGGGGTTGGCCACGACCCTGCGTGGTCTTGGCGTCAATACGGTGGAGTTCGTGAACAGTGGACGCCTCGGCGAGAATGTCGAAAATCACAATCCGGATATCGTGTTCGTCAATTTGAATGCCACCGATCCACACGATTGCACACGGGCGCTTTTTTCCCTGCGGGAATGCAAGTTTGCCGGCCGCGTGCAGCTTTTCGGCCGATGTGAACCGGCGTTTCTCGAAAGCTTCCGCAAGATCGGCAACGATGCTTCGCTGGCGATGCTTCCGGTTCTGCAAAAACCGATCGACATCGCGACCGTTCGAAAGGTGGTCCAAGAGCAAAAGCTCAACACCGAGCTGGTTTCGCCTCCGGATCTTTCGCTCAAGAAGGCGATCGCCAGCAATTGGATCAGCTTCCTGTATCAGCCGCAGATGAACCTTAAAAGGAGAATGGTCGTCGGCGCCGAGACATTTGTCCGCGTCACGCATCCTCAGCATGGCGTGTTGCCGCCGGCGCGGTTTTTGGGAGGGGCCAGCGAGGAGGATCTCTCCGGGCTGGCGGCCCAGGCGATCGGCAGTGCCGTCAAGACGAGCGCAGCGTTTTTCAAGGCGGGGGCACCTCTGAAGTTCGCCGTCAACATCAACGTGGACACGTTGGCGAGGCTCCCCGTCGCCATCCTGGTGGAGAAATATCGCCCGCCGGACGATCAATGGCCCGGCCTCGTCTTCGACGTGACCGAAACGCAGGTGCTGACCAAGACGGCGCTCCTGAAATCAAGAGTCGGCGGGCTTCGTCAGGCCGGCGTTTCCCTGGCGATCGACAATTTCGGCCGCGGAAATTCATCATTCGGAATATTCAAGGAGCTGCCGTTCGCGGAGATCAAGATCGATCGGTCCTGCGTCCACGGCTGCGCGGATGACGAGGGCAATGCAAAGGTCTGCAAGAGCATGATCGAGCTGGCGCACAACTTCGGCAGCAAGGCGTCGGCGGTGGGCATCGAGACGAGCGCAGACGCCCAGAAGCTCGCGGAGTTCGGTTGCGACAACGGTCAGGGCTACCTGTTTGCCAAACCGATGACCGAGCAGGAGCTCATGGCCATGGTCATGTCGGCTCGCGACAAGCCCGTTGCCAGCGTCGGCTGACCTCTCGGCTCCCAGACTTTGGCCAAATACCCATCGACGCCGAGCGACGAGGAGCCGGGCCGAGCCCCGACGCGGCTCACCTCGATCAGTTCGTTCCCGCCCGCCGATTGACCGCATAGGTCTTGGAAAAACCGTTGCGGGTATTGGTCACGGTGAAGGTTCCGTCGCTCTGTGCATTGACCTTGATCCAATAGGCCCGCCCGTTGTGCGCCGGCGGCGGCGGAGCGTTGGATCCGAACGGTGGCGCCGCGATCGGCGCCATCGGCATGGCGGAAAGCGGATCATCGAGCATGTTGGCGATGAATATGCTCGGCACGGTGTATTCCTGTCCGCTGAGCTGCGAGAAATGCATCTGCCAGAGATCCTCGAGACCGGGTGAGGTATGGACCACCCGCATGGTCTCCGGCTCGCCGCCCTTGCGGGTGCCGTTGTTCATGATGGCGACGCGCGGATGGGTGGCGTGGACCAGGACCTCGGAATTCGAGGTGGCCTGCCCGTGATGCAGGCCCAGGAGCAGGTCGACGGCGCCGATGCGGTTATTGGGGCACATCAGTTCGAATTCCTTGTTCCGGGTCAGGTCGCCCAGATGGATGGTGCGGAATTTTCCGAACTTGACATGGACGCCGACCGACATCGGGTCCTCGGCATTGTTCTCGCCCGGCTTGAAGGTGGCGCAATACGGGTTGGCGGCGCCGGCGCCGGGCAGCGCGGCCTTGATGGTCTCGCCTGCAGCGGTCACCACCCGCACCTCCAGGCCCGGAATCGTGATCCGGTCCCCCGGCTTGACCACCGTGTGCTTCGCCTTGGCGTAGAGCTCCGGATAGACCTTGGCCAGAAAATCGTCGGCGGCGGGCGCCGGCTGGACGTTGGCGCCATGATCGATGAAATGCCGGATCGGGATGCGCTTGGCGAGCTCTGCGAGGCCGCCAAAATGATCGTTGTGCCAATGGGTGACGATCAGGTGATCGATCTGGGTGAGGCGGGCATCGCGGGTGGCCGCCAGGATGCGATCGGCGTCCCGGATCGCTGCCTCGGAGGCGACATTGCCGGTATCGATGAGCAGGGATTCGCCGGAGGGCGCAACCAGCAGCGTGGCGTTGCCGCCTTCGACGTCGACCACATAGATGTCCAAGGTGGTGCGGGTCTCTGCGGCGGCGCCACCAAGCCCAAGCCCAGCGAGCAACGCCCAACCGGCGATTGCCGTAAGCCACATGTTTCTTCGCATTGCCGTCTCCCTCCCAAACGGATCGTGACCGCCGGACCCGCTTCGATGGTAGCAAGCCATCGAGGCTCCGAAAAGCGCGTCGCTCCGGCTTCGATCAATGCCGGCCCACGCCGATCAGGCTGGCGAGCCGGTCAGGGGCGTCCAGCAGTGTCCGGCTGGCGCCGGAAAAGACCACCGCGCCGCGATCGAGGATGATGGCGTTCTCGGCGATCTCGAGCGCGAGCCGCGCGTGCTGCTCGACCAGCAACAGCGCGAGATCGTCCTCCCGCTTCAAGCGGTCGAGACCCGACAAGAGAGCGTCGACGATGACCGGCGCCAGCCCCTCGAGCGGCTCATCCATCAGCAACAGCGCAGGATTGCCCATCAGGGCGCGACCGATGGCCAGCATCTGCTGCTCGCCGCCAGACAGTTGATTGCCGCGGTTGCGCCGCCGCTCGGCCAGCCGCGGGAAGAAATCGTAGACCCGGGACAGCGTCCAGCGGCCGGGTCGCGCCGCCACCGTCAGGTTCTCCTCCAGTGTCAGCGAGGGAAAGATTTCGCGCTCCTGCGGCACGAAGCCGATGCCGCTGCGGCAGCGCCCATAGGCCGGCAGCGCCGTGATGTCCTCGCCCCGGAAGCGGATGCGGCCGCCATGCAGGGTGGTGTGGCCGATGATGGTGGACATGAGCGTGGTCTTGCCGACCCCGTTGCGTCCCAGCACCGCCAGGGTCGCGCCGCTGCGCAACGCCAGCGAGACGCCGTCCAGCACCACGGTGCGGCCGTAGCCGGCGCGCACCTGCTCGAGCGTGAGGTCGGCGTCGCGGTCCGGGGTGCTCATCGCGGTCCGCGCTCTCCGAGATAGACCTGTCGCACCTGCGCATCCGCGGCGATGTCCTGCGGCGAGCCTTCGACCAGGACGCTGCCCTGCACAAGCACCGTGATGCGATTGGCCAGGCGGAAGACCAATTCCATGTCGTGCTCGATGATCAGGAACGCGATGTCGGCGGGCAGCCGCTCGATCATGTCGACGATGGCGCCGCTCTCGCCCGAGGGGACCCCGGCGGCGGGCTCGTCGAGCAGCAGCACCTTGGGCTTGAGGGCGAGCGACACGGCGATATCGGCCAGCCGCTGGCGCCCATAGGCAAGCTCGTTGACCGGTCGCAGTGCCTCCTGCGCCAGCCCGAGCGCTTGCAGGAGCGCATGGCCCTCCTCGATCACCTGGCGGTGCCGGCCCGCCGGCCGGACGAGATCGTCGGCCGTGCCTTCGCGCTCGGAGATCGCCAGCGTCACGTTCTCGAGCAGCGTCAGGCGGCGGAACAGCGCGCTGATCTGGAAAGTGCGGACCAGCCCCCGCTTGACGCGCGCGGCTTGCGTCAGCCGGGTGATGTCCTCGCCGCCGAGCAGGATGCG
The DNA here is from genome assembly GCA_036498625.1 of Xanthobacteraceae bacterium. GTDB lineage: Bacteria > Pseudomonadota > Alphaproteobacteria > Rhizobiales > Xanthobacteraceae > VAZQ01. The sequence continues at coordinate 11,480 of DASYFD010000011.1, read as the reverse complement.
GCCGGCGTTCGGGGAAAGCACGCCGGTAACCAGATTGACGAAGCTGGTCTTGCCGGCGCCGTTGGGCCCGATCAGCGCATGGCGGGCGCCGTTTTCGAGGCGGAGATCGATGTCGCTCGCCACCGGCAGCGCGCCGAAGCTCTTGCATAATCCTTTGGTTTCGAGCGCGGCTTGCGTCATGACGGCCTGCGGATTTTGCGCTGTGCGCGCCCGATCACGCCGAGCACGCCGCCGCGCGCAAAAATCACCACGAAAATCATGAACAGGCCGATCCAGAAATACCAGAACACAGGATCGATGGTGGAAAAGCGATCCTGCGCGATCATGTAGAGCGTCACCCCGATGAAGGCGCCGTAGAGCTGTCCGATGCCGCCGATGATGAGCATGATCAGGATGGTGCCGGAGCGCTCCAGCCCGAGCGCGCCCAAGCCCACGAATTGCGCGGTCTGCGCGATCAGGGCGCCGGAGACGCCCGCCAGCGCGGCCGAGATCGTGTAGGCGATGAGCTTGCGGCGCCGCACCGGCGAGCCGACCGCATGCATGCGCAGCACGTTCTCGCGGATGCCGGTCAGCGAGCGCCCGAACGGCGAATAGACGATCGATCGAACCGTGAGCCAGCCGATGAAAAGGACGGCCGCGCAATAAATGTAGGCGGTGCGGCCGAACAGATCGAAGCGGAACGCGCCGAAGATCGGCCACACGTCCATTCCCTGCAGCCCGTCGGCGCCGCCGGTGATCCGGGTCGCCTTGTTGGCGAGCTCGGACAGCAGTGCAGCCACCACCAGCGTTTGCATGAGCAGCGTGAGCCCGCTGGTGCGCAGGATGATGACGCCGCTGGCGAGCCCGACCGCCCCGGCGGCGGCGCCGGCCGCGATGAGCCCGCTGATCGGCTCGCCCCAGCCATTGGCGGCCAGGATCCCGGCCGTATAGGCGCCGGTCCCGAAAAAGGCGGCATGCCCCAGCGTGACGATGCCGGCATAGCCCAGCACCAGATCGAGCGAGAGCGCGAACAGGATGGTGGCCAGGATCTGCGCGCCCAGCGCCAGATAGTCGGGAAACACGAAGTAGGCCGCGACCGCCGCCAGCCAGGGCAGCGCCTCATAGGCCCGCAACCGGTGCCGGTGCGCGAAGGCGTCGAGCATGGCGGGCGAAGCGATGTCGGATGAGGCGACCATCAGGCACGCCCGAACAGGCCGCGCGGCCGCCACAGCAGGATCGCCATGGTCAGCGCGTAGATGAAGAAGGCGCCGAGCTCGGGCGCGATATATTTGAAGGCGGTATCGGCCATGCCGACCAGCAGCGCGGCCACGAACGGCCCGCGGATGCTGCCGAGCCCGCCGACCGCGACCACGATCAGGAAATAGACCAGGTTGCCGAGTGCATAGCCCGGAACGATCGGAAGGAATTCGGCGCCGAGCGCGCCGCCGAGCGCCGCGAGGCCGCTGCCGAGCGCGAAGGTGAGGGCGAACAGTTGCGACGTATTGATGCCGATCGATTGCGCCATGCGCAGATTGTCGACCGCGGCGCGCACCTGAGCCCCGAAGCGCGTGCGCTCGAGCGCGAGCCACAGGCCGGTGACCAGCACCACGCCGCACAGGATGAGGAAGCTGCGGTAGGTTGGAAAATCCCGGGAGCCGAGATGAATCTGGCCGCTGAGCAGCTCCGGCGGGTGGACCGGTTGCGCGACCGGTCCCCAGAAATAGGTGGCGGCGCCGACCGTCATGAAGATCAATCCCATGGTCATCAGGACCTGGTCGAGCTCGTCGGCCCCATAGAGCGGCCGGTAGAGCAGCCGCTCCAGCACGAAGCTGGCCAGCACCACGATGACGATCGCGCCGGCGAGCGCCAGCGCGAAGGGCAGGTGGAGGCGGCCCATCAGGGTGGTGAGCGCATAGCCGCCCGCCATCGCGAAGGCGCCATGCGCCAGGTTGACGAAGCCCATCAACCCCATGGTCACCGAGAGCCCGACCGAGATGAGGTAGAGCACCATCGCCATGGCGAGGCCATGGAACGCAATGCTGATCGCAGCGGACAGAAGGTCGCCCATGATCTCAAGCAACGCCGCAGCGTGGAGCAGAGATCGACGCGGCCGGCACGCGCAACCGGCCACTGTCGCCGTAAGGCAGGCTTATTTGGGAGGGTTCTGCTCCTTCCACGGATCCTTGACGTTGGGGATGGTGTCGAACTCCACATTGGCGAGCTTGCCGTCCCTCATCTCGGTCTTGCGCATGTTGATGTTCTGGACGATGTCGCGGGTCGCCGGGTCGATCGAGATCGAGCCGCGCGGGCTGTTGGCGGTCTTCCAGTTGGCCAGGAACTTGATCGCCTCGTCGCCGGTGAACTTGCCCTTGGTCTCCTTGATGAGGTCGAACACCGCCGACATGCCGTCCCAGCCGTGCGCGGACAGGAAATCAGGAATGGCCTTGCCGGCATATTCCTTGTTCCAGGCCGCCAGGAAGGCCTTGTTGGCCGGCCGGTCAGCCGCGCTCGAATAGGTGCCGGCCGTGACCAGGCCGAGCGCAACGTCGCCCATATTGGGCAATTCCTCGTCCGGAACCAGATCCTGGGTGGAGACGATATTGACACCGGCCTGCCGCAGGCCGAGGTCCCGCACCGCCTTGAGCACCGAGGTGGCCTGCTCGCCGGCCGGCGGCCAGATCAAGGCGACGTCCGGCTTGGCGTCCTTGATGCGCTGCACGAACGGCGCGAAATCCGGATTGGTGGTCGGGAAACGCACCGAGCCCACCATCTTCAGGCCGGCGTCGGTCCAGCCCTTGGTGAAGGCCGCTTCGGTGTCGTGGCCGGGAATGAAATCGCTCACCGCCGTATAGGCGGTCTTCCAGCCCTGCTTGGCGGCCCATTGCCCGAGCGGATAGGCCTGCTGCCAGAGCGTGAACGAGAACCGCACCACATAGGGTGAGATGCGCGGTATGGCGGCGCCCGCCGCGTTGGTGATCACCAGCGGGACCTTGGCCTCCTGGGTGAGCGACGCGATGGCGGCTGCGATCGGCGAGCCCACGACGCCCAGCAGCAGCTGGACGTGATCGCGCGTGATCAATTCCTGGGCGACGCGCTTGCCGGTCTCGGGAGCGGCGGCGTCGTCGCGCTTGATGATCTCGATCTTGACGCCCGGCGGCAGGTCCTTCTCGTGCTCCTTGATATAGAGGTCGATGCCCTTCTGCATCTGGTCGCCGGCCTGGGCGAGGAATCCGGAATAGCTGTTGATCAACCCGATCTTGATGGTCTGCGCCGATGCCGTAGTGGCGGTGCTGCCGGCGAGCGCCAGCGCGGCGACGCCCGCCCAGGCGGCGCGGATATGTGATGATCCGATCATTTCCGTCTCTCCCAGAATTCTTCGCTTCCCAGCCCCTTGATCCAGGGCATAGTCGAGCGCGCCGGCAGTATATCGAGGAAGCGCGAGAGCGGGCAATGATTATGGGCGGCCGCCTTGCTTGCTCCAGATAGCGAGAGGCGGCGCCGGGTGGAGGTCGGGATGCAGGGGAAAATCGGGCTGGAGGAGCACTTCGCGATCGCCGAGACGCTGGCGGATTCGGGCGTATTCCTGCCCGACCGGTGCTGGCCGGAATTGAGCCGCCGTTTGATCGACGTGCAGGATGAGCGCATCGCCGTGATGGATGCTCATGGCATGGAGATGATGATCCTGTCGCTCAACGCCCCGACCGTGCAGGGTTTGGCCGATCCCGGCCAAGCCGCTGAGATTGCGCGCCGAGCCAACGACGAACTGGCCGGGGAGGTGGCACGGCGGCCCGATCGCTTTGCCGGTCTTGCTGCTTTGCCGATGCAGGATCCCGAGCTGGCGGCGTGCGAATTGGAGCGCTGCGTCAACGAGCTCAAGTTTTGTGGCGCGCTGGTCAACGGCTTTTCGCAGGTCGCTGATCCCAATGCGGCGCTCTATTACGATACGCCGGATTATTGGCCGTTCTGGGAGACGGTCGAGCGCCTGGACGTGCCGTTCTATCTGCACCCACGCAACCCGTTGCCGGCCTGGGCGGGGATCTATGAGGGACATTCCTGGCTGCTGGGCCCGACCTGGGGGTTCGGGGTGGAGGCCGCCACCCATGCGCTGCGGCTGATGGGATCGGGCCTGCTCGATCGCTGCCCGCGCCTGAACATCATTCTCGGTCATCTCGGGGAAGGCTTGCCCTACAGCCTGTGGCGGGTCGACAACCGCAACAATTGGGCCAAGGCCGCCCATCGCTGCCCGGCCCAAAAGCCGATCGGCGACTATTTCCGCGCCAACTTCCACCTCACCACCGCCGGCAATTTCCGCAGCCAGACCTTGATCGATGCCATGCTGGAGATCGGCGCCGACCGCATCATGTTCTCGACCGATTATCCGTTCGAGGCGGTCGGCGATGCGGCGGACTGGTTCGATGCCGCCCCCATCAGCGAGGGTGACCGAGTGAAGATCGGGCGCCAGAATGCGATCCGGCTGTTCAAGCTCGATTTGAAGTGAGAGCCGATGGACTTTCGCCGGACGCGGTGCGGCACGAAACGAAGTGGAGTGACGCTCCGCTGATCCGGGGTCGTTCCAGATGCAGAGTGTGGAACGATCCCGGATCTGCGGCGCACCGCTCCGCAAGGGCTTCGCGCTGCACCGCGTCCGGGAAAAGCGGATCGTCTCTGCCTACCCCGCCTTCATGCCGCGCACGATCGGGTGGCCGATGCCGAGCGGCTTGGAATCCAGCAGCACGAAGGCGGCGCGAGCGGTCTCTTTGCCGCGATTGACCCAGGCATGGTTGGTGGCGCGCTGCACCAGCACGTCGCCGGCCTTGAGCCGTACCGTGGAATTGTCCATGTCCATGTCGAGCTCGCCGCAGATCACCACCACATAGTCGATGGTCTCGGTGCGGTGCATGCGCCCCGGATTGCCGGGCGGAAACTCGATGACCGCAAAGCGCGTGCCGTTCTCGGGCGGCGGCGTGCCGATGATGCGGGCGCCCAGATCCTCGATGTCGTCCCCGATCGCGCAGTCTGCCGGCGTCGAGTCGGTCGACCAGATCAACGTCGAGGTGGCGCCCGAGGCGCCGCTTTTTGTATTGGTGGCCGCGCCATCGATGAGGACCTTGGCCACATTGTTGCGGTCATGACCGGTGATGACCCGCCGGATCGGCGGCAGCTTCAATGGCTTGCTCATGTCTTTCCTCATTGCGTGACGGCAGGCATCGGTGCCATAGCGGCACGCCGGTGTCACGCCGGTGCGCGAGTTGTCATGGCCGGGCTTTGTCCCGGCCATCTCGCTTAGACTGGCACGGCGGTGCCTTTCTTGTCGCGATGGCCGGGACAAGCCCGGCCATGACAAGAGTAGCGGATCATTCTTTGAAAGGACTCCCCCATGCCGAATGCTCTCGATGATGCCTGCTATCAGCTGGCGCTGGCCAACCGCATCGTCGCCCATGAGGGCGTGCTGGACGGCTTCGGCCATATCAGCATTCGCCATCCGGCCGATCCCGCGCGCTATCTGCTGGCGCGCTCGCGCAGCCCGGAGCTGATCGAGCCGTCCGACATCCTGGAATTCTCGCTCGATTCCAAATTGCTCACGCAGACCAGCGATCTGCCCTATGGGGAATGCGTGATCCACGGCTGCATCTATCAGCTGCGCCCGGACGTGAACGCGGTGTGTCATCATCATTCCATGTCGATCCTGCCGTTCTGCGTCACCGGGGTCGCGCTGCAGCCGCTGGTCGGCCTCGGCGCCACCATGGGGGGCACGGTGCCGTTCTGGGACAGCCGCGATGAGTTCGACGACACCCCGATGGTGGTCACCACGTCCGCGCAGGGACTGTCGCTGGCGCGGGCGCTCGGCTCGAACGCCATGGTGCTGATGCGCCGCCATGGCGCCACCGTGGTGGGTGCCACCCTGCAGGAGACCGTGTTCCGTACGATCTTCTCCCACCGCAATGCCGAGCTGCAGCTGCGGGCGCAGGCCCTGGGCGAGGTTTCGCCGCTGACGCCGGGTGAGGCCAATCAGGCGGAGGCCTACAGTCTGCGCGAGCGGCCGATGGGCCGGGCCTGGGAATATTGGATGACGCGGCTCGCCAAGGCGGGCGAATTGCCGCCGCAAGCGGCTCACATCTCGTAAATCTTCTGCTCGGCCTTGTGCATGTGCTCGACCGATCCGTCTTTATGGATGAGGAAGTTGTCGCAGATGAAGACGAAATTGGTCTTGGTGGGAAACCCCGGATGGACCGCCATGCACATGTCGGCGGTCAGCCGCATCGGCTCGTCGGCGCGCAGCAGCGGCCGCTCGACCATGTCGTAGCCCTGGCTGTGGCCGAACAGCCGGCTCTCGGGCGGCGCGCCCCGGCTCTGCATGAAGGTGTTGTGGGCCGCGTAGATGTCGGCGCAGGAGGCGCCGGGCTTGAGGTTCTGAGCGGTGTGCTGCTGCGCCTCGCATACCACTGCGAAAGCATCGCGCAGCTCGGATGAGGCCTTGCCCAGCACCATGGTGCGGGCGAGCTCGGTGTAGTAGCCGCCATGGCCGTTGTTCTCGATCAGGAGCGAGATGTAGTCCCCCTTCTGCAGCACCCGGTCCTGGAAATGCCGGCCACGCAGGATCGCCGGCCGGCCGAGCGGCTCGGAGGACCCGCGGAAGATTCCTTGCTCGCTGCCGAGCCGCTGCCCTTCGTATTGCGCGATGGCGCCCAGATCGCAGTCGCGCATGCCTGGCTTGATGGCCGCCACCACCTTGGCGAACACGGCGTCCTGCATGGCGGCGGTGGCCCGCAACAGCGCGATCTCCTCCGGGCTCTTGATCGCCTTGATGTGATCGACGAGGTCGCTGGCATCGACCAGCGTGGCGGTGACGCCGTTGCGGATGGCATCGACCAGGCCACTCGGCAGCGCGCCGCGCCCCACCAGGCCGATGGTCTTGTAGCCCCGCTGCTTGAGCTCGGCGGCGACCAGGACCGGGTCGTAGTCGTGCGTATAGACGATGGAGAAGAACGAAGGACTGTAGATGATCTCGCCGATGCCGGGATTGTTCACGTCCTTGCCGCCGAGCTTGTCGCGCCGCCCAGTGGCGCCCATCTCGACCAGGGTCATGAGATCATCGCGGTGAAAGATGACGGTGCGTGGATAGTCGTTGTGAGCCGGCACATCGGTGAACCATTTGACGTAGCCGCCGAGCCAGTCGCTGGCGTTCTGCATGACCAGGGCGTCGATGCCGCGCGCCCCCATCTCGCGACGGACCGCCGCCCAGCGCCGCTCGAGCTCATTCATGGAAATGCGGGTGGCGACGCGTTCGATGTCGGTCATGTCTCATCCTTGCATGTTCGGGCAAAGCGGGTTCAGGCAACTTTTGGGGTGGCGAGGCAGGCGAATTACGGCTTCTCGTCCACGATGGTGCTGCGCAGCGTGCCGATGCCGGTGATCTCCACCTCCAGCACGTCGCCGGCCTTCATCCAGAGCGGCGGCGTGCGGCGGTGGCCGACGCCATCCGGGGTGCCGGTGGCGATCACGTCGCCCGGCGCCAGCGGGGTGAAGTCGGAGCAGAACGCGATGATCTGCGGGATCGAGTAGATCAGAAGGTCGGTGCCCGAGCGCTGCATCTCGCTGCCGTTGAGGCGGGTGGTGAGGGTCAGGCGGGTGGGATCGGGGATTTCGTCGCGGGTCACGATCCACGGCCCGAGCGGCCCGGTGCCGGGAAAATTCTTGCCGGAGGTGACCGAGAACTTCTGATAGTCGCGCACGCTGCCGTCGACAAAGCAGGTATAGCCGGCGACATGATCGAGCGCCCGCTCGGCTGCGATATGCCGCCCGCCGCGTCCGATCACTATCGCAAGCTCGCCCTCGAAATCGAAATTGCTCGATACGGTCGGGCGGATCATCTCGCCCTCGTGCCCCACCAGGGTGTTGGCGCGCCGGATGAACATGCTCGGTTGCTTGGGAATGTCGCGCCCGGTCTCGCTCGCATGCGAACGATAGTTGATGCCGGCGCAGGCGATCAGCTCGGGATTCGGGATCGCGGGCAGGAAGGTGATGTCGGTGAGCTTGCGGTCGGGCTTGGCGGCGGCCGCCGCTTGCGCGATCTGCGGGATGAGGCCCAAGGCCAACGCCTCCTTGAGGCCGGCGGCGCGCCCGCCCAGACGCTCGTTCATTGTGATGACGCCGTCATTGGTCACCACCCCGAAAGCGGCGCTTCCGTCCGCCAGATAACTTGCGAGTTTCATCGCTGGAGCTCCAAGTCCTCGTGGGGTAACCTTCGCTCAGGTTGAATTCTCTGGTTGTCATGGCCGGACTGGTTCCGGCCATCTCGATCAGGATGGCACAGTGCTTCCCTTATCGAGGTCGCCGGGACAAGCCCGGCGATGACACCGGTCCTCATCAAGCAAGACCGAAGGTGGGAACAAACAGCTTCTCGACCGGAACCGGGGCGGCAATCAAGCCCTGCTCCGCCAGATATTGCACCAGCGCCTCGAGCGTCGCCCGGTTGGCCTCAACCCCGTAAGGCCAGGGATCGCCGCCAAAAACCTCGTCGATCTCCGCGATCTGCGACCGCATCCAGGGCAGCATATAGCGCAAGGTGCCGGGATAGCGCATCTTTTCCAGCGCCAGATCCTTGGCCTCGCAGAATGCCCGGTAAAGGCTGGTGGCCACGAACGGATGCTGCTCGTAGATCTCCCGGCGCAGGGCAACCAGGTGCATGATGGGAAAAATCCGGGTACGGCGGTAATAATCCTTTTCCCGCTCGTGGTGGTCGGGAAACAGCTGCACGATATCGGGGTTGCGGCTCATCGCGTCCGGCAGGCTGGTCCCGATGGTGGCCGCGATCTCGCCGGCCGCGATGAGATCGCTCAGGGACCGGCCGCCGGCGGGCTCGATCGCGATCGCCTTGGCGAGCGCGAGCCTGGTCGGATGGCCATGGGGCTTGGCCTCGTTCATGGCGCCCTCGACCCAGCGCACCTGCGACAGGTCGACCCCGCAATCGTGCTGCAGCAGGCCGCGAATGAAGATCGCCGCCGTCATGGTGTAGAGCGGGACGCCGATGCGCTTGCCGGCGAGATCGGCCGACGTGCGGACAACCTTGCGATTGACCGCAATATAGCCATGCCGGAACACGCGCGAGGGAAACACCGGCAGCGCCACGAACGGACAATCGCCGGCGGCGAAACGGGCGATGAACTCGGAACTCGACATTTCCGAGGCATCGAACTCCAGCGCGCCCGACATCCGGTCGAAAATCTCCCGCGGACTGTCGATGGTGAGGAAATTGAGATCGATCCCCTCGGCCTGGACCTCCTTGGTGTAGAGCGGCAACATACGGTCGTAGAGCCCGCAGGCAAAGGTGATCGGAAGCCTGGCCATTGCGTTTCGGTTTCCTTGCGGTGAGCCCTGCGCGCGGATTTTGGCAGCTGGCCATACGAGGCCATCGCCCGCATATTCGCCATCTATCCGCTGACCTGCAACAGCCCCTATAAGCCGCCGACAGGAGAATCAATCGATGACAGAGCGCTCTGTGCGTCGCGACTTTCGCGCGCTGCTTGAGCCGGGCGCCGCCGTGGTGCTGCCGGGCGTGAGCAATGCCCTGGCGGCCCGGGTGGTGGCCGATCTCGGATTTGCCGCCGCCTACGTGACCGGAGCCGGCATCGCCAATACGTTTCTCGGCATTCCGGACAACGGCCTGGTCACGCTCACCGAGCTCGCCGATCATGTGGCGGCCATCCGGGGCGTCTTTCCGGGACCGCTGATGGTCGATGCCGATACCGGTTTCGGCAATGCGGTCAATCTCGTGCGCACCGTCAAGGTGCTGGAGCGCGCGGGCGCCGACGCGATCCAGATTGAGGATCAGGTGTTTCCCAAGCGCTGCGGCCATTTCGACGGCAAGGCGGTCATTCCGCAAGCCGAGATGGTGGCCAAGATCAAGGCCGCGGTCGATGCCCGCAGCGATCCGGATTTGCTGATCGTGGCGCGCACCGACGCCATCGCGACCCACGGCTTTGCGGCCGCGATCGAGCGCGCCACCGCCTATCGGGAAGCCGGCGCAGACGTCGGCTTCGTCGAGGCCCCGCAAACCCTCGACGATGTCGCCGCTATTCCGCGGCTTTTGCCTTGGCCCCAGATCATCAACATCGTGCTCGGCGGGCGGACCCCCGAGCTGCCGAACCCGAAGCTGCGCGAACTCGGTTTCGCCGCCGTCCTTTATGCCAACGTGGCGCTGCAGTCGGCGCTGCGCGGGATGCAGGAGGCGCTGTCGGTGCTGCGCCAGGATGGACGGATGGGCGATGCGGCCCGGCTCGCGGTCGATTTCGCCGAGCGCCAGCGGCTGGTCGGCAAGGCCGAATTCGACGCGCTCGAGCGGAAATACAAGACCGAATAGGGCCTCCAGAATTCGAGTCCGAAGTTGTTGTTGGGTAGCCAGCGCCGATTGCGGCGCCATCCCGTTTCGAAGCGCGACCGCGGCCTAATGTCAGACCACACGAGATCCGAGGAGCCGCAAGCAATCGTCTGACACCCGGCGCAGCATAAAATTATCATAAACAATTTGCTTGCTCGTTCAACCAACAATGTTAACTTGCAACCACCCGGAGAAGGTATGGTCGAAGGACCGAAACGGAGATTGGGCTCTGACCTCCCCTGCGGTTTCAATCGTCATCCCGACGCACGACCGTCCGGAGATGCTGACTGCCGCGCTCGAGAGCGCCATCGCGCAGACGTTTGATGACAATGAGATCATCGTCGTTCTCAACGGGGCGACGCCAGACTCGGTACGCGCGGCGGAGCGCTTTGCCTGCCGCGCCAGCGTCCATTTCGTCAGAACCGAATATTCGACCGTCGCGGCCGCGCGGAACGCCGGCATAAAGCGCGCCTGCGGCGAATGGATTGCGTTTCTGGACGACGACGATCTTTGGGAGAATCGCAAGCTGGCTGCCCAGATGGCGGCGGCGCGGCACTCGGGAGCCGACCTGATCGCATGCGATTTCAGCGTCTTTGATGCTCACGGGCCGATTGCGAATCCGGGGCTGGCACCTTTACCCGGCGGATTGTCCTATGCCGAGGCCTTGATGCTCGGCAATTTCGTGTCCGGCGGCTCCGCCGCCATGGTCCGGGCGTCGGCGCTGCGGTCTCTCGGCGGCTTCGATGAAGCGTTGATCAATTGCGAGGACTGGGACATGTGGAGGCGCCTGTCCTGGGACCACGCCATCTTCATCGTCGAGGAGCGTCTGGTGCGCTATCGCCGGCACGGCGCAAACAAGGGGCTTGATCCGGAACGCAAGCTGATCGGGGAGTCCCAGCATTTCGCAAACATGCTCCGCGACACGCCACCGCGGTTGCATCACATGCTGGGCCCGGCCAAGCTGAGATTCTTCGACTCGATCCGGTCCGTTCTCACGACCCAATCGCTTCTTCGCGAGCCGATCTCGCCCCTGCAGTTTCTCGATTCGCCGTTTCGGCTCTTCGATCAGATGACGTTCGGGCTAATGAGCAAGGTGCGCGACAGCCTGACCCGCTCTGGGTGA
>DASYFD010000010.1:0-10406 GCA_036498625.1 Xanthobacteraceae bacterium | reverse complement strand
AACGGCAGCAACAAGGGAGGACGTGTCATGAGAACAATACGAACGCTGTCACTGGCCGGTACCCTGATGAGCTCGCTCCTGGTCGCCACCTCGCTCACGCCGGTGCGGGCGGCCGACATGACCTTCGAGCGCGCCAACAGTGTCGAGAAGGAGCCGCAGAACTGGCTGCTGCATCATGGCAACTACCAGGGGCACCGGTTCTCGGCGCTGAAGGAGATCAATACCGACACGGTCAAGAACCTGAAGGTCGCCTTCACGGTCGCGCTCGGCGGCTTCGAAGGCGGCGGCACCCGCTACAAGTTCGGCAATCTCGAAGCCACCCCGATCGTCGAGGACGGCGTCATGTACGTGCCGGACGGCTGGGGCTCGGTCTATGCGATCGACGTGTCCAACGGCAAGAAGGGCACGTTCCGCTGGAAGTTCGATCCCGGCACCGACAAGGCCTGGGCCGGCGACGTGGCCTGCTGCGGGGTCGACAACCGCGGCGTGGCGCTGTGGAAGGACAAGATCATCTCGATCTCGCTCGATGGCCGGCTGTTCGCCCTCAACAAGGCGACCGGCGAGAAGGTGTGGGAGCGCAAGGTCGCCGATCCGGCACTGGGCGAGACGCTCACCTTGGCGCCGCTGGTGGTGCGCGACGTGGCGATCGTGGGCGCCGCCGGCGGCGAGTTCGGCATCCGCGGCTATATCGACGGCACCGACCTCAATACCGGCAAGCAGCTGTGGCGCACCTTCACGATCCCGGGCAAGGGCGAGCCCGGCAACGAGACCTGGAAGGACGGCCAGGACCGCTGGCAGCACGGGGGCGGCTCGGTCTGGGAAACCGCCACCTACGACCGTGATACCGACACCATCTACCAGGGCGTCGGCAATGCCGGGCCTGACTACGACCCGCAGTACCGGCCCGGCGACAACAAGTGGGCGGCGAGCGTGCTGGCGCTCAATCCGGCCGATGGCCAGATCAAATGGGGTTTCCAATACACCCCCAACGACCCCTACGACTTCGATGAGATCTCCGAGCACCCGATCATCAACGCCAAGGTCAACGGCGAGGATCGCAAGCTGGTGGTGCATGCGGCCCGCAACGGCTTCTACTATGCGCTTGACCGCACCAACGGCGCCTTCGTGGCCGGCAAGCAATATGTCGACGAGCTGACCTGGACGCCCGGGCTCGACCCCAAGACCGGCAAGCCGCTCAACTACGACCCCACCAAGGATGTCCAGGTCTATGCCCCGGGCAGCCACGGCATGCGCGGGGAGGGACCGTCCAAGACCTGCCCGTCCCACAACGGCGGCAAGAACTGGGAGCCCTCGGCCTACAATCCCGAGCTCGGCCTGCTGTTCATTCCGACCGCCGAAGGCTGCGATTCCATCACGAACGTGGAGCAGCCGAGCTTCGTGGACCAGGGCGGAACCGTGAAGCCGCGCGAGCGTTTCGGCGGCGGCCAGACCAAGAACATAGCGCCACGCCGCTACGGGGCCCTCAAGTCGGTCGATCCTGCGACCGGCGAGATGAAGGCCTCGGTCAAGATGACCTACCCGAACTACGGCGGCGTGCTGGCGACCGCCGGCAACCTGGTGTTCATCGGCCAGCTCGACGGCACGCTCTACGCCTACGATGCCCGCACCTTGAAGGAGGTCTGGTCCTTCAACGCCGGCACCGGCATCAACGCGCCGCCGATCACCTATTCGGTCAACGGCAAGCAATACATCGCGGTGCTGATGGGCTCCAAGCAGACCGCCGCGGTCTGGCAGGATTCGCCCGAGCTCAAGAACACCTCGACGGCGTCGATGCTGTACGTGTTTGCATTGTAGGCCGAGGGTAGGGTGGGCAAAATTGCCAGGCACGGCGACGACGATCGCGGGGCGTTGCGCAATTTTGCCCACGCGGTCTCGCCGCAGCCTTCGACGCGTGGGCAACGCGCCGAAGCGCTGTGCCGCTTTGCTCGAGCTGCGGTCCGGGCGCGTTGCCCACCCTATAGCTTGGCGTGCGCTTTGGTGGTCTGGCTGCTCGGGCTCGCCATCCTGCCGGCGCACGCCCAGAAGCCCGACACCGGCGAGATCCACGGCCTCAGGCTCGGCTTGCAGGCGCCGTCCATGACCATGGATGGCTTCGGCGAGCTAGCCTGCGGCAGCAACGGCGGCCCGCCGCGCCAGCGGATCGAAGATTGGACCGGTTTCGGCAAATGCCGCGCCGAGGCAAGCGGCCTGCACGAGGTCTATGCCCGCTTCGACGACGAGGCCGAGTTCATCGGCCGCGCCATCGACGACCCGCTCTATGCGGGCAGCCGCACCGGCACCCGGGTCGCCGGTCATCCCATCATCCTGTCGGTGCTGTTCGACGACGGCGGCGTGCTGCGCGGGCTACGCTTCGTCAGCGACCCGCGCGCGTCGCCGGTCGAGCGTCGCATGGCGCAGCTGCTGCGCCTCGCCATCATCAACCACTACGATCCGGCCAGCTGGAGCTGCGCCGATTTGCCGGCGGAGCAAGGCGAGACCCCGGTCGGCGGCATCTTCATCAAGCAGCACTGCGAGAAGACGACCCAAGAGCGCCGCATGACGCTCGACGCGCGCTTCCTGCGCAAGCCCGGCCAGAGCGACATCGACCCGGCGACCGGCGACTATACGTCAGGCCAGTTCGAGAGCTCGACCCGGTTTGAGTTGCTTGATCCGAAATACCTGAAGCCTTGATTGATAGGCCGCCTCACGGCGCGCGCCGGCCGTCTGGCATGATGGCGGCGTCGAACTTGGCGCCCTCCAGCAGCGCGTCGCTCAGGATGGCGTTCTCCAGGTTGGCGCCCTCCAGGTTGGCGTCGCGCAGATCGGCGCCGTGCAGGTTGGCGCCGTAGAGATTGACGCCCGCCAGCTGGGCACCTTTCAGATTGGCCTCGGTGAAATTGGTCTCGACCATGTCGGACAGGGTAAAGTCGATGCCGCGCAGGTCCATCTGGCGCAGGTTGAGGCCGTCCAGGATGACGCCACGCATGTCGGCACCGGCGAGCCTGGCACCGGCGAGCCGGGCCTCGCGAAGGTCGGAGCCGGCGAGCACGGCGCCAGTGAGGTCGGCCTGATTGAAGCGGGCGCGCCCGAGCTTGGCGCCGCGCAGGTTCGCCCCTGCCAAGTTGGCACCGGAGAAGTCCGCTTCGAACAGCAGGGCCTGGCTCAGATCCGCGCCCTGCAGGTCCGCCCCCTTGGCGTCGATCAGATTGAGGTTGGCCTTGGCGAGCTTGGCGCCCTTGAGATTGGCGCGCAGGAGGGTGGCGCGGAACAGGCTCGCCCCCGACAGGTCGGCCATTTCCAGATTGGCGCGATCGAGCCGGGCGCGCTGGAAGTCCCGCTCGGCCAGCGCCCGGCCGGGCAGCTCGCATTCGATGCAGCTCTTGGTGGCGCCCGCCAGAAAGGCTTCCGGGTCGGCAGCGCGCGCGACCGACATGCCCGTCGGCACGATCGGCAGGCTGGCCACCAGCAGCAAAAGCAGTCGCGGGCCGCGCATCGAAAGGGTCCCAACTTGCAAGAGCGGGGAGAAGTTCGCGTGCTATACTAGGTCGCGTCGGGGGCTTTTGACAGGACGCTTTGCGGAGACCCGGCAAGCAAAAATGCCGCCGAGAGAAATCGTCCGAGCGAATATGCCACGAGAAACGGGAGGTGCGTGATGATTGGAAAGACTTCGGCCGCAGCCCTAGGGGTGCTGCTGGCGGCTTGCGCGATGGCGCATGCCGAAACCTTGCTGGAGCAGAGCGCGGAAGCCCGCATGCAGCTCGACTTCCATGTTCCGGACGCGGCCCTCAAGGCGATGCTGCCGGCCGGTGCCGAGCCCGCCGTCGCGACCCAGGGCGCCGCCAAGGACGCCAATCTGCGCATGATCTTCATCGACCGCATCAACGTCACGGCGCCCGACGGCGCGCCGGCCGGATCCGGCCAGATGGTCTATCTCGCCATTCCGATCAAGCAGGCCGGCAGCACCGCGGTCGCCCAGATGCTCATCCATGGGCTCACCAGCGATCCCAAGGAGGCGCCCGGACCGTTCGGGGTCTATC
Organism: Xanthobacteraceae bacterium; assembly: GCA_036498625.1. Classification (GTDB taxonomy): domain Bacteria; phylum Pseudomonadota; class Alphaproteobacteria; order Rhizobiales; family Xanthobacteraceae; genus VAZQ01. The sequence continues at coordinate 6,369 of DASYFD010000010.1, read as the reverse complement.
AATTGGCCACCACCCACCGCATGGAGCGCTCGACCACCGCTGCCCCGCAGGCGCAGACCAGCGAGCAATGGGAATTCACCGCGGCGAGCGGCGAGCATATGGAGCTGCAGCTGAAATACGACCGCGGCATCGGCCGCAAAGCCAGCAACGAGACGAAGTTCTTCTCCAGCGTCAATCCGAGCTTCTATCAGATCTTCAAGGTCGATCAGAACCTGGACATCATGCGCAATGCGACCATCACGGTGCCCGACAAGGTGAAGGAGTTCCACTACAAGGCCTCGGGCGGCAAGATTGCGGCCCTGTTCGACGGCAGCGAGCGCGTGCTCAGCATCGATTGCATTTCCTGGTACAATCGCGCCATCTATGCGCCGTAGAGCAGGGACTCGAATACATTCAGTGTCATCGTCGGGCATAGCCCGCGAAGACGGGCGTAAACGCCCTCTTGTCCCGGCGATCTCGGCAAGGCAGGCACTGTGCACTCCTAATCGGGATGGCCGGAACAAGTCCGGCCATGACAACCGGATGGGTGCGCTGACCCGCTTAATCAAGCAACAACCATTCACGGAGGAATCGCAATGAGCAGATATCATGGACATTCCCTCAAGGCCGCGCTGCTGGGCGGCGTGGTGCTGGCGGCATGGCCGGCGCTGGCCGCCGAGGTCACGCCGCAGCGGCTGGCCAATCCGGAGCCGCAGAACTGGCTGATGAACCACCGCACCTATGACGGCCAGCGCTACTCGCCGCTCGACAAGATCAACAAGGACAACGTCAAGAGCCTCAAGCTCGCCTATGCGGTGGCGCTCGGCGGCACCTCTTTGGGCGAGAACCTGGAGGCGACCCCGCTGGTCGAGGACGGGTTCATGTACGTGGTCGACCTGTGGGGCATCGTCTACAAGATCGACGTCCGTTCGGGAGATGCCGCCCGCATCATCTGGCGCATGGATCCCAAGCAGGAGAAGACCCCGCTTTCCAACCGCGGCGCCGCCTTGTGGGGCAATTTCGTGATCTCGATCGCCAACTATCCGCCGCGCGTCATCGCGACCGACAAGGACAGCGGCAAGGTGGCGTGGGAAACCAACCTGGCCGAGGGGCAGTCGGACGTGCAGATCACCGCCGCGCCGCTCGCCGTCAAGGACAAGATCATCGTCGGGGCCGCTGGCGGGGATCGCGGCGTGCGCGACTATATCGCGGCGGTCGACGGCAAGACCGGCAAGCTCGAATGGCGTAAATACGTGATCCCGGCGCCGGGCGAGCCCGGCAGCGAGACCTGGAAGGACAAGAACAACGCCTGGCAGACCGGCGGCGGCGCCATGTGGGTGACCGGAACCTATGATGTGGCGTCAAACCAGCTCATCTGGGGCACCGGCAACCCGGTTCCGATGTTCGACGCGAGCTACCGTCCGGGCGACAACCTCTACACCGACAGCGTGATCTCCTGGAATCCCGACGACGGCAAGATGAACTGGTACTTCCAGTTCACCCCCGGCGACCACTGGGACTATGACGAGGAAGGCACCCATATATTGATCGACGGGCAGGTCAACGGCGAGACCCGCCATCTGATCACGCACTCGGCCCGCAACGGCTTCATCTACACCATGGAGCGCAGCAACGGGCAGACCGTGGTGGCGAAGCCTTATCTCGACAACGTGAACTGGACCAAGGGCATCGACCAGAAGACCGGCAAGCCGATCGACTATGTGCCCGGCGCCGAGATCCAGATGTATGCGGGCGTCGCCACCCCGACCTTGACCGAGCCTACCAAGAAGATGTGCCCGTCGCCGGGCGGCGGCAACAACTTCTGGCCCTCCACCTACAGCCCGAAGACCAAGCTCCTGTACGTGCCGGCGCTCACCAATTGCGCCGAGGTCACCCAGGATCCCAAGCTCAGCATCAAGGTCGGCGACGAGATGCGCGGCGGCCCGCGCGCCAAGACCAACGAGCGTTCCGAATCCGACATGTCGGCGATCGATCCGTTGACCGGCGAGGTCAAGTTCAAGGCCCACATCCCGTATCCCAACTATGCCGGCGCGCTCGCCACCGCCGGCGGCGTCGTGTTCACGGGCTTCACCGACGGCACCATGATGGCGTTCGACGACGCCACCATGCAGACGCTCTGGAAGATCAATGTCGGGGTCGGCTTCGACGCCCCGCCGATGACGTTCGAGGTCGGCGGCAAGCAATATGTGGCGATCCTGTCCGGCCTGAGCCGGATCGCGATGGGCCGGCACATCAATACCCCGGAGCTCAAGGAGCAGCGCAACCAGACCATGCTGTTCGTGTTCGGGCTTTAGGGCCTCGCGGGCGCCCACAAGGGGCGCCCCTACGACCCAGGCACCGTAGGGTGGGTTAAGCGCTCTTCGCGCCGTAACCCACCAACGGTGGATCAAACAAACTCAGCTGGCGGGTTACGGCGCCATGGCCGGCGGAGATGGCGTCAAGGTCCGGATGGCGCCTGCCCTACGAACCAACGTGGGCTACGGTCCCGTTCGCACCAGCTCGAAGCTCGCCGTGCTTTCGAACTGGCCGGCCGTCTCCCGGCCGGTATGCGGATCGAGGCGGCTCTGGCCGGGCTTGCGCAGATAGCGGGTCGCGAGCGAGGCGGTGGTATTGCCGTCGATCTCTTTGCGGCAGCGCTGCTTGACGAAGACGCCGTCGACCGGCGTCTCGCCGTCCGCGAGCGCCAGGTCCTGGCATTGCCAGTTGTCGCGTCCCAGGCGGGCGGTCAGGAAGTTGCGCAGCAGATAGGCCTCGTCCCGGTTCTGGGAGGTATCGCGCGGATCGCTGACGATGCGGATGCCGGCGAGCAATCCCTGCGCATCGATCAGGGCCGATACCACGACCGGAAACCCATAGGTCTTGGTGCCGGAATATTGCTCCATCTGCTCGGCGAGATTGTTGGCCTTGGCCCAGTATTCCAATTCGTCGTCATAGCGGAAATAGACCTCGCGCAGCCCGCTCGGCTCCGCCCGGCAGCGGCGGAAGTCGCTCCAGCCATTGAGCGGGGACGATGGCGGGCCGCCGTTGGTGCCGCAGGCCAAATCGACGAACTCGTCGGGCAATTGCTCCGCCGGGGTCCCGAGCCGCAGGTCCCAGACCTCGAGGCGGGGCGGGCGCTCCTGCGCGCCGGCCGTAGCGCCCGCGGCCAGGAGCAAGGTCGCGATCGATGCGGCGAAGACACGTTGCATGACGCTATTCCGTAAGGGCGGCCGTCGTGGCCGCCCGGTGGCATGGATGCGGGCGCCCACAAGGGGCAACCCTACCGGCGCAAACCGATTTCATAAGGACGCCCACACTATCGAAGACCATCTTTGGCGCAACGCCGGAAACGTGCGAGGATGCGGCCGCAACCGGATGCCGGAACAGGTCGCAAGATGTCGCATCGTGTCTCTCTCGTGTCGGCCGGGCTGTGCGCCCTCGTGCTGGGTTTGCTTTTGGCGCCGGGACTGCAGCGATCATGGGCGGCCGGCGAAGGCGATTTCCTTTCCGGCAAGGCGAAATCCTGCCCGGGCTGCGCCTTGCCGCGCGCGGCGCTCAAGCGCAAGGATTTGTCCGATGCGGATCTGTCGGGGGCGGACCTTACCGGTGCCGTACTGCACCGGGCCAAGCTGCCGCGGGCGAAGCTGACCGGCGCCAATCTGACCGACGCCAACCTGAACAAGACCGACCTCAAGAATGCATCCTTGGCGCAGGCCAAGCTCAAGGGCGCCATGTTCTACGAGGCCGACATGAGCGTAGCCGATCTCACCGGCGCCGAACTTTCCGACGGCAAGATGGGACGCGCCCGCCTGGTGCGCGCCACGCTCGATGGCGCCAAGATCACCGCCGCAATACTTACCGAAGCCCATCTCGACGGGGCCTCGTTGCGCGGCGCTGATCTCAGCGCCACCAATCTGGTGAGCGCGACCTTGCGCGGCGCCAATCTGGAGGGCGCCAACCTCAACAATGCCGGCCTGGTGGAGGCGGTGCTGCGGGATGCCAATCTCAAGGGCGCCAATCTGATGGAGGCCGACTTGTTCGGGGCCGACCTCAGCGGCGCCAATCTGACCGGGGCGGATTTGTCGGATGCGCGCCTCACCCGCGCCATCCTGACCGGCGCCATCCTGGACGGCGCCAAGCTCTCGGGCACCCTCATGCCGGACGGGAGCGTGCACGAATAGGCGCCCATCGCCGCCGGCGCCGCCTCCTTCCCAGGTCCAACACCATGCGTCTGCGTCTGCAATATCTGATCGTGACCGGGATCCTCCTGGCGGCGGACGGTGCCGGCGCCCAACAGCCGCCGAATGATCGGCCGACGCGCGCCGAGGTTTGGGACTTGATGCTCGGCACACCGGCCGACCGGTTGCCCGATGAATTCACCGACTATGCGTGCGGCACCAACGGCGGTCCGCCCTCGATCCCGCTCACCGGCTGGCGCGATTTCCGCCGCTGCCGGCCCGATGCCATGGGCTTGCGCGAGGTTTATTTCCGTTATGACGACGAGCTCGAATATTGGGCCAAGGCCAACAACTTCGCGACCGAGATCGAGAAATTTTCCGGCACCAAGGTGTACGATTTTCCGGTGGTGCTGTCGGCGCGCTTCGACGAGACCGGCGTGCTCTCCGGCCTGCGCATCGTCAGCGATCCGCGCGATACCTCACGGGATCGGGACGAGGCTTATCTGTTGCGCAATTTTCTCACCGCCCGCTACGGCCGCGACGGCTGGGACTGCGTCGATCTCCCTGCGGCCGAGGGCGAGACGCCGGTCGGGCGCACCTTCATCAAGCAGCGCTGCCGCAAGTCCATCCCCGGGCTCCTGGTGGCCGAGATCGAGACGCATTTTTTCCGCAAGAAGGGCCAGAGCCAGTACGATCCGCAATCCGGCCGGACGACCGAGGGACAATTCGAGAGCATCGCCCGGTTCGAGCTGACCCTGGCGAAGTGAGTTCACCGTGCGCTTCACCCGGGTTATAATTGTATAGGCCGTGTGAAATCCGATCGGGACGCCCATGAATCCATACTTGCATCGATGCGCCTTGCCCTTCGCGGTGGCGTTTGCTCTCGCGGGCGCGAATTTCGCCGCCCACGCACAGGAATCGAAGGATGACGAAGCCTTTCAGCAGCGGTTGTTCGGGCGCGCTCTGGACGGCAAGCAAATTCATGCCTGCTTCAGCCGCGTCTACGACGCCGGTCATCTTGCCCAGCATCCGCGGCAGAACGTCCGCACCATGCTGCTGCTGGTGCGGGCCAGCTTCGAGAGCGACCAGCCGAGCTACGCGCTGCGCCTCGGCGTGACCTTCCGCAAAAGCGGCGCGCATTTCGACTCCGCCGGAAATTGCGGCTCAATTCACGATACCAGCCAGGTCGGCGGAACGGCCGGCGTCGCCCATTGCGGCGTGGATTGCGACGGCGGCAGCATCGACGTCGCGATCAAGGACGCAAAATCGGTCCTGGTCTCGATCCCCAACGGCGCCCGCATCTGGCGTGCCGGCAGCAACGACAAGGACGAGGCCAAACGCTTCGGCGCCGACGACAAGGTTTTTCGTCTCGACAAGGTGGCGCTGGACGAGTGCCTGCGCCTTGCCGACGACAGCAAGGAGAAGGCCGCCATGCGGCGCGGACAATGAGGGCGGGCCGCATGGACCGCCGCAACATCTTCAAATCTGCGCTGGCGATCGGCGCAGGGATTTTCGCGGCGCGCTCGACCTCGCCGGCGCGGGCGGCGGCCGCTCCCGACGTCCCCAAGGTCGCCTATCACCTGGCCGATCTCGAGAAGGTCGCCTTCGTGCTCGGCAACATCCGCAATCACATCGCGGGCATGGGCGGGCCCGACAAGGTCAAGATCGCCCTGGTGGTGCACGGGCCGGCCTTGAAGGCGTTCCGCGGCAATACGCCGAACCTGGGCGTCAAATCGGACGTCGGCGAAGTGCGCGCGGCGGGTGTCGAGCTCCATGCCTGCGGCCACACCATGGAGGCCCAGAAGCTGACGCTCAGCGACTTGTTGCCCGGCTTCGTGGTGGCCGAGAAGGGGGGGGTCGTCACGCTCGCCGAACTGCAGGCGCAGGGCTTCGCATATTTGCGGCCGTGAGTGATTCCTTCCGCTCATTCCCGCGTAGGCGGGAATCCAGACCCTTCGCAAAATGCCTGCTTAAGCGATGATGAGCACATCTTGCGAAGAAAACTGGGTCCCCACTTTCGTGGGGACGAGCGAAGCGGCGCGATCCTACAGCCCGAACACGAAAATCATGGTCGCGTTCTTTGCCAGGCCCATGGTCTCGGGGGAATTGGCGAGCTTGCCGACCTGGTTCCGGGTGAGGCCGGTGGCGATGGCGATGTATTGCTTGCCGTCGACCGCATAGGTCATGGGCGGGGCGTCGATGCCGGTGCCCA
>DASYFD010000009.1:0-9767 GCA_036498625.1 Xanthobacteraceae bacterium | reverse complement strand
CGATCTGCAGCATGCCGGTCATGTTGCCCTGCCCGAGCTCGCACTTTCCGAAAATGACCGTGGCGGTGTTGTCGGCATGCACCGCAATCCAGGAATCGATCAGCTTGGGATCGGGCGGACCGCCGAGGTCGGCGCGCGCGGCCGGCATCCCGGCGATGCAGAAGCCGATCACGAGCGCGCCGCCGCCCTTGAGCAGATCGCGGCGCGACGGGGCGAGAAGCGCGATGTCGCTCACTCTTTCGCTCATGGCGTCTCTCCGGCCATGACGCGGGCGGCGACCTTGATCGCCTTCATGACCCGCGGATAGGTGCCGCAGCGGCAGAGATGGCCGTTCATGTGCTGCCTGATCTGCGGATCGGTGGGGCGCGGATTCTGCGCCAGCAGCTCCGATGCCTTGACGATCATTCCGCTGATGCAGTACCCGCAATGTGGCGCCTGCTCGTCGATGAAGGCCTGCTGCAATGGATGCAGCGCGGGCGGCGGCGTCAGGTTCTTCTGCTGCGCATGCCAGGCCGCCAGACCTTCGAGCGTGGTGATGGATTTGCCCGCCACATTGGCGACCGGGGTCACGCAGGAGCGGATCTCGACGCCGTCCGCGAGCACCGAGCACGAGCCGCATTGCGCGAGCCCGCAGCCGAATTTCGGTCCATGCAAGGCAAGCTCGTTCGACAGCACATAGAGCAAGGGCGTATCCGGGTCGGCGGCGACCGGCCATATCCGCCCATTCACCGTGATGTTCAGCTGATCCGGCATCGGCTGGCTCCCTTGAGGCTGGCGGGTGTCCAGATTAGCACGTCGGGCGCCTCGTTTCACCCGGCCCATGCGCCCTCTTTCGCGCCGCAATGCAATTGGCGTATCCTCACCGGCAAAGCCGAATAAACCAGGAGGAAGCCATGCTCTCGCGCCCAAGCGTACGGGTTCGTCCCGCGCCGCTCTTTTCCGCAAGCCTCGCCGGCATCGGCATCGCCCTCCTGAGCTGCGCGCCGGCCGCGAACGCGCGGGTGACGCAGATCGTGATCAAGAGCGTGGAATCCCCGACTTTCGGCGGCAAGACCTTCGGGGCGCTCGGCGCCTATGAGCGGATCAGCGGGCAGGTCATCGGCGAGGTCGATCCGAACGATCGCCGCAATGCCATCATCGTCGACATCGGGCTTGCGCCCAAGAACCCGAACGGCACCGTCAGCTATTCGACCGATTTCCAGATCCTGCGGCCGATCGACCGCGCCAAGGGAAACCGCCGGCTGCTCTACGAGATCACCAACCGCGGCCGCACCAATGCGCTGGAGACGCTCAACGACAGCAAGGTCGGCAATGACGTCGAGACATCCGGCGAAGCCGGCAACGGCTTCCTGATGCGCCAGGGCTACGTGCTGCTGGAAAGCGGCTGGGACGTGCCGGCGCCCGGCGGCAAATCGTTCGCGATCACCGTCCCGGTCGCCAAGAATGCGGACGGCTCGCCGATCACCGGCCCCGCCACCGAGGAGTTCGTCATCGACAAGGGCCAGACGCCGCCAAGGCAGAGGCTCAACTATCCGGCCGCCAGCCCCGACAAGTCGAAGGCGAGCCTGACGGTGCGCAAGAACTACGCCGATACGCCGATCCCGGTGCCCGAGTCGGATTGGGACTATGCCGATGCCAAGCTCAATGCGGTCAAGCTGACCTCGGGGAATTTCGGCGGGCCAGGCTCGTTCGGGCCGACCGCGCTCTACGAGTTCACCTACATCGCGCGCGATCCGACCGTCGTCGGCCTGGGCTTTGCGGCGATCCGCGATCTCGCGACCTTTTTGCGCACCGCCAAGGCGGACGACCAGGGCGTGGCCAATCCGCTCGCCGGCGACGTGCAGTTCATCTACACGTTCTGCTCCTCGCAGCCGTGCCGCACCATGCACGACTTCTTGCAGCTCGGCTTCAACGAGGCCGAGGGCACAGCCGGCGCCAAGACCTTCGACGGTATCCTGAACTGGAAGGCGGGCGGCAGCGGCATATTCATGAACTACCGCTTCGGCCAGCCGGTGCGCACCCACCGCCAGCACATCGCGCGCTGGACGCCCGAATATCAGTTCCCGTTCGCGGACCAGAAGATGACCGATACGGTCACCGGCAAGACCGATTCCCGGCTGCGCCGCTGCGAGGAGAGCAAGACCTGCCCGAAGATATTCGAGGCCAACTCGTCGAACGAATATTGGGCGAAGGCGGCCTCGATGATGCAGACCGACAGCCAGGGACATGATCTCGCCGGCGGCCTCGACAATGTGCGCTACTACCTGTTGGCGAGCTTCCCGCACGGAGCCGGAAACGGCCGCGGGATTTGCGCGCAGCCGCGCAACACGCTGCGGCCCAACCAGGCGCTGCGCGCGCTGCTGGTCGATCTCGACGCCTGGGTGACCGAGGGCGAGGCGCCGCCGAAGGACCACATGCCGCGCGCCGCCGACGGCACGCTGGCGCCGCCGCTGCCCCAAGCCGGCATGGGTTTCCCGCAGATCCCGGGCGTGACCTACAACGGCGTGCACCATACCGGCGACCTGTTCGACTTCGGCCCGAGCATCGACAAAGGCATTCTGTCGGTGCTGCCGCCCAAGCTGCTGGGCTCGCCCTATCCGGTTCTCGTTCCCAAGACCGACGCCGATGGCAACGATGTTGCGGGCATTCGCATGCCGGAGGTCGCGGTGCCGGTTGCGACCTATACGGGCTGGGCATTGCGGGCCGACGGGCTCGACGGCTGCGATGCCGCCGGCCAGCAGATCGCCCTGCCCAAGACCAAAGCCGAGCGCATGGCGTCCGGCGATCCGCGACCCTCGCTCGAGGAACGCTACGCGGATCACGCCACCTATGTGAGTCAGGTGACCCGCGCCGCCCAGGAGCTCAAGGCGCAACGGCTGATGCTCGACGAGGACGTCGCCGCCACCATCGCGGCCGCGCAGGCCGCCAGCGTTCCGTGAGGGGCTGGCCTCTCCCTGTCATGGCCGGGCTTCGTCCCGGCCATCGCGATGAGAAAGGCACCCCGTTTCCCACCTGAGCGAGATGCGCGGGACGAAGCCCGCGGATGACAACGCCCTACTTTCCCTTCGCCATGAATTCCAGAATCTGGTCGCTCAGCTGCGTGTCGGCGGTGTTGATCGAATAGGACTCCGACATGTGGCTGTGGTGCGGCAGCACGATCGCGCGGACGCAGCCGCGTTCGCTCTTGCACATGGTTTCCTTGAGCAGATTGAACTGCCGCTCCATCCCGGGCGGATCGAGCTCGGCGGACGACATCATGAACGGGACATTGCTGTCGACGAGACCCGGCAAGGCCGAGCGCTCGGCGTAGCGCGCGGGATCGCCGAAATAGGCGGTCCGTCCTTCCGTGGGCTCTTCCTTGCTGAGATCATAGATGCCGGAGGAGAAGATCGCGCCGGCGAGCCCGCTGCCGCCGGGGCCGTGGAATTCCTTGTGCCCCACATAGGTCGCCACGTGGGTGGCGCCGGCGGAATGCCCCATCAGGAAGACCCGCTGCGGATTGCTGCCGTAGACCTTGGCGTTGTCGGCCACGAAGCGGATCGCGGTCCTGATATCCTCGGCCGCGGCGGGCCACGGAGCCTGCGGCGCCAATCGGTATTCCAGGTTGAAGCCGACCATGCCGTGGCGCGCCGCCCACAGCAGGATGTTGTCGTAGAACGGGCTGCCCGGACGGCGCTTCTCGCCCTGGATATAGGCGCCGCCATGCACGAACATCAGGACCGGCCGCGGATCGTTGCCGCCCTCCGCCGAAAACACGTCCGCAACGTTGCGCTCCGATGGCCCGTATTTCACGTCGCGCACGACCTTGATGCCGGCGTAAGGCTCGTGCTCCTGCAGCGGGCCATAGATGGCGCCGGTCGCCGCCGAATCGACCACCCGCCCGAGCGCGGCGATCTTGGCCGCGATGTCGGGCGGCATCTGCGCCAGCGCGGGCGCGGCCGGCAAAGCGCCGAGGCTCGCGCACAACACGATGGCGAAACCCTGATGGCTCAGGCGTGACATGGTGTTTCCTCCCGAAGTGTTTTGTTTGGCCGAGACTGCATCACGAACGAACCGGCCCTCCCCGGAGGATCGCGCCCCGGTCAGGTGGATTTTCGCATTCTTATCTCGATCCGTCGACGCTCACGCACGTCGCCACGGGAATCCCAGCGGGTGATCCTGCCGTCGGTGCCGATCAGCTGGGCGGCGGAAAGCGGCAGGATACGGAAGTTCCGCAGCCGCGAATCGGCCGACAGTCGCTCCACCACCGAGAGCGCGCGCGCAAGGCCCAGGCCCGCATTGTCGGCCCATTGCAGGACGCCCGCCCCGTTGGTGCCGGCCGTCACCGATGCGAGCGTCCGATCGAGGTTCGAGCCGCGCCCGTTCACCGCCTGCTCGTCGGTGTGCCCGATCACCTCGATCACGTCGACGTCGTAGGAATCGGCGATCTCCAGCAGCCGCTCGACCACCACGGTGCGCAGCTCCGTGGCGAAGCTCGGCGTCAGCTCCGCGCTGCCGGTCGCGAAGTAATATCCGCCGGCCTCGCTCAGGTTGATGATCGGAGGCCAGTTGTGTCCCTTGCGGCGGTCGCTGTCGTCCGCCAGCTTGGCGGCCAAGCCCTGGTCGAGGAGGGCGACGATCTCTTGCGGGGTCGGATCGCCGAGCTTCTTGTCGGCCGCCCAGGCATCGATGGCGGCGGCGAGCGCCGCGCTTCTGGCAATCTTGCCGGGATCGACGCCCCGGTCCAGCAGCGCGCGCCATTTGGCGGCGTCTTCGCGCTCTTCCTGCAGCACCGCGAGCGGCACGCCCTGCTGCTCCATATGTGCGACCGCGTCGTTGCTCTCCACCAGCTTGCGCCAGAAATCGTCGATCTCGCGCTGCGAGGCGAGCCTGGCGGCGCGGTCAAGCAATTCCGCCAGCTGCCGGTTTCTCCGGATGGTCGCGAGCGCCGCTTCGTTGGCGGCGGCGCTCGTCTCGACCTGCTTCAGGCGCAGCAACGCATCGTCGCGCTTGGCGCGCTCGCTCGACAACGACACGCCGACCGCGATCAGCAGGCAGAACACCAGGAGCAGCATGATCTCGGCCATGGTGAGGCCGAGCACCAGACCCTGGCGGTAGGAAGCCGTCTGGCGGCCGATCAAATCGGACATTGCGAGGCGCCCTCCCGTCGCGGCCGCCGGCGGCCGATCAAATCTGACATTACTCGATGGCCTCCCATTCCGGCCGCTTGTGCGGGCTGCGCAGATCATCGACGATCCCGGCGATCCGCTCGGCGGCGAGCGCCAGCGTGCGGGCCCTCGCCTCGATCGCCGGCAGCGCCTCGCTCAGCTGGTCGGTCCTGGTCGCCATCTCCATGCCAGATTTGACCAGAACCTCGGTAAAGGCCCGCATCGTCACGTCGGCTTTCTCCAGCATGAAGGTCAGCCCTTGCGTGCAGGCCTGCTGGCTCGCCTTGATCTCGGTGAGCACCTCCGAGGTGGCCTTGATCATCGCGGCCGCCCATTCGAGCGCGGCGCGGTTGGCGACCGCGGTGGTGTCGAAGTCCTGCCGCAGCGCGCTGACCAGGTCGATCGATCGCTCGGCCGCGGTGTTGGCGATCGCCAGGGCGTCCGTCACCGACTTGGTCTGCGCGTCGGAATGCGCGGCAATCCGGTCGGCGGCGAGCGCCAGCGCCTGCATCGCCGGGTCGAGGCCGATCTCGAACATGCGGCCGGGCGTCTGCATGGAACCGAGCTTGCCGGTGACGTCGTCGAGCGCGCCGCAGATCGCAGCGACGCGGCTCGACAGTCTTTCGGTCTCGGCCGACAGCTGCTCCACGTTGACGCCGAGGCTCGCGCTCATGCTCCGGCCCACCGCGCCGGTGGCGTCACCCAATTGCAGCGCCGCCGCCTCCACCGGCACCGACAGCTTGGCGGTAACCTCCTCCAGGCTCGCGAGCAGCTTGGCCACGATGTCGTCGAACCGCTCGGTCATGTGGCTGAAGGAATCGGCCGCCGATTGCTGGGCATTGCGGCGGAAATAACCGAACTCGACGACGCTGCTGTCGAGCTCGCGCCGCACGCGGCGCGCCGCCTCGGCCAACTCGAGCCGCATCCGCTGCTCGACCTCGACCGGATCGCGGCGCATCTGGTTGAAGATCACCCGCAGCCCGATGCCCGCGATGGTCGAGCCGATCGCGATGCCGAAATTCTGCACGATCTCCTCGGCCGCGCGGCTGGCGGAGAACTGATAGAGCGAGACCCCGAGACTCGTGAGCGTAAACAGGAAGCCCATGTAGTAGAGATTGTCGCCCGACTGATCGTCGCGCAGCCGCAGGCCGCGCGCCAGGGTGATGAGCAGCGCATAGACGATCATGGTGCCGACCGGCACGAAGGTGACGTAGAACGCCTCGACGCCCTCGAGCTTGGCCACGATGATGTAGGCGCATCCGGCCGCCACGAACGACATGAACACGGCGATATTGCCGGCCGAGGAGGCCTGGTCGGCTTCGTTCGAGGGTCCGGTCTCGGGATGGTTCCTCGCCACCTCAGCCTACCCCTTGCAGCTTGCTCGCCTGCTTCAGCCGGCCGTTGTTGTCGCGCACCCAGTCCGCCCAGAACTTGATGTGGTCGGCCGAGTTGATCGGCTTCCCGGTCTGCCGCTGGATATAATAGATGAGCACGTCGGCGCCGTGGAGGTCGGTCTGCACCTTCTTGTAGGCGCGCGACGTCTTGAAGCGGCCGAACGAGAGGTCGCCGCTGTATTGCGAATAATCGGGCCCGTGCTGCATCATGTCGGAGATGACGACCAGCGATTTCGGCACCGTTTCGGCGGCCCGCCCGGTGAACCGCTCGACCGCGATGCGCTGGATGGTCTCCATGATCGGAGAGGTCTTGCCGGGCAACGCGTGAAATCCCTCTTCCAGCGCCGCGTCGAGCGGGGCGCGGAATCCATCCAGCCAGCGCTGGCGCGCCAGCCGCGGATTGGCGGTGTATTCGCTGAGCCCGGTGCCGTCGCCCGGATTGCATCGGGCGAAAATGGATTTGCCGCCCGGAGTCTTCGGGTCGAGCAGCCTGATCTCCAGCAATTCGTAGGCCGGCAGCGTCTCCGCCATGTCCACCAGAACGGTCCGGATCTCGCGCTTGGCGACCTCCGGGATCTCGTCGGTGGAATCGAGCAGGACCACCGCGATGGCACGCGGCCCGTCCACCGGGCACAGGGTGGCTTGATCGAGCGTGGGCGGGCGCGCCACGGTGGCATACACATAGGCGCCGGCCGCCAGCACGCCCAGCGCGAGCACCGTCAACGCGCCGCCGAGCACGTGCTTGCGCAGCTCGCCCGGATTGCTGCTACGCCGCCTTGGCGTTCGCCGCGACAACGGCTTTCTCCTCGACAAAATTGTCAATCTCGCGGTAGCTCGCGAAAGCCCGCTCGAACTCGGCGTGAATGGCCTCGATCTGCCCGACCAGGACGGCCTGCGATTCCGCGATCGAGCGCCGCAGATCGTCGCGCGCGGAGGTCTCCAGCAGATCCTGCTCGATGGGGAATTTCTCGAGCACGTAGGACACCGAGAACCGGCGTGGCGGCGGCGTCTTGCGCAGGCCCTTGTTGGCTTCCCGGTAGACCGAGAGCAGCACGTTCACGGCCCGATCGAGATGCGCCTGATGGGCCGCGAACAGCCGCACCACGCGGGCCCGGCTCTCGAGAATCGAGTCGTGCTCGGAACGGCGGATCGACAGGTCGCGGTTGGCCTCCTCGAGGATCTCGATGGCGTCGTCCCGGATCTCGAGCAGGCTCGCGATCAGATCGTTCTTCCGCCGGATGTAGGCGTCATGGGCGCCGGCGCGGCGCTTCTCCAGGCTCGCATAGCCCGGATAGGGATCGAAGATGAGGAACGAATCCGCGAACGCGATCAGCGAGCAGAGCACACCGAGCCCGAACAGGAGCCAGGATTTGAAATCGACGAGCCCGAGCGGCATCGTTTGCAGGCGAAGCAGCACCTCCCGCCCGGCGTCAGTGATCAGCTCCGCGGAGACCTCGCGATAATGGGCGAGCGAGAGGTTGATGGTGATCAGCAATGTGAGATAGCAGACCAGGGAGAACAGCCCGAACAGCTTGCGTGCTACGTTGCGGTGATTGAGCTCGCGCACGCCGACGACCGCGATGAGAAAGCTGACCCCGATATTCATCAGCGCGAAGGTGAAGGCCTCGGCGGCGCCCCCCAGGTATCCGAGATCGCTGCCCTTGGCGAGAAAGAAGCCGTTGAGGAACACCTCGAACACGAACAGGGTGAGCAGAATTCCGACCTTGATGGTCAGGTTTCCGCCCGACGCCCAATGCGCGGTGCGCGTGAGATTGTGGCGGCGGCGAAATTCGTCCCGCTCGAGCTCGAGGTCGCCCAGATGCCGGCGCAGGCTGTGCAACTCGTCGCGGCCTTGCGCCGCCTCGGCGCGGAATTCGCTCACGGCGGCCGGCGCAGCCTGCCGGATGGTGCCGAACCGGCCCTCGAAGTCGAGACCCGTGAGCCGTTCCTTGTAGGTGCGGATCTCATCGAGCATGGTGCTGTGGGCGGCATTCTTCTCCGCCTCCACGCGCTCGACGACCGCGTTCTCGACATCGTCGAGCGCGGTCGCATCGGAAGCGGGCTCCTCGCGCGCGCCGCGTTCCGCCCCGTTCTTCGCAAGGCTGAGATCGGCCGCGAGCTTGTCGGTGTTCAGGACCGGAAAGACGTCCAGCGACGCCCGATAATCGTGCTGCTCCCGCTTGAGCCCATTGACCAGGCGGCTGAGGGCGGACTTCGGTCTTGCTTCCATCATTCGACTGGCCGAGCTCGGCCCCCAATCCCGCGATACAGGTACTCAAACTGACGTATCAACGTGACATATATGGCTCAACGCGGGCTTCTCAACGGACGTGCCGGCCGGGGTTCCCGATCGATCGACCGGCGGCTCGTTTCGATCACCAGCTCGTTGCGGCCGATGGCCCGCGGGCGATCGGCCGTCCCATGCGACCGCGTCAGCGCCCGGCGATTCCTTGCCACCGCAGAATCGGTTCCGCGCCAGCATATGTCCAGAAAAACAAACCGGCCACAGCGGCCGATCCACCGCTCGAGGCCAGCCTGCAGTCCGCGCAGTCGACGCCGGAACACCAGCAAAGTCAACGCATTGTGGCTCGATTGTGACCGGACCGCCGGGTCGCCAAGGTTGGCGACATCCGGGTGCAAGAACCGCCCTGCCCTGCTGCGCAGGGCAAACCGCATCTTGCTGCGGAACGGCTCTCTTGTCCGGCGGACGGGAGCCCCCTCAGCGGGCCTTGGCGAGGATATCCTGCACCCGCTTGCGCTGCTCCGCACTGATATTGGTAACCACGTCCTGCGCGTTCTTGCGGGTCGTGGCCGCATCCAGGTAGTCGATGTAGCGTTGGCTTTTTTCGCCCTCGGCCACCAGCGCCGGCTCATTGAGGGTCTGCCTCACCGCGGCCTGCAGATAGGCGAGCCGGGCCGGCGGCATGGCGGGCGGCACCAGCAAAATGCGCCCGAGATCCTCGAGCTTGCCGCGGAACTCGAACAGCCATTGCTGATCAGGCGTCAGCTTGACGGCTTCGAAGATGGTCGGAGCGTCCGGAAAGAACCGCGACTTGACCCGCCCCATCGCAGCCACGACGTGCTGCTGCCCGCTCGCCACGTAATTGTTGGCCGAGGTGTCGGAGACGTAGATCGCGTCCATCTCGCCCTGTGTGACCGCCAAGGCGGCCTGGTTGCTGCCCGCATAGCCGAGCACCACGTGGCAGTCGAGATTGAGCGCCTCGCA
>DASYFD010000008.1:0-2405 GCA_036498625.1 Xanthobacteraceae bacterium | reverse complement strand
CGCCCCCGGCGGAGAAATTCGGGGCAGCATGATTCTCGAATCGGTCCGAGCGTGCGAAGATGCCCGCCGATCCTGCTGATCGATCTCCGCCGAGCTGCCTGGAGCCGCACCCATGCAATCACTGCCCGACCGCCTGCCGCTGGTGATCGGCGTCACCGGGCATCGCGATCTGCGCGAGCAGGACGTGGCCGGGCTGGAGGCGGAGATCGCCGCCATCATCGCGCGTCTGCGGCACGATTATCTCGAAGACGACGCCGAGACCCCGATCATCGTCCTCTCCGCGCTCGCCGAAGGGGCCGACCGCCTGGTGGCGCGGGTGGCGCTGGGGCAGGGGGCGCGGCTGATTGCGCCCCTGCCGATGCCGCGCGAGGAATATGCCCGCGACTTCGAGCCGGGGCTTCAGCGGGGCAACGCCGCCGAATTCGACGCATTGCTGGCGCAGGCCATCGCCGCCCCGGTCATCCCGTTCACGCACGGAAACTCGCTGGAAGCGGTGCGCAGCAATCCCAAGCAGCGCGCCGAGCAATACCGCGCGGTCGGCCTGTTCATCATTCAGCACTGCAACGTGCTGATCGCGATCTGGGACGGCGACGAAAGCAACAGGGCGACCGGCGGCACCGCCGAGATCGTCGGCTTCGCCCGCCAAGGCATTCCGCTCGGGATCAGCCGCTCGGCGCGCGCGAGCCTCGACGGCTCCGAGATCGGACCGGTGATCCATGTCATCGCGCCGCGCCGCAAGCAGGGCTCGCCGGCCGGCGAGGTCGCGGTCGAGAGATGGGGGCGTGCCGTCGTCAGCCACTATCGGGGCGGAGCCGTCGAGCGCGCGTACGAGCGCTTCCTCCGATTTGCCGGGCGTCTGTTCGGGATCGAGCGCGCCGACATGCGGGCCCAGCTGCCGGACCCGCAGCGGCGCGAGCTCGACGCCTGGGAGACGTTCGCCGTTCTCATCGCTCTCACGCGGCAATTCAACCGCGAAGCCGCGGCCATGGTTTCCGCCAAGCGTGGCGCAGGGCGGATGGCACAGAGCCTCCAGTATTTGTTCGACGATCCTGACCGGCAGGCGTCCGCGCCTGCCGATCCCCAGCAGATTGCGCTCAAGCTCGCACCGCGCTGGTCCCGGCTCTATTCCATCTCCGACACCTTGGCGAACGATTGCCAAAGACAATTCAAGCAAGACTGGCGGCTGTTGTTCGGGCTGACGTTTGCCGCATTCATCTGCTTTGCGACGTTCTCCCACGTGGGAGCCGAGCGGGATGCTCTCCTCCTCGTTTACAGCGTGGCCTATGTCGTGATCTTCATGATCTTCCTGCGCGCGCGCGCCGGGCGGCACCAGGAACGATTCCTGGATTATCGGGCACTCGCGGAGGCGCTGCGGGTCGCGGTCTATTGGCGGCTCGTGGGCATCGGATTGCGTCCCTCCGACGTCAAGGCGGATGCCTCGGGCGAAGGCTTCAACGTCGACGCCAACACGGTGGGGGTGCTCGCCGATGCCTATCCGATCAAGCAGCCGAGCGAGCTCGCCTGGGTGAAAATCTGCCTGCGCACGCTCGAATTGCTGGATCGCGCCGAAGGCGTGGCGGACGAGCGCGTGCTCGACCCAGCCTGTCACGGCATCGTCCGCCGTTGCTGGGTCTTCGGGCAATACATGTTCTTTCGGCGTCGGGGATTCCAGCACAATCGGGTGGCGGAGGTGCTCGAGACCTGGGCGGGCATCTTTCTGGTGATGACCGCCTTCCTGCTCGTGCCCATCCTGCTGTTCGTCGCCTCGGGCGAGGCCGGCAAGGGCGGCTTCGATTTTCGTACCGTTGTCCTGTTGTTGAGCGGATTGCTGCCCGGTTCGGCGGCCGCGCTGACCGCGTATTCGGAGCGCCTTGCCCTCAAGGCGCAGGCCCGGCAATATGATCGCATGCGCATCCTGTTCGAGCGGGCCTACGAGCTGTTGCCTGAGCGGATCGATACCGCGACCGCGGCGCTGGTGCGGGCGGTATATCGCGAGCTCGGCATCGAGGCCATGCGGGAAAACGCCGAATGGGTCGCGGTCTACCGCCAGCGGCCGATCGAGCCGTTGCCGTGACGGCGCTGAAGACCGGCTTGCGCGGCGCCGCCGTCGCGGCGCTCGTCGCGCTGTGCCAACCGCCGGCCGCGAACGCACAGACGGCCCCGAGCTTCTTCGCCGGCAAGCAAATCAACCTCATCTGCGGGGCGGCGGTGGGCGGCGGCTACGATGCCCTGGCGCGCCTGTTGGCGCGCCATCTCGGGCGCCTCATTCCCGGCAATCCGACCATCATCGTGCAGAACATGCCGGCCGCCGGCAGCCTCGCCGCCACCAACCTCATCGCCAATACGGCGCCCCGGGACGGCCTCACCATCTCGCTCATCCAGCGCGGCATGCTGCTCACGCGGCT
>DASYFD010000007.1:0-4762 GCA_036498625.1 Xanthobacteraceae bacterium | reverse complement strand
GCCACCAAGCCGCCGCCGTAGAGCGCCGCCATCGAGCCGAGAAAGGTGAGTATCGGCACGCCGATGATGAGCGCGATGACGCGCGGCAGCACCAGCACCTCGATCGGATCGAAGCCCATGGTGCGCAACGCGTCGATCTCCTCGCGCATCTTCATCGAGCCGAGCTCGGCGGTATAGGCGCTGCCCGAGCGGCCCGCCACCATGATGCAGACGATCAGCACGCCGAGTTCGCGCAAGGTCAGAATGCCGATCATGTCGACGACGTAGATATCGGCGCCGAACCTGCGGAAATGGAAGATGCCCTGCTGCGCGATGATGCAGCCGACCAGGAAGGTGATCAGCAGGACGATCGGCACGCCGCGCCAGGCCACGTTGTCGAGTTGGTGCACGAGCGCTGTGAGACGCAGGCGGCGCGGATTCACGACGATGCGCAAGAGCGCCACCGTGAGCGCGCCCAACATGTTGACGATCGAAGCCAAAGTGGCCCCGACCCCGGCGATGCTCATCCCGATCGAGCCCAACGCATACAGGATCTGGTTGGGCTTGCGCTTGTTCAGCTCCTCGAGCTTGACGCCGTGCACCTCGTCGACAAGCTTGCGGTAGGTGTCGTTGAGGCCGATGACCTGCGTGTCCAGGCCGCGCGTGGAGAAGCCGCGCACCAGCCGTTCCAGAAGCCAGGCGCCGAAGGTGTCCAGCCGCTCGACCTTGCCCATATCGATGGCGACACGTTTGACCTTGTCCGAACGGCGGGTCGCGCGGTCGATCAGATCCTCCAGCCGCCGTGCGTTCTGCGCCGTCCACGCGCCGCTGCCGGCCAGCGTGAGCTGGTCGCCGTCGGTCCTGCTGTCGAGCAGGGTCTTGTTTTCGATGAGTGTATCGACGCTCACTCTGCCGCTCCGACCCGATACCCCATGCGAATCTGGGCGACTTTCGGCATCCTACGCCCCCAGCGGGGGCTGCCTTCGCAATTGGCCGCCATCCTTGACCCAGGCACACGACCCTGTCGAGGCTTCCCCCTCAAGCTGCCGGCGATGGATATCCCCAAATCTTCTGTCCTCGAATGACGTCTTCTGCTTTTAAGTCGTCCAGTTACACGACCCGCGAGGCTTTTTGCCGTGTCTTTGACCCTCAACATCGCCGTCGAGCGCTGGCCGATCGCGGGCTCCTTCACCATCAGCCGCGGCGCCAAGACCGAGGCTGTGGTGGTGGTGGCCGAATTGGGCGGCGGCAAGGCACGCGGCCGCGGCGAATGCGTGCCCTATGCCCGTTACGGCGAGACGGTCGAGACTGTGACGGCGGCGATCGAGGCCATGCGGGCGCCGCTGGCCGCAGGCCTCACCCGTACCGCCCTGCAATCGGCGATGCCGCCGGGCGCCGCGCGCAACGCGCTCGACTGCGCCTTTTGGGACCTTGAAGCCAAGCAAAGCGGTCGCCCGGTCTATGAGATCGCCGGGCTCGGCGCCCCGCACACGCTCACCACCGCCTTCACCATCTCGCTCGGCACAGCGGAGGCCATGACCGAGGCCACCGCGAGAGCCGCCGATCGCCCGCTGCTCAAGATCAAGCTCGGCGGCGACGGCGATCCGGCGCGCATCAAAGCCGTGCGTGCGGCCGCTCCACAGGCGACACTCATCGTCGATGCCAATGAAGGTTGGACCGAGCGCAATCTCGCCGAAAACCTCGCCGCCTGCGCCGACGCCGGCGTTGTGCTTGTCGAACAGCCGCTGCCGGAAAACGCCGATGCAGCGCTTGCGAACATCGCCCGGCCGATTCCGATTTGCGCCGACGAAAGCGCGCACGCACGCGATTCGCTTGCCGCACTGCGCGGCAAATACGATGCGGTGAACATCAAGCTCGACAAGGCCGGCGGGCTCACCGAGGCGCTCGCAATGGCCGATGATGCCGTGCGGCACGGCCTCACGATCATGGCCGGCTGCATGGTGGCGACATCGCTCGCGATGGCGCCGGCGATTCTGCTGGCGCAGCGCGCGCGCTTCGTCGATCTCGACGGTCCGCTGCTGCTCGCGAAAGACCGCCCCCAGGGTCTGCGCTACGCCGGCAGCCGGCTCGAACCGGCGACCGCGGCGCTGTGGGGCTGAAAGCGGGTCGGTATTCTTGTCCGGTTGATTCTCATCAATGCATCACCGGTCGATCGCCCCCACAAAGCCGTATCGTCGAACGATGTGGCTGAACCCGTGGCAAATTCGTCGAGAATCGCAGAGCGATTGCGAGCGCATGCCCGCCTGTGCCGGCAGATTGCCGAACAGAGCTGGAGCGAGGAGGTCGCCGAGCGGCTAGCCCGGCTCGCCGACGAATGCAGCCGCGCCGCGGCGGACGCCGAGTCCGAGGACGAAACGATTCCCGCGCGAATGCATTAGTCGGATGACACATTGTCGCTATACATTGGTATAATTGCCTGCCTGCAACCATTGCAAATCACTGACTTTGTTCACGAATTGTGCCCATCTTTTTGGTTAACTAATGCTTCCCGTAGGCCGCTTGTTGGGCATAGACTACCTGCCATGACAGAACGCAATGGTGGCTGCTCCACCAGAACGGGGACGGGGACATGAAAATTCGGGGCCTCGTACTGCTCGTTGCCGCTCTGCTGGCTTCCGGTTTGAACCCAGCATCCGCCACGATGCGGATTTCCGAAGACCGGGGTGGCCAGATCGGCCACTACCTCCAAGCCTTCTCGATGCTGCGGACCTCCGGCGAAAATGTGGTCGTCGATGGGAACTGCCTCTCGGCCTGCACGCTGCTGTTGGGCGTCATCCCACGCGACCGCATCTGCGCCACCGGCAACGCCCGGTTCGGCTTCCATGCCGCCTGGATGCCTGACTCGGATGGCCGTCCGGTGACAAGCCCGATGGGCACGCAGGCGCTGTGGAAGGTCTATCCGGCGACTGTGCGCCGCTGGATCAACCAGCATGGTGGGCTGTCGCGGAAGATGATCTATCTGCAGGGCCGCGACCTCGCCGGCATCGTGCCGAGTTGCACGGCAACGGCGGAGCGCCAGCAGGAGCGCTCAGTCCGCCGCTACACGAGCAGAGCGCTGCGCTACGAGCGCGCAAACGCCGCCAGCGATCGCCGCTAAGGCCATGGCCGCGTAGCTGCGGCCAGCGAAAGCGGCGTACAGCACGCCGGACAATCCGGACGCCGCCGCCATCGCCAGGCCCAACACGATGGCAAAGGTGCCTTGCGCCGTCGCGCCCTGCCCGGCCGGCGCATTCCGTGCCAAGTACATCATCGCACCGAGATGCGTGGCGCCGAACGTTGCCGCGTGCAGCAGCTGCAGGAACGGCAGCATCAGCGCCGGCGGATCGAAAGCCATCGCGGTCCAGCGCACGGCGCCACCCGCGGCGCCCAGCATCAGCAGCACCGCCGGGGTGACGAAGGACGGCAACCGTCCCTGCAATGCGAATAGCACGATCTCGGCGATCACGCCGAGCGCCCACAGCGCCGCAATTGCAGTTCCATCATAACCTTCGGCGCGCCACGCCAGCGCTGAAAAACCATAATAGACGGCGTGGCTCGCCTGGATCAGGCCGGCCGCCGCCAGCACCGCGATGAAGGCACGATCGCGCAGCAGCGATGTTTTCGGCGCGAACTTTTGGGCCGCCGGCGCCGCGGCTCTATCCACAGGCGCCAGCGTCACCGCGCTCAGCGCCATGACCGCGGCGCCGGCGACGATCAGCCAGATCAGATACCGCGCGGGAATCGTGTCGGCGGCAAAGCCGGCGACGAACGTGCCGGCGATGAACGCCACGGATCCCCAAAGCCGCACCGGGCCATAGGCGCGGCCGCGCGCGGCCAATCCTTTCAAGGCATAGGTCTCGATGAGCGGCATCGCCGGCGTGTAGACGAGCGAGGCCAGCACAAACGCCAACAGGATCGCCGGCGCACCGGATGAAAAGGCGACCAGCAGATAGCCCGCGACGCTCGCCCAGCAGGCGGCGAGGATCGCCTCGCGCAGCGCCCCGCTCCGGTCGGCCATCCGCGTCGCCAGGGGGATCGCCAGCACCCGCACCACCTGCGGCACGGCGAGCACCAGGCCGATCATCCCCGCCTCGAGCCCCTTGGCGCTCAGCCACAAGGGGAAAAATGGCAACTGGATACCGACCATCGCGTAGGCCGTGGCATAGATTCCCGCCAGGCGGACTGAAAAGCCGAAGGACATCGCCGCGGGCTCGCTGGCCGAATCACATTGCATGATTGATAAACTGCGCGATCAGGGATTGCACATGCCGAACGAGCCCCTCACGCTCGCCTCCGAGCCGGAGGCGCCGAGCGAGGCCGAGTACGAGGCCTTCTTCGCCGCACTCGCCGAGAGTGCGCGCGGCCGCGCTTTCCTTGCCGAGCATGCGCGGCGCAGCCGCAGCGCCGACACCGCCGTGCTGCTCGCCAGCGTCCAGCGCCTGGAAGGCCTGGTCGGCAGCCAGCCCGCGTCGGCTGTGGATGACGAAAGGCAGGAGCTGCGCGCCCTGCTCGACGCCATCCGCGGGATGCACGCCGAACTCGACACCGCGGCCCTCTCCATGCAGGTGGCCAAGCTCGCCGCGCTCCTCGACGTTGTGCAGCAGCGCATCGAGACCATCGTCACGCCGCCGCGGCAGGAGGAGGCAGCACCGCCGCCGGTCGCTGAAGCGCCGCCCGCCGCCGAACCTGCCGCGAGCGAAGAGGCTGTCGAGACCGTTGCCGCCGAGGCTGCGCCTGCAGATGAAACCGATGCCGATTCGCGCCCGACCGCAGTTCCCGAAGT
>DASYFD010000006.1:0-2546 GCA_036498625.1 Xanthobacteraceae bacterium | reverse complement strand
CCGCCCAGGTTTTCGTCGGCGTCGGCATCCTGGCGGCCGCCGGGGTGACGCTGACGGCGGCGCTGCGGGCGTTCGAGCGCTGGTTCGCGCCCTGGCAATTCGATGCGCGGCAATCCGGTTGAGCAACCTCGTTGCATGATGATTCCACATGATTGAAATCCGCGAGGTCTCCCACCGCTATGCCGGCCGCGACGGCGCCGGTGCCTATTGGGCGCTGCGCAACGTTTCGCTGTCGATCGAGAGCGGCACTTTCGTCTCGCTGCTGGGACCAAGCGGCTGCGGCAAGACCACGCTGCTACGCATCGCCAATGGGCTCATCCATCCCTTCCGCGGCGAGGTGCTGATCGACGGCAAGCGGGTGACCGGCCCCTCGGCCGATCGCGCCATGGTGTTCCAGGAATTCAACCTGCTGCCCTGGCGCACCACCCGCAGCAATGTGGAGATGCCGCTCGAGGTGCTGGGCGTCGCGACCGCGCGGCGGCGGGAGATTTCCGCCCATCGGCTGGCGCAGGTGGGGTTGGAGAAATTCGCCGGCTACTATCCGCACCAGCTCTCCGGCGGCATGAAGCAGCGGGTGGGCCTCGCCCGCGCGCTCGCCATCGATCCGTCCTATCTGTTCATGGACGAGCCGTTCGGGGCGCTCGATCCGCAGATCCGCGAGATGATGCAGATCGAGCTGATGAAGCTGTGGGACCTGGATCGCTCCGGTGCCGCCGCCGCCCGGACCGGCAAGGCAACGGAGCGCAAGACCGTGCTGTTCGTCACCCACAGCGTCGATGAAGCCGTATTCCT
Organism: Xanthobacteraceae bacterium; assembly: GCA_036498625.1. Taxonomy (GTDB): domain Bacteria; phylum Pseudomonadota; class Alphaproteobacteria; order Rhizobiales; family Xanthobacteraceae; genus VAZQ01. Next base: position 1,754 of record DASYFD010000006.1, on the reverse strand, counting down.
GTCGGACCGGGTGGTGATGATGGGCACCCAGCCCGGCCGCGTGATCGCCGATCTCAAGATCGAGCTGCCGCGGCCGCGCTGGACCGACGACGAGGCGCTCAAGCGCAGCCCGGCTTTCATTGCCTACCGCAACGACATCTGGCACATGCTCAAGCAGCAGCTCACCCAAACCGCCGGCACACTGAACGGCACCTGAACCGATGCCCGAGCAACGCGTCACCTTCAAAGCTGATGGCCTCACCCTCGCCGGCGTGGTGCAGGTGCCGGACGGTGTCGGCGCGGGCGAGCGGCGGCCCGCCTTCATGGTGCTGCACGGCTTCGGCAGCAATATGAATGCCGGCAATGTGCTCAAACCCTGCGCCATGCTGAACGCGCTGGGCTATGTGACGCTGCGCTTCGACATGCCGGGCTGCGGCGAAAGCGAAGGTGAGAAGGGCCGGCTCATCTGTCTCGACCAGGTGGCGGCGGTGAGCCAGTCCTTCAGCATGCTGGCAGAGCACCACCAAGTAGATCCAAGGCGCATCGCCGTCATGGGCTCGAGCTTCGGGGCTGCGGTCGCGGTCTATGCGGGCGGGGTCGATCCGCGCATCGCGGCGGTGGTCTCGGCTTCGGGCTGGGGTCATGGGGAGCGCAAATTCCGCGGTCAGCATCCGACCCCCGAGGCGTTCGCCCGGTTCACCGCCATGCTGGAGGAAGGCAGGCGCCACCGCGAGCGCACCGGCAAATCCCTGATGGTGCCGCGCTACGAGATCGTGCCGATCCCGGAGCATATGCGTACCCATGTGGTGCCGGGCTCGATCCAGATGTTTCCGGCCGAGACCGCGCAAAGCATGTACGATTTCCGCGCCGAGGATGTGGTGGCCAGGATCGCGCCGCGCCCGCTTCTCCTCCTGCACAGTGCCTCGGATTCGGTCACCCCCGTGGAGCAATCGATCGGGCTGTTCCGTCATGCCGGGCAGCCGAGCGAGCTGCATCTGTTCGCCGACACCGATCATTTCATGTTCGCCGAGAGCAACACCAGAGTGCGCCGCATCGTGCAGGACTGGCTCGCCGATTATTTTCCGGTCGGCGCCCCGGCGGCGGCGTAGCGGCCGGGCGATGCCCACGTTCTCGCCCCAGCAGGATGCCGCGCTTGTCGCGGTCGCGGCTTGGCTCAAGGCCAAGCCCGGGCGGGGCAGCACGCCGCCGCTGTTCCGCCTGTTCGGCTATGCGGGCACCGGCAAGACCACGCTCGCCAAGCACCTCGCCGAGGATGTCGACGGCAAGGTCCAGTTCGCCGCCTTCACCGGCAAGGCGGCGCTGGTGATGCGCCGCAAGGGCTGCGAGGGCGCTTCCACCATCCACAGCCTGATCTACCGCCCGCTCGAGCGCGAGTCCGAGACCCCGACCTTCGAGCTGTGGGACGACGCGCCGGCCTCCGAGGCCAAGCTGATCGTGATCGACGAATGCTCCATGGTGGATGCCGAGCTCGGGCGCGACCTGATGTCGTTTCGGGTGCCGCTCCTGGTGCTGGGCGACCCGGCGCAGCTGCCGCCGATCCAGGGCGGCGGCTTCTTCACCGAGGCGCAGCCCGACGTGATGCTGACCGAGGTACATCGGCAAGCGATCAACGATCCGATCGTGCGGCTCTCGATGGAGATCCGCTCGGGCCAGCGGCTGGTGCCCGGCGAGTACGGCGCCTCGCAGGTGGTGCGGCGCGACGCCCTCGACCCGCAGCGCGTATTGGATGCCGATCAGGTCCTGGTCGGCCGCAA
>DASYFD010000005.1:0-16059 GCA_036498625.1 Xanthobacteraceae bacterium | reverse complement strand
GCGGCACTCGAGCGACTTGCCGTCCCCGGTACATTCGACCCGCCAGGCCGCGGGCGGGTCCGGGGCCTGGGCCGACAGGGTGCCGGCCTGCATGAGGGTGAGGACGGCCGCGGCCACCGCCAGGGGCGCGAGGATGCGGCGCGCGTGCCCCCGTGGCCGTGGGGTCGGGGAAGGGCGGCAAAGGTGCATTGTGCGTTTCATCCTGTGCATCATGAGACGATGGATACCACAAAATCAGCCGTTGCGGGCATGAGCCGAAAGGGACCGAGGTGACCAGGGACTACGACTACGTCATCGTCGGCGCCGGCTCGGCCGGCTGCGTGCTCGCCAATCGGCTGAGCGAGGACAGCGCCCGCGTGCTCCTGCTGGAGGCCGGCGGGCCGGATCGCAATCCGCTGATCCACATTCCGCTCGGCATGGGCAAGATGCATGACCACCGCATGCATGATTGGGGCTACGCGACCGAACCGGAGCCCGGCCTGAACGGCCGGCGCATCGAGGCCATGCGCGGAAAAGTGCTGGGCGGCTCGTCGTCCATCAACGTCATGGCGTATACCCGCGGCAATCGCGCGGACTATGACGGCTGGGCGCAAAAGGGCGCGCGCGGCTGGTCCTACGCGGACGTGCTGCCTTACTTCAAGCGCGGCGAGAGCTGGCAGGGCGGCGAGAATGCCTGGCGCGGCGGCAGCGGTCCGCTCGGCACGCAGTTCGCCAAGACGCCCGACCCGCTGTTCGATGCCTGGATGGATGCCGGGGCCGCGGCCGGTTTCCCGCGCAATGCCGACTACAACGCAGCCCATCAGGAAGGCTTCGGCCGCAGCCAATACACCATCCGGGACGGCCGGCGCTCCTCCTCGGCCCGGGCCTATCTGCGGCCGGTGCGACGACGGCGCAATCTCCAAGTCGAGACCGGCGCGCATGCGACCCGCGTGCTGATCGAGGGAACGCGCGCGGTCGGGGTCGAGCTGGTGCGGGCGAGCGGCGATCTCGTGCGCGTGCGGGCGGGCGGCGAGGTGATCCTCTGTGCCGGCACGTTCAACTCGCCGCAGCTGCTGATGCTTTCGGGCATCGGCCCGGCGGCGCATCTGCGCGAGTTCGGGATCGCGCCGCTCATCGATTTGCCGGTCGGCAGCAATCTGCAGGACCATCTGGGCGCTTATCTCAGCTATGAGCGACGTCAACCGGGTGCGTTCCATCGCGAGATGCGCTTCGACCGCATGGCGGTCAGCATGATCCGCGCCTATTTGTTCGGCCGCGGGCCCGGCACCGTGGTGCCGGGCGGCCTGCACGCCTTCATCAAGACCAGGCCCGAGCTTGCGGCGCCCGACATCGAGTTCATGTTTCGGGGCACCGCGCCGCATCCGCGGCTGTGGTTTCCGCTCCTTGCGCCGGCCTTTCTGGACGGCTTCGGCATCCGGCCGACCTTGCTGCATCCCGACAGCCGTGGCGCTGTTCTGCTGCGCTCGGCCGACCCGCGCGATCCGCCGCGCATCTGTTACAATTTCTTTTCCGCGCCCGATGACCTGCCGCGGTTGCGGGCGGGCTTTCGGATCGCCCGCGACCTCGCCCATCAGAGCGCGCTCGATCCCTATCGGGGGCCGGAAACCAATCCCGGCGACAGCGTGCGGACCGACGCGGAAATCGACGGCTGGCTGCGGGCGACCGTCATCACCGCGCACCATCCGGCCGGCACCTGTGCGATGGGGAGCGGCCGGGTGCTCGATCCGCAGCTGCGGGTGCACGGGGTCGCCGGCTTGCGCGTGGTCGACGCCTCCGCGATGCCGGACCTGGTCTCCGCGCACATCAATGCCTGCGTGCTGATGATGGCCGAAAAGGCCGCCGACCTGATCCGCGGCCGCGAGCCGCTGGCGGCGATCCCGGATGCGTGAGGGATTCGTCGGATGGGTCGAGCGCTCGCGAAACCCATCGAACACCGCCGATGGGTTTCACAAGAGTTCAACCCATCCTACGAGCTCACATCCCGAAAGCCGGCGCTGATTCGAATGCGCTGACGCGGCTGGGCACGTGGTTTGCCCAAGCGGTCGCCAGGAGGCAAATGGCCAGCAGGATGATGGTTCCGCTCGTGAAAACGATGCCGCTGAGATCGTACGCAAAAATGTCGGCAAATTCGATCATGGCTTCCTCCCCGAGGGTTCCGATTGATGATTGGTCGCCCGGCGGCCGAAAAGGTTCACCGGAGGTTCATCGCCCGGCGTGCTCGCCACGGGGGAGGGGTGCCCGTCTACCGTCCGAATGCCTTGACGGCGCGTTCGCGCACGGCGGGCGGCACGTTGAGGGTCTGCTCGACCAGTCGCGCCACCGCGGCGCCCGGCAATGGCTCGAGCTCCACATTGATCTTCTGGATGTCGGCGACGAATTCCGGATCCTTGACCATGGCGTCGAAACCCTCCCGCAACGCCTTCACGCGCTCGGCCGCGATCCCGGGCGGCCCGATCAGGGATCGCCCGATCGCGCTGCCGCTGGCATAGAGGCCGAATACCTGCTTGTCCTCCGCCGTGGTGCCGATCTCGCCGAGGCTCGGCGCATCGGGCAATTCGGCGATGCGCTCCGGCGTGGTCTGCAGGATGATCTTGATCTTCTTCTCCCTGAGCCAGTCCTGCTTGGCGACCTTGACGGCCGCCCACGACGAGGAGGAGCCGTCGACCTCGCCGCGCTCCATTGCCAGCATTGCTTCGGTGGATGCCGGATAGCCGCTGATCAGCTTGAATTTGGTGCCCAGGAAGGCGTTGAGCAGCTTGGGGATCGTCTCGGCGATCGAGCCCGGCCCGGTGCCGGCCAGCAGCGCCGGCATGCGCCTGGCGTCCTCGATCGACTGCACCTTGGCGCTCTGCCACATCATGAAGATGTTGTTGCTGGTGGCGACCCGGCCCACATAGGTGAATTTCGCCGCATCGTATTGGGCGGCCGGATTGGCCAGCGCCTGCTCGAGCGCGGTCGATTCGACCACGACGCCGAGCGCCGTGCCGTCGCGCGGCGCGACCTCATAGAGATAGTTCGCGGCCTTGAGGCTGCCGGCACCCGGCATGTTCTGCACCACCACGCTGGGCCGGCCCGCGAGATGCTGCCCGAGGTGGCGCGAGATCAGACGGCCGTAGAGGTCATAGCTGCCGCCGGCGGTATAGCCCACATAGATGGTGATGGTCTTGCCGGCGAAGCCCGGCTCGACCGGCTGCGCGGCGAGAGGCGCAGTGCCCGCCGCGACCATAGCCGCTGCCAGAGCCATCCGCAGCGTTGCGGTCAGCCGCGGCCTAGGGACTTTTCCCGGGCGCAGCGCAGCACCTTTTGGCGGGGATCGTTCCATTCTCTGAGTCTGGAACGATCCCGGATCAGCGGTGCGGCGCTTTGCGCCGCGCTGCGTCCGGGAAAAGCATCGGGACCTCGGCTTGCACACCGCTCGCATCTGCCTTTTCTCCAGGACTCAACTCTCCGGGACGCAACCGGTGGTCGGCAAGGCGCTTGCCGCGCCAGCCCCGCGGCGGCTGGTCGCAGGCCTGCCGGACGAGCCTGCGACGATCACCATCTCGCACCAAAGCGCGGGCGATGCCCTTCACACCCCGCGGCGCACATAATAATATGCATTCTTACGACCGAGTCAGCCGGCCCCGACGGGCACAGGCCGCCGGCGTGACCATGGAGAGGGAGAAACGCAATGGCACGTAAAGATCCGCGTCCGGAAGTGAGCCGCCGAAAATTCCTGGCCGGCGTTGCGGTGGCTGGCGCCGCCAGCACGGTCGCCGCGCCCGACGCGGCCAGTGCCGCGACACCGCCGGTCGCCGCCGCCAAGGTTCCTTCGGCATTGCGTCCGAGTGCCCAGCAGATCGCCGTCGAGACCGAGGTCCCCAAGGATTCCTCGCCGCTGGGCGGCCGCGCCGGCTCCGACTTCATGGTGGATGTGATCCGCTCGACCGGTATCGAGTACATCTTCGCCAATCCGGCCTCGAGCTTCCGCGGCATTCACGAGTCGCTGATCAATTACGGCGGCAACAGCAAGCCGGAATTCATCGAGTGCATGCACGAAGAATCCTCGATCGCGATGGCGCACGGCTACTACAAGGCCACCGGCAAGCTCGGCGCGGTTCTCTGTCACGGCACCGTCGGCCTGATGCACGGCACCATGGCGATCTACAATGCCTGGTGCGACCGCGCCCCCGTGCTGGTCATGGGCGGCAACGATCTCGATGCCTCCAAGCGTCCGCCCGGCGTGCCCACCACCCACTCGGCGCAGGACATCAACGCCATCGTTCGCGACTTCACCAAGTGGGACGACACCCCGGTCTCGCTGCAGCATTTCGCCCAATCGTTCGTGCGCGCCGCCAAGTTCGCGATGACGCCGCCACACGAGCCGGTCATGCTCACCCTCGACGCCGAGGTGCAGGAATCGCCCATCAAGGAGCATGAGCGCAACACCCTCTATATTCCGAAATACATGGCGGCGGCGCCGCCCCAGGCGGAAGTCGGCGCGTTGCGGGAAGCCGCCCGGCTGCTGGTCAATGCGCAGAACCCGGTCATCGTGGTCGATCGCGTCGCGCGCACCTCCGCCGGCGTCAAGTATCTGATCGAGCTGGCCGAGTTGGTGCAGGCGCCGGTCATCAATATGAACGGCCGGATGAACTTCCCGAACACCCATCACCTCAATCAGGCCGGCCCGCAATTGATCCCGCAGGCCGACGTGATCATCGGCATGGAGGTCACGGACTTCTGGAACGTCGTCAACGGTTTCGTCGACAATGCCGAGAACGAGGGCCTGGGCGTCCAGTCCAGCAAGATCAAGCCCGGCACCAAGCTGATCACGATCAGCTCGGTCGAGCTCAACCAGAAGTCCAACTACCAGGACTTCCAGCGCTTCCAGGCCGTCGATCTCGCGATGGTGGGCGATGCCGAGGCCTCGCTGCCCTCGCTGATCGAGGCGGTCAAGATGGCGATCAGCAACGACAAGAAGGCGGCCTACGACAAGCGCGGCGAAGGCTTCAAGAAGGCGCATGCCCAGGCGCATGAGCGCGCCATGGCGGCGGCGGCCGTCGCCTGGGATGCAAGCCCGATCTCGACGGCGCGGTTGTCGGCGGAGATTTGGGCGGCGGTGAAGGATCAGGATTGGTCACTGGTGGCCTCGACCGGCAATGTCAGCGGCTGGCCGCAGCGCATGTTCAAGTTCGACAAGCACTACCAGTGGCTGGGCAGCTCGGGCGGATCGGGCCTCGGCTACGGGGCTCCGGCCTCCGCCGGTGCCGCCCACGGCAACAAGTCGCTCGGCCGCTTCTCGGTCTCGATCCAGGGCGACGGCGACATGATGTATGCGCCGGGCGTGCTTTGGACCTGCGCGCATCACAGCATTCCGCTGATGTACGTGATGCACAACAATCGCGGCTACCACCAGGAGGTCATGCACGTGCAGCGCCTCGCCAACCGCCGCAACCGGGTCGCCAACAACGGCAAGGACTTCGGCCCGATCGGCACCAAGATCCAGAACCCGGACATCGATTATTCGGCGCTCGCCAAGTCGATGGGGGTGCAGGGCATCGGGCCCATCAACGATCCGAACGAACTCGGCCCCGCCCTCAAGCGGGCCGTGCAGATCGTCAAGGCCGGAGAGCCGGTCGTGGTCGATTCGGTCACGCAGCCGCGCTGATAAGGGAAAAGATGATGATCAAGAGTGGTTTTCGCGTAGCTGCGGGGCTGGCGGCACTCGCCGCCGGCCTCGTCAACGGCCAGGCGGCGCTTGCCGCGGACGCTGCCCGCGGCAAAATTCTGTTCACGCAGAAATACGGCTGCTACCAGTGCCACGGTACGGAGGGGCAGGGGTCGCAGGTCACCGGTCCCAAGCTGGCGCCCGATCCGCTTCCCTACGAAGCGCTGTCGGCTTTCATCCGCACCTCCTCGCGGAACATGCCGCCGTTCCGCGAGGCGATCCTGCCGAATGCGGACCTGGAGGACATTTACGCGTACCTGAAGTCGATCCCGGCGGCCAAGGATTGGAAATCGATCCCGCTGCTGGCCAACGACTGATTTTTCTCGACTGGACGGATTCGTCTCCTTCGCACCCGCGGGCTTGACCCGCGGGTGCGTCGTTTTCGCGTGGCGGCGCGCTTGACCTTGGATTGGCCCACGTGCCGGCCTGCGCTATGGTGGCGCGGGCGCCGATGCGGACCGACCGCACCCATCCCCCAAGAATGATCAAAGAATCATCAAAGGATGATCGCCGGGCCGAGGGAGGGTGACTTGACCGATTTCCGCAAGACTGCGTTTTGCATGCACGTGGCCGCCCTTCTTGGCTTGGCGCTGTCTCTCGTGCCGGCTTATGGGCAAGGCGCCCCGTCCCCCCATCCCTGGCTCGATCCGGGCTTGCTGGCCGCCGCCAAGGCGGAGGGAACCCTCATCGTCTACTCGTCCACCAACGAGCAGGAGGGTCTGCCGCTCTTCAAGATTTTCGAGGAGGCGACCGGGATCAAGGTCGAATATATCCGCAATGCCGATTCGCCGCTGATGTCGCGGGTGGCGATCGAGTTTCGCGCCAATCAGAAAGCCTGGGACCTGTTCCATACCACCACGGTCAACAAGCTGCCGCCGCAGATGCTGGCGCAGTTCGAGGTGGCGGAAATGAAGAGCATCGCGCCGGAGGCGCGCGATCCGGGCAAGCGCTGGTACGGGGTCTATGCCAACTACAATTCGCCCGCCTACAACACCCAGAAGGTGAAGGCATCCGACCTGCCCAAGACCTATGAGGAGTTCGCGCAGCACAAGGAATGGGCCGGCAAGATCGCCATCGACGCCACCGACAATGTATGGCTCAAGGCCATGCTCGACTTTTACGGCGAGCAGAAGGGCACGCAGGTCATCAAGGATATCGTGGCAGCCCTGCAGCCGGTGCTCACCGACGGGCATCTGGCCATGGCGCGCTCGGTCGGCGCCGGCGAATATGCGCTGGCCCTCAATCAGTTCGTCAATCTGGCGGAGAACGTGAAGATCGCCGGCAGCCCGATCGAGGTCTTTGCGCTCGATCCGGTCGCGCTGTTCTTCGGCGAGGTCGGCATCAGCGCGCTCGCCCCGCATCCCAATGCCGCCAGGCTCGCCGCCAATTTCATGCTGAGCCAGGAATGCCAGCAGTTCCTGGCCAAGTTCGGCCGCATCCCCACCCGGTCGGACGTCGCCTCCAATCCGCCCGGCATCGTCGAGCTGATGCAGAAGAAGAAGGTCATCACCGAGCTGCTGACGCCCGAAGACGAGCGCAAATGGCAGCGCACGTTTGATGCACTGTTCAAGCCGCGGTAGGGATCATGCGGATAGCTGCGGGCTACGGACTTCGGGAGTTAAGCGTTTGAGCCTCGCGGAAGCTCGTTTGAACGGGCGGTCCGCCGCCGGCCACCGGCTCGCCGGCTATCTCACGCTGTCGAATTTCGTTCTCGTCGGCTGCGTGCTGGTGGCGCTCTGGTTCGTCCTGGTGCCGGTCTCGGCGCTGTTCTACAACGCCTTCACGGAGGATACCGGGTTCGGCCCCGGTGCCTTCTCGCTCGAGAATTTCGTCGAGGCCTATTCGAGCTGGCAAATCCTGTCGCTGTTTCGCAATTCCCTGGTGTTCGCGATCGGAACCGCGCTCACCACCTTCGGGCTTGGCGGGCTGGTCGCATGGGCGGTCGAGCGTACCGATGCGCCCGGCGCCGCGCTGTTCCACAGCCTGGCGCTGCTCTCGTTCGCGATCCCGGGCCTCTTGATGGCGATGGCCTGGATCTTCGTGCTCAGCCCGAACATCGGCTGGGCCAACATGCTGATGAAAAATGCATTCGGGTTGGCGCAGGCGCCGCTCAGCATCTACACCATGGCGGGCATGATCTGGGCGCTGTCGAGCCACTATTTTCCGCTCGCCTATCTGTCGCTCGGCCCGGCGCTGCGGGTGCTCGACGTACGCATGGAGGAGGCCGGCCTCGTATCCGGCGGGCGCACCTGGCAGGTCCTGTCCAAGATCACGCTGCCGCTGCTGCGGCCTGCGATCCTCTCGGGGATGCTGATTCTGTTCGTGCTCGGCATGTCGTCCTATGAGGTGCCGCGCCTGATCGGGCGGCCGGCCCGCATCGACGTCTTCACCACCGATATCCAGTCCGCCATCATCCAGACCCCGCCCGAGTTCGGCGTGGCGAGCGCGCTTGCGCTTACGCTCCTCACGGTCTGCATCGTGGCGGTTTTCTTCTATCGGCGCGCCACCCGTCATGCCGAAGCCTTCGCCACCATCACCGGCAAGGGCTACATGCCGACCCGGATCAAGCTCGGGGCCTGGCGTTGGCCGGTCGCGATCGGCATCGGCTTGATGTTCATCGTGGCGCTCGGCCTGCCGCTGCTCACTTTGGTGTGGCAGTCGTTCTATCGCAATCTGGCGCTGCCGTTCATGGGATCCGACGCGCCGTTCACGCTCGACAACTACAAATTCGTGCTGAGCTACCCGATCTTCCTCGCCGCCGTGAAGACCAGCGTCCTGCTGGCCGCCATGGCGGCCACCATCGTGAGCGGCCTCACCTTCGTGATGGCCTGGGTGGCGCTGCGCACGATGCCGCGCTTCGGCTGGATTCTCGATGCCATCGCGTTCATCCCGATCGCGATCCCGGGCGTGATCGTGGGCGCCGGCATCCTGGTCGCCTACCTAGAGCTGCCGATACCGGTCTACAACACCATCTGGATCCTGCTGATCGCCTACGTGACCTTGTACATGCCCTACGGCATGCGCTTTGCGTCGAGCGGGATTTCCCAGATTCATCGCGAGCTCGAGGAGGTGGCCGAGGTGGCGGGCGCGCGGCTCGGCCAGGTGTTCTGGCGCATCCTGCTGCCGCTGCTGGCGCCGGTTCTGATGGCCGGCTGGATCTACGTTTTCGTGCTCTCGGTGCGCGAGCTCGGCGCCTCCATCTTCCTGGTCGGCCCCGGAACCCATGTGCTGGGAACCATCACGCTTACCATGTGGGAGGAGGGCGGCAGCTATGGGGCGGTCTCGGCGCTCGGCGTCATCCAGGTCATTCCCCTCATCATCATCGTGGCGGGCCTGCGCTGGCTCGAGCTGCATATTCAACGCCGCGGCGCGGCGGCGAAGGAGGTGAGTAGTGAGTAGTGAATGGTGAGTAGTGAGTAGTGAATCGCGAAGCCCACCACTCACTACTCACCACTCACCACTCACCACTCCCTAACTCACGCCCCGCCACTCACTCCTTACGGAATCCCGCATGCTGTCCATCGAGAACCTTCACAAAGTCTTCCAGGCCTCCGGCAATACGGAGGTCCGCGCCGTCGACGGCATCAATCTGAGCGTCGAGCCCGGACGGCTCCTGACGCTGCTCGGACCGTCGGGCTGCGGCAAGACCACCACGCTGCGATGCCTCGCCGGCCTCGAGCGGCCGGACTCCGGCCGCATCGTGATCGGCGACACTACCGTGTTCGATTCCGGGAAGGGCATCTTCGTGCCGGCGAGCGATCGCGGCATCGGCATGGTGTTCCAGTCCTATGCGATCTGGCCGCACATGTCGGTGTTTGAGAACGTGGCGTTTCCGCTGCGCGTTTCGCGCGCGCGCAAATATTCATCGGCCGAGATCAAGGACAGGGTACGCCAGGCGCTGGAGATGGTCCGGCTTGGCGGTTTCGAGCATCGCTCCTCCACGCAGCTGTCGGGCGGCCAGCAGCAGCGCCTGGCGCTGGCGCGCGGCCTGGTGCACGAGCCCAAGGTCCTGCTGCTGGACGAGCCGCTCTCCAATCTCGACGCCAAGCTGCGCGAGCAGATGCGCTTCGAGCTCAAGCACCTGCAGCGTACGCTGCGCATCACCACGGTCTATGTCACCCACGACCAGTCGGAGGCGCTGGCCCTGTCGGACGAGATCGCGGTGTTCAACACGGGCCGCATCGTGCAGCGCGGCAGCCCGCAGGACATTTACGGTCATCCGGCCAGCCGGTTCGTCGCCGACTTCATCGGCTCGGCCAATTTCCTCCCCGGTGCGGTGACCCAGGAGGCCGGTCCCGACGGCCTGGTCCAGGTCGCGACCGCGCACGGCACTTTCCGCTGCCCGTTCGCCGAGCCGGTCCGCCCCGGCCAGAAGGTGGTGGTCACCGCGCGCCCGGAGGACCTCATGCTTTATCCTTCTCCGCCCGCCGACAGCCTGAACGTCCTCACCGGCACGGTCTCGGGGCGGGTTTTTCTCGGCGACGTCATCGACTATATCGTGAATGTCGGCGAAGCCGAGCTGCGCATCCGGGCCCGGCCGGAGCACGCATTTCACGTCCGGGAATCGGTGCATATCGGCATTGCGCCACAGAAGTGCGTCGGCCTGCCGGCGTGATATATGATGAGGCGAGTGGTGAATGGTGAGTAGTGAATGGTGAATGCGATTCGTGGACTATCCCTATTCTCTACTCACTACTCACCAACGCGCTATTCGCCCCAGGAAAGGTCTGCGACCATGATCAATGCCAAAGTAACCGGATTGCGCGGTGTCGAGTTGGGGGTGCGGGATCTGCACCAGTCGGCCGCGTTCTACAGCCAAGTCTGGGGGCTCGAGCCCGTCGGTGGGAACGGCGACACCATACGTCTGCGTGGCAACGGCGCCGAGCATCACGTGGTTACGCTGCGCGAGCGGCCGACGCCGGGCCTGCTCGGCGTGCACTTCGCGGCCGCCGACCGGGATGCCGTGGTGGCGCTCCACGCCAAGGCCAAGGCCTTCGGGGCCGGCGTCCTGGGTGAGCCGGCCGACCTGCCGCGCGAGGCCGGCGGTGGCTTCGGATTCTCCTTCAGGAGCCTCGAAGGCCACGTGCTCAATGTGTCCTCCGACGTGGCCCGCCACACCAATGTGATCAACGACCGCTCCAGGCCGGTCAAGCTGTCCCATGTGGTGCTCAATGCCGCGCGCATCGGCGACGAGGTCACCTTCTTCATGGATCTGCTTGGCTTCAGGCTGAGCGACTCCACCCAGATGATGGAGTTCATCCGCTGCTCGGCCGATCACCATTCCGTCGCGCTGGCGCGCGCGGAGGGCCCCTCGCTCAACCACATGGCCTATGAGATGGAAAGCATGGATGGCTTGATGCGCGGCGCCGGCCGTTTGAAGCACAGCGGCTTCAACATCGAATGGGGCGTGGGCCGTCACGGGCCGGGCGACAACGTGTTCACCTATTTCGTCGAGCCCAATGGTTTCGTGACCGAATACACCGCCGAGGTCCAGCAGGTCGACGAGACCGACTTCGAGCCCCACGACGCCGCCTATTGGACCGCCTTTCCGATGCGGCCCTGCCGCTGGGGCATGGCCGGCCATCCCTCGAACCGCCTGAAGGCCGCCTTCGCGGGCGACCTCAGCGTCGCCGACCCGAGCGACGGCAAGCGCTGCGAGGAGATCATGGCGAAGGCGCTCGGGCGGTAGGAGCCGTATCTTCGAAAAATTTTCTGGGGGTGATTTCCATGGCGCCAATCTTCATGCGGTTTGCGCGTCGATGCCGTTGTGTTGCCGATGCGTGCCGATGAATCTGATATAGACGAACCCGGTACGGAAAGTTGATCCAGCCCACCCGGTTGACGAATCGCTCAATTTGGAGCATTCGTGAAATTGAAGCTGGCGATTTGCGCCTGGACGGGAAACCGTGCCGGGCTTTTTCGTGCCCATCGTTCAGTGCCGGCGGGCAAACCAACCCGCTACCAGAAATCGGACACGTAGATCGATGCAACAGCCGTAATGCCCGCTCGGCCCCCGCGATTTTCGCGCTGCAGCGAGAAATCCGCCTGTTAATTTCCTGTTGTTTACAGGAACAACAGGCGGAGATTTTGCGCCGCAAAATAAGCCCGATGGTTCGGATCTGAAATGCCGATGGTTTGCTGCCGCAAGGCGAGCCCGCCAAAGCAAAACCGCCTCCCGGAAGCCAGGAGGCGGTTAAGCTGAAAGCCACGGGCCTCTGCTCAGGCGGCAAGATTACCGTGCTTGATCAGATTGGCCTTCTGCGCCTCGTTGCGCGGCTTGAGCTTGAACAGGCGCGCGGCGGTGCCGCCGAGGATGTTATGCTTGCCCTTCTCGGACAGGAACGGCAGGTCGTAGATGGTCGAGGGCAGGTCGAAGTCCCAGTGCGGATAGTCCGAGGAATAGAGCAGTTGGGTCTCCGCGTTGATCATACGGAAGGTGCATTCGAGCGCGCCGCGGTCCTGGATCTCCATGGGCTGCGAGGAATAGTACATGTCGCGCATGTAGTCGCTCGGCTTCTTCTTGAGTACCGGAGCCTCCGAGGGCCGCATCATGTATTCGTGATCGAGCCGCTGCATCAGGAACGGCACCCAGGCGAGGCCGGATTCGATCCAGACCACAGGCAGCTTCGGGAAGCGCTCGCACATCCCGTTGATGACCCAGTTCGTGCAGTGCAGGATGTTGTAGAAGGCGAAGCCGAGCGCGTGCACCGAGAGGAAGCGGTTGCAGGCGCTGAACACCGGCTCGCTCCAGTTCGGGCCGGAATGGAAGGAGAGCACCAGGCCGCGCTCCTCGATGGCGCGGTAGGCCCTCATATAGGCGTTGTCGTTGACCTGCAGATTGCGCACCGTCGTCACCATGAAGCCGCCCACGCCCGGGCGATCCCCGAAGGTCTCGACATGGCGTAACGTCGCGTCCGGATCGGAGAACGGCAGGCACAGCATCGAGTAGAAGCGGCCCTTGGATTCCGGCAGGACCTTCTCGGTGAGCCAGCGGTTGTAGGCCCAGCACAGATCGACCTCCATCTCCTTCTGCGGATGTAGGCCGATATTGAGCATGCCGGTCGGGAACAGGCAGGAATAATCGACGCTCATGGCGTCCATCCAGCGCTCACCCAGCTGCACGTCGCGCAGCTTGCCGGGCTCGGTCTTTTCCGATGCGCGCAATGGATAGCGGGTGACGCGGCCGCCCATGTCCTGCGTGAATCCGGCGTGGCTCGGCACAATGGTGCCGCGCGAGGTGCGGGCGCGGCCCCCCATGGTGACCTGGCGCAGGACCTCGTTCTCCATATACGGCAGGATTTCAGGGAAGTTCTCGTTCTCGTAATGGTGTGCGTCGACGTCGACGACCAGGATGTCGTCGAGCTTGCGTTGCACCGCCTGCTTGCGGGCGTGCGCCAGCAGCCGGGTGGTGTTGAGCTCGTCGACCGTTACGCGTCGGCCGCGTTCTGCGAGCAGGTCCATGGGTCGTCTCCTGTCAAATTTTCTGTGCGGGTAGGCCCCGCGTTCAACGTCCAGTCCAGCTCTGCCACATGCCGAGCTCGAACACGGCCAGATTGGTGGCGCGCAACAGGCCGCTCGCCGTGACCATGACTTCCGTCGGGGTGACGGTGGTTCGCTGCGCGAGCGCCGCGATCGGATTGCCGGCCTCGATCTGCGCCGCATAGGCCTTGCAGGCGGCCGCCATCAGGGCCTGCAGGGCATCCGGACTCAGCATGTCGAGGCGCCCGTCGGCAAGGCCGCGCTCGATGTCGGCGGCAAGCTGCGTTGCCTGCGCCGAGGCGACTCCGGCTGCCGCGGCTGTGGCGACCGCGGGGGCGGGTTTTACCGCTGGTTTTGCGGCCGCCGGCTTGGCGCGCGCCGCCGCCTTGTGCGTCGTCTTGGTCGCAGTCCTGCTCGGAATCCTGGTGGCCGCGGTCTTAGGCGACGACATAAACTCCGTCCTCCTTCTCGACCACCTTGTACTGCCGCAGCTTGAGCCGGCGGTCGGACACGCATTCGCCGGTCTTCATGTCGTATTCGTAACCGTGCCAGGGGCAGACGAAATGCATCTCGGTTTCCGAGAAGTAGAGCCCCCGCGAGGTCTTGTCGGGCATGATCCGCTCCTCCACCTTGGCGATGGTGAGGCCCTCGCAGGCCGGCCCGCCCTGATGCAGGCAGAAATTGCTGTAGGCGTAGAATTGGCCTTCGTGCCGGAACACCCCGATCTCGTTGTCGCCGACGAAAATAATGCGGCGATCGCCGTCCTGGAACTCCGAAAGCTTACCGACGAACTGCTCGGCCATACTTGGAAAACCTCCCTGCTGGGGGCCGGGGGCCCGGCATCGTTCGATCGTGCGGGGGCGGAAGCCGGCTTGGCCGCAATATGCTCCCTCCGCCGCGCAAGTGCAATCAGCGCCCCGGGCCGCCGGCGGCGGGGCTGGGCCTCGAGGCTGGTTTAAGGGCGTTTACGCCCTTCTTCGGCGGGCTATGGAGCGAAGCGCAATGCGGGAGCGGTGGTCCCGGATTACACTCGCTCCATCCGGGCTACGGACCCCTCACGCCATCTTGCTGGTCAGGCTCCCGATCCGCTCGATCCAGATCTTCACCATGTCGCCGGCCTTGAGGAACTCGCCGCGACCGACGCCGACGCCCGCCGGCGTGCCGGTGAGGATCAGGTCGCCCGGATACAAGGTGAGCCGCGACGACAGGTGGGCGATCTGCTCGGCCAGGTTGAAGATCATCTGGCCGGTGTTGGAATCCTGCTTGAGCACATCGTTGACCCACAGCTTGAGGCCGAGATTCTGCGGGTCCGGGATGTCGCTCGCCGGCACGATCCAGGGCCCGAGCGGGCAGGAGCCGTCGAAGCTCTTGTGCGCCACCCAGTCGGCCTTGAACGGGGAGGTGTCGGCCACGTGGGGGCGGCGGCCGCGGTCCCGCGCCGAGAGATCGTTGGCGGCGGTGTAGCCTGCCACATAGGCGAGCGCGCTCTTCTGCGGCACGTTCTTGGCCTTGCGGCCGATGACGGCAGCCAATTCGACCTCCCAGTCCATCATCTTGGAATAGTCCGAGATCTTGACGGTGGCGCCCGGATTGGAGAGCGAGCGGGAGGCCTTGATGAAGTGCCAGGACTGCAACCCGAGCGTATGCGGGTCGGGCTCGGGTGGCCGGCCATGGGCCTTGTTCATCTCCGCCGCGTGGTCCGCATAGTTGGCGCCGGCGCAGAAGATGGCCGAGGGCCACAGCACCGGAGCGAGCAGCTTGGTGCCCTTGAGGGGGCGGCTCTGCACCTTGCTCTTGGGGGCCTTCGCGGCCGCCGCGCGAAGCACGCCCTCGGCCGCCTTCCAATCTTCCAGGATGCCGATCACGCTCGCATAGGCCGCCTTGCCGGTCAGCTTGGCGGCATCGAACACCTTGTCGTCAACCACCAGGCCGGCCCGCGGCCCGTCGGCGGATTGATAGGTCGCCAGCTTGTAGCCCGCCGCTTTTGTGCCCGCCATGTTCGCTCCTCGAGGTTCCGGTAAATGCCGCGGAAGGTTTGGCCAAATCTTGCCGCCTTGTCGAGGCCCCATCGGAGCGGTCGCTCTTTGTCATCGCCGGGCATGGCCCGCGAAGACGGGCGCAAGCGCCGTATTGTCCCGGGTGATCTCGCTTGGGCGGTCACCGCAGTGCCTTCGTGATCGAGATCACCGGGACAAACCCGGTGATGACAAACATTACAAGCTGGTGTTTGTGGCGGCGCGCGCCCCAGGGCATAGTGGCCCCTCATCCCCCCGGAAAGCCCCAATGATCAAGCCCCGACGCATCGGCCACGCGACCTTCGAGACGCCCGACCTGGAAAAAGCCATCGCGTATTACACGCAAACGATGGGCCTCGTGCTGGCGGCGCGCGAGAAGGACCAGGTCTGCCTCGCCAGCAAGATCGGCATCTTGACCATCGTCCTCAAGCAGGCGACCGCCGAGCGCTGCACCAAGCTTTCCTTCGAGGTGGCGCCGGGCGAGGACTTCGCCGATCTCGGCCGCAGGCTCGCAGACGATGGGGTCAGAAGCGAGCTGCGCAACGATTCCATTCCCGGTATCGCTCAGGTTCTCTCGTTTGCGGATTGCAAGGGCACCACCATCGAATTGTTCAAGGAATGGAGCTATCTCGGCAAGCACGAGCAGGTCGCCGGCATCGGGCCGCTCAAGCTCGGCCATGTCGCCTTCGTGGTGCAGGACGTGAATGCTACCGTCGAGTTCTACGAGAAGGTGCTCGGCTTCAAGGTGTCGGACTGGATCGGGGATTTCTTCGTGTTCATGCGCTGCAACCCGGATCACCACACCGTGAACTTCATCAAGGGCCAGACCGTCAAGCTGCATCACATGGCGTTCGAGCT
>DASYFD010000004.1:0-8737 GCA_036498625.1 Xanthobacteraceae bacterium | reverse complement strand
GACCGCCATTACGCCGATCCGGCCACCGGCGGCTATTTCCTCACCGCCAGCGATGCCGAAGGCCTGGTGGTGCGGCCCAACTCCACCGCCGACGAAGCCACCCCGAACCCGAACGGGGTCGAGGCGCAGAACCTGGTGCGGCTCGCTTGCTACAGCGGACAGGACGCCTGGCGCCGGCAGGCCGACAAGCTGTTCGACGGGCTGATGCCGATCGCCAACGAAAATCTGTTCATGCATGTGGGGCTGCTCAACGCGCTTGACCTGCGCCTGCGCGCCGCCGAGATCGTGGTTGTCGGATCAGGGCCGCAGGCGCACGAGCTCGCGGCCGCGGCCCTTAAGGCGCCGTTCCTCGATCGTGTCGTGCTGCGGGCACCGAGCGCCGGTGCGCTGCCGAACCTCCATCCGGCGCAGGACAAGCTCAAGTCTGCGCCGGGGGTCGCGGCCTATGTGTGCGTGGGAGAAACCTGCTCGCTCCCCGTCGCGAGCCGCGAGCAACTATCTCAGGCGCTTGCCTCCATGCGGCCGGTCGCGACGCCGGGGTAGCCTTAGGTATTCATCGATTCGAAGAACTCGCTGTTGTGCTTGGTATTGCGCAGCTTATCGAGCAGGAAGTCGATTGCGTCCATGGTGCCCATCGGGTTGAGGATGCGGCGCAGCACGTACATCTTCTTGAGCTGATCCGGCGAGGTGAGCAGCTCTTCCTTGCGGGTGCCGGAACGCGTGATGTCGATCGCCGGGAAGGTGCGCTTGTCCGCCACCTTGCGGTCGAGAATGATTTCCGAATTGCCGGTGCCCTTGAACTCCTCGAAGATCACCTCGTCCATGCGGCTGCCGGTATCGATCAGCGCGGTGGCGATGATGGTGAGCGAGCCGCCCTCCTCGATATTGCGCGCGGCGCCGAAGAAACGCTTGGGCCGCTGCAGCGCATTGGCGTCGACGCCGCCGGTCAGCACCTTGCCGGACGACGGCACCACCGTGTTGTAGGCGCGCCCGAGCCGGGTGATGGAATCGAGCAGGATGACGACGTCGCGGCCATGCTCGACCAGGCGCTTGGCCTTCTCGATCACCATCTCGGCGACCTGCACGTGACGGGCGGCCGGCTCGTCGAAGGTCGACGATACCACCTCGCCTTTGACCGAGCGCTGCATGTCGGTGACTTCCTCCGGTCGCTCATCGATGAGGAGCACGATCAGGTAGCATTCCGGATGATTGGCGGTGATCGAATGGGCGATGTTCTGCAGCAGGACGGTCTTGCCGGTGCGCGGCGGCGACACGATCAGGGCGCGCTGGCCCTTGCCGATCGGCGACACGATGTCGATGACCCGAGCGGAGAGATCCTTCGAGGTCGGATTCTCGTGCTCCATGTTGAGCCGCTCGTCCGGATAGAGCGGCGTCAGGTTGTCGAAATTGACCTTGTGGCGGGCCTTTTCGGGGTCCTCGAAATTGATCGTATTGACCTTGAGCAAGGCGAAATAGCGCTCGCCTTCCTTCGGGCTGCGGATGTGGCCGTCGAGCGTGTCGCCGGTGCGCAGCCCGAAGCGGCGGATTTGCGAGGGCGAGACATAGATGTCGTCGGGGCCCGGCAGATAGTTGGCTTCCGGCGAACGCAGAAAGCCGAATCCGTCGGAGAGCACCTCGACGACGCCTTCGCCGACAATATCGGTCTCGCGCATGGATAGTTGCTTGAGGATGCCGAACATCAGCTCCTGCTTGCGCATGGTGCTGGCGTTCTCGACCTCGAGCTCCTCCGCAAAGGAGACGAGCTCGGCCGGAGTCTTGGCCTTGAGGTCTTGGAGTTTCATTTCCCGCATGCGGGTTAGTCCTGTGGGGATGGCCGGCGGCGATGGCAGCAAAGGCAATGGCTGGTCGGCGCGCGGAGGGAGGGAAGATCGCAGATCTTGGGGAAGGCTTCAGGCCATCTGGCCCGATGCAGCGGCAGGTCCCATTACGCGGACCGGCACTTGGTTGCATCTGCCTGCGGTCGGGGAGATTTGGCAAACATAAGAAAAGAAAGCGCGCTGCGCAAGGGTCAGTTGCCGTCAAGCCGCCGGCGGCGGGCCTTTTTAGAATGGCTTAACCACCGCCAACAGCACGATAGCAATCATCAAGACCGTGGGTACCTCGTTGATCACTCTATAGAATTTCTGGGAATTCCGGTTTCGGTCAGCGGCAAAATCGCGCATCCAGCGCGCCAGCAAGCCATGCACAGCGGACATCGCCACGACCAGCACGATCTTGGCCTGCAGCCAGTGCGCAACGAACCAGCCGCCCTCGTAGGCGAGCCCCAGACCCAGGAACCAGGTCGCGACCATGGCCGGATTGATGATCGCCCGCATCAGGCGGCGCTCCATCACCTTGAAGGTCTCGGACTGCTTGGAGCCCGGTTCCGCCTCGCAGTGATAGACGAACAGCCGCGGCAGATAGAGCATGCCGGCCATCCAGGCGATGACCGCGATGATGTGCAGAGCTTTGGCCCATTCGTACACGAGCGGCTCCGTTCACTTGCCGCGGATGCGCTTGAGCATGGCCTCGACATGGGCAATGGGCGTCTCCGGCACGATGCCATGTCCGAGATTGAAAATGAACGGCCGGCCCGCAAAGGCCTCGAGCACCGCATCGATCGCCCGCTCGAGCGCTGCCCCGCCCGCCACCAGCACCAGGGGATCGAGATTGCCCTGAACGGGAACGCGGCTCTGCACCCGGTCGCGCACGAAGCCGCGATCGACCGTCCAGTCCAGCCCGACCGCATCAACCGCAAGCTCCTCGACATAACGGGGCAGCAGCGTCCCGGCGCCGCGCGGAAAGCCGATCACCTTGGCGCCCGGAACCTGGGCCCGCACCTTTGCCATGATCCGGCCCGTCGGCTCGATGCACCAGCGCGCGAATTCCTCCGGCGGCAGCACGCCCGACCACGTATCGAAAATCTGCACCGCGTCGGCCCCGGCCTGCAACTGCCGAACCAGATAGGCGGCGGATGCGTCGACCAGGATATCCATCAGGGCCGCAAACGCCGCCGGCTCCCGATAGGCGAACAGGCGTGCCGGTGCCTGGTCGGGTGTGCCCTGCCCGGCAATCATGTAGCTCGCCACCGTCCAAGGCGCGCCGCAGAACCCCAGCAAGGCGGTGCCGCCATCGAGCTTCGCCCTGACCTGCCGGACGGTCTCGTAGACCGGAGCCAGGATCTTCTGATCCACCTCGGCCGCCAGCCGCTCTACGCCCTGCGCACCGCTAAGTGGTTCGAGCCGTGGTCCTTCGCCGGCGGCAAACCGCACCGACTGGCCGAGAGCATGGGGGATGACCAGAATATCCGAGAACAGGATGGCGGCATCGAAGCCGAAACGGCGCACCGGTTGCAGCGTCACCTCGACGGCGTGCTCGGGCGTGAAGATCAGATTGAGGAAGTCGCCGGCCTTTGCACGCAAAGCGCGGTATTCGGGCAAATAGCGACCGGCCTGCCGCATCAGCCAGACCGGCGGCGGGCTCTGTGCAACACCATCCAGAACCTTGAGAAACGATTTGTTCACAGCGCCTCCCTGGGGCGATCTTCCCTACTAAAAACTAAGGTGAATCTTTTTATTACGACTCTTAGGCAGTGGATTAGACTCATGCATTTTCATCAACAGGCCGTCCACTGCCTATGCGCGCAAGCACGCTGTGCGGGATATTGATCAGGCGAGCGCCAGTCTGCAGTTTATGCGAGGTATTGCGGCCATTCCGGCTCTCGGCGCGCATAGAGTTCACAGGCAATCCACATGTCACCACTGTTCCGGGCATCGCGTCCCGCCAGCGTCCCCTTGGCAGCTTTGGGGAAACTCTGCATATCATAGCCCGGCTCCGCCTTGCCGCCGGGCTTACGGCATGGCCTCCTCCCCAGGCATTCACAGGTTGTCCCGGCCTAACACATGCCCCAGCGCACCGGCAGCTTTTTCCATCTTCATCTCGTGTCGGACGCAACCGGCGAGACTCTGACTACCGTGGCGCGGGCGGCGACCGCCCAATACACCAAGATGTCGCCGGTCGAGCATGTCTATCCGTTGGTTCGCACCCAGAAGCAACTCGACCGTGCCCTGGCCGAGATCGAGGAAGCGCCCGGCATCGTGCTCTACACGCTGCTGGAGGAGGACCTGGTCAAGCGGCTCGAGGACCACTGCCGCGAGCTCAGCCTGCCCTGTCTATCCATCCTGGGCCCGGTGCTGCAGCTCATGCGGTCTTATTTGGGGACCGAGACCAGCCACCGGGTCGGCGCCCAGCACACCCTGAACGCGGAATATTTCAAGCGCATCGATGCGCTCAACTACACCATGCTGCACGACGACGGGCAGCACATCGACGAGCTCGAGCAGGCCGATGTGGTGCTGGTCGGCGTGTCGCGCACCTCGAAGACGCCGACGTCCATCTATCTGGCCAATCGCGGCATCAAGACCGGAAACGTTCCGCTGGTGCCCGGCATTACTGTGGCCCCGCAGGTCGAGGAGCTTGCCCATCCGCTGGTGGTGGGACTGTATGCGAGTCCGGAGCGGATCGTGCAGATCCGGCAAAACCGGCTGCTCGGCCTCAAGTCTCATCAGGACGACGATCAATATATCGACCGCAAGGCCGTGGCCGAGGAAGTCACCTTGTCGCGCCGGCTGTGCGCCAAGCACAATTGGCCGATCATCGACGTGACCCGCCGCTCGATCGAGGAAACCGCGGCGGCCGTGCTCAAGCTCTTGACCGAGCGCCGGCGCCTGCCGGCGTCGTGAGCCATTGGCCGTAGCGGGAACCTCCATGGGACTGTGGCGCGCGCCTGAACCGCTGGTGCTGGCTTCGAGAAGCGAAAGCCGGCGCGCCGTGCTGGCCGGCGCCGGCATTGCGCTCGAGATTCTGCCCGCCGATGTCGACGAGCGCGCGATCGAGGTGCAGGCCAGCTTGAAATCGCCGGGCCAGATCGCGCTGTTGCTGGCGCGCGCCAAGGCTGGTGCAGTGGCCGCGAAGCTGCCAGGACGGCGCGTGCTCGGCGCCGACCAGACGTTGGCGCAGGGCGAGCGTCTGTTCGCCAAGCCGGCGGATTTGGCCGCCGCGCGCGATCAGCTCCAAAGCCTGCGCGGCCGCACCCACGAGCTGCATTCGGCGCTGGTGCTGGTGCGGGGCGGCGTCGTCCTGTTCGAGCATTGCGAGATCGCCCGGCTCACCATGCGGGAGTTCTCCGATGCCTTTCTGGATGCCTATATCGAAACCGCCGGAATGGCGGTGACGGCGAGCGTCGGCGGCTATCAGGTGGAGAGCATCGGCATCCAGCTGTTCGAGCGCATCGAGGGCGATCATTTCACCATCCTGGGTTTGCCGCTGCTGCGGCTTCTGCAATATCTGCGGCGCGAAGGCTGCCTGGCCGATTGATTGGCGCCGGCCGGGCGTCCATAAGCAGCTGGCCGGCGGCAGTCCGGCGATCGTGGGTGCGGGCGCGGCATGTTCATCCTCGGCCTGACCGGCTCGCTCGGGATGGGAAAATCCACCACCGCGGGCTTCTTTGCGGAGGCCGGCGTTCCGGTGCACGATGCCGACGCGGTCGTGCACCATCTCTACGAGGGCGAGGCGGCGGCCGCCATTGAATCGGCGTTTCCCGGCACCACGGTCGCCGGCAAGGTCGACCGCGCCAAGCTCGCGGCCCGCATCATCGGAGATCCCCAAGCCCTCTCGCGGCTCGAGGCCATCGTCCACCCGATGGTGCGGGAGGCCGAAACACGCTTCCTGGCCGCCGCAGAGGCGCGCGGCGCCGAGGTCGTGGTGCTCAACGTCCCGCTTCTCCTGGAGACCGCCAGCGACAGGAGCGTCGACGCCATCTTGGTGGTATCGGCACCGGCGGATATCCAAAGGCGACGGGTGCTGGAGCGGCCCGGAATGACGCCGGACAAGCTCGACGCCTTGCTGGCCCGCCAGATGGCCGACAGCGAGAAGCGGCGGCATGCGGATTTTGTGGTGGATACGTCGCTTGGATTCGAGGCGGCGCGCGCGCAGGTGAAGGAGATTTTGCGCGCCATTGCTACAATGCCCAAGCGGCGAAGGTGATTCGCCAGAAGGCGCGGGCGTAGGACCGCGAACGAGGGCAGGCGATGCGCGAGATCGTGCTCGATACCGAAACGACCGGCCTCGATCCCTATCAGGGCCACCGGTTGATCGAGGTAGGCTGCATCGAGCTTCTCAACCGCATCCCGAGCGGGCAGACGTTTCACCGTTACGTCAATCCGGAGCGAGACGTCCCGGCGGAAGCCTTCGCCATCCATGGACTGTCGGGCGAGTTCCTCAAGGACAAGCCGCGCTTTGCCGAGGTCGCGGACGAGCTGATCGGCTTCATCGGGGAAGCCCCGCTGGTGGCCCACAACGCGTCCTTCGACCTGAACTTCATCAATGCCGAGTTCGAGCGTGCCGGCCGGGCCGCGATCGCGCGCGATCGTATCATCGACACCTTGCTGCTCGCCCGCCGCAAGCACCCGGCCGGTCCTAATCGTCTCGATGACCTCTGCGCGCGCTACAGCATCGACAATTCGCGGCGCGTCAAGCACGGCGCGCTGCTCGATGCCGAAATCCTGGCCGAGGTCTATCTGGAACTGGTCGGCGGCCGGCAGGCGCAGCTCATCCTGGTGGAGACCGGCAACGACGGCGCGGCGGCGGGGACAGGCCGCGCTCACGTGATCAGGCCGCGGCCGATCGCGCTTCCGTCGCGCCTGACCGAAGCTGAGCTGGCGGCGCATGCGGATTTCCGCGCGAGCCTCGGCGCCCACGCGATCTGGGCCGATTACGCGTCGGCGAATTAGATCAGGGAATATCCGACGCGCCAGTCGCCGTCAGGTGGTGGCGGTCGCCGGCTGCTGCATCTGCGCGACGCGCTGCTGATAGAGCGCCACGAAATCCACCGGATCGAGCAGCAAGGGCGGGAAGCCGCCACCGCGCACCGAGGTCGCGATGATCTCGCGCGCGAACGGAAACAGCAGCCGCGGGCATTCGATCATGACCACCGGGTGGACCTGCTCCTGCGGCACGTTCTGGATGCGGAACACGCCCGCATAGGTCAGATCGAAGGCGAACAGCAGGGTCGCGGCATCGGTGCTCTCGGCCTTGCCTTCGAGCTTCAGCGAGACCTCATAGTCGGTGGCGGCGAGCTGGCCGACCGCGACATTGATCTGGATGTTGATGCTGGGCTGGACCGGGTTCGGCGACAAAGAGCGCGGCGCGTTCGGATTCTCGAACGAGAAGTCCTTGATATACTGGGCGAGCACATTGAGCTGCGGCGCGTTCTCCTGCGCTTGCGGTTGCGGTTGTTCGCCGCCATTGGTCGCCATGGTCATGAACTCCATCTCCGCCCGCTGAGCAGGACCGTGCAACTGTGTCCTGGGCGGGCTGGCTAACATAGGGGCACGGGACGAACAAGGAGACTCAAGGGGCCGCGCCGGTCAATTTCGGAATGGAGAATGCGCTGGCCAGCCGGAAACCCGCCAAATGGGGTCAAGGCCAAGCCGAGACGGATCCTTTACCGTCATTGAAGAGCTGGCCGGCCTCGCGCCAGGTCCTCGGGGCGGGAGCCGCAACCCGGCTCCAAAGCGGCTGCCGGCAGGGTCGCGCTTGCGACGCCAGCCGTATGGGTACCGTCACCTCTCGTTAAATGTTTGAAATACCCTAAGGATTCTGCGGACACCGTACCCGGGCACGGCCCCAGGCGCGCGCGCCCCCCGGCTCGGGCGCACAAAAAAGCTGATGGCGGTACCGCATGACCCGCGTGGCGCCCTGGAACGTTATGTAGCGATTGCAACGCTCCCATCCGGTTCCGACCAGGTTGGCGCAGCCTGCGGGATCGTCTATGGTCGCGATCGAGTCTCGACCTGTGTCGATTGTCCGGCGCGTGCCACTGGTTCAATTCGGGCGCGCGCCTACATAGGGCATGCTTACACGACATGGGAACCGACTGCTGCTCCGCAGGTTGCCGGTCTGCGGACCCCTGCTGACCCTGTGGTTCGGTCGTCACAGCTGCGAAAGCATGCAAGACGTGTTCGATTTCTGGTGGATCATATATGCCACGATCGCCGTGGTGATCTTCGTCAAGCTTCGAAGTGTGCTGGGGCAGCGCACCGGGCGCGAGCGGCCCCCCTATGACCCCTATTCGGCGCGCGACACCGTGCGTCCCGCCGCCAATGACCGTCCCTCGACCAACGACAACGTGGTGACGCTGCCGGGCCGTGCCGCCGAGCCGGTGCCCAAGCCGGTCGAGCCGACGGCTCCGGCGGCGGATCGCTGGAGCGGGATCGCCGAGCCGGGCTCGCCGGTGGCCGCCGGGCTCGATGCCATCGCGCGCGAGGACAAGAGCTTCGAGGGCAAGCATTTCATTGCCGGCGCCCGCGCCGCCTACGAGATGATCGTGACCGCCTATGCGGAGGGCGATCGCCGCACGCTCAAGAACCTGCTGTCGCGGGACGTCTATGACGGCTTCGAGGCGGCGATCCGCGAGCGGGAAGCCAAGGGCGAGACCAGCGAAAGCCGGTTCGTATCCATCGACAAGTCCGACGCCACGGAAGCGGAATTGCGCGGCCACACGGCGCAGATCACGATTCGCTTCGTGTCGCAGCTGGTCTCGGTCACCCGCGATCGCGAGGGCGCGGTGATCGAGGGCAGTCCGGACAAAGTCACCGACGTCACCGACGTGTGGACATTTGCACGCGACCTGTCGTCGCGCGACCCCAATTGGAAATTGGTCGCAACCGAAGCCGGA
>DASYFD010000003.1:0-23390 GCA_036498625.1 Xanthobacteraceae bacterium | reverse complement strand
CCAGTGCAGGAAGGCCTCGCCATACATCCAGTTCCAGTTGGCCTTGGCGTCGATCAGGCCCGGCGTGATCCATTTGCCGGCGGCATTGATGACTTGCGCGCCCGCCGGCACCTGCACCGCGCCGGCGGCGCCCACCGCGGTGATGCGGTTGCCCTGAATGACGATGACGGCGTTCGCCAGCGGAGGACCGCCATTGCCGTCGATCAGGGTGCCGCCCTGGATGACAAGAGTGTTCTGTCCCTGCGCTCCCGCCTGGGTGCTCGCGCCGCAGAGAGCGAGCGCGGTCGCCGCCAAAAGCAGCTTCTTCATGAAGACCCTCTCTAGGCTTGTCTGGTCTTGCGAACGCGGTGGCACCAGCGCGGCCGCGATGACCGCATGGGACGCTGGAGCTCGTTGATCCGGCCTTGCGTCCGCCGGACGGCCATCCGCCTTGGTTGAGCAGATCATAAGGCGGGTTGTCGGGCCTGAGAAGTGCTGACCGCCACCTCAGTGGCCGCCACCCCAGTGACCGCGACCCTGTTCCGGTCCCGGCTGCTCTGATACCATCGCGGTCAACGACGCGGCGGCGGGCTTTTGCGCCCCAGGTCGGCAACAAGCATCCGCGCAAAAGAGCAGCGATTTCCCGATTGCAGCCAGGGAGGCTTCCCGTGACCCCGCATTGCCTTTCGATGACGGTATTCACCTGCGCGCTCGTGTGCGCGGCGAGCGTGCATGCCCAGACCACCGCCGGCATGGGACCGGTCGCCCTGCAGGGAACGGTGAATTCGGCGCAGGAAGGGCCAATGGAAGGCGTCCTGGTCAGCGCCAAGAAGGCGGGCTCGACCATCACCACGACCGTGGTCACGAACGAGAAGGGTCACTACGCCTTTCCGGCTTCCCGGCTGTCGCCGGGGCACTATGACATCACCATCCGGGCGGTGGGCTACCGCTTGAAGGACAGCCGGGCGGCGGATGTTGGCGATGCCGCCGCGCCGGCCGACATCGCGCTCGAGAAGGTGACCGACCTCCACCAGCTGGCCGACCAGCTCAGCAACGGCGATTGGCTCAACAGCATGCCGGGCAACGGCTTCGGCTGCGCCGATTGCCACACGCTTCAGCGCATCGTCAACTCGACCCACACCGCCGACGAATGGATGAAGGTCATTCCCCGCATGGCGACCTATTCCAACGGCAGCACGCCGGAGTTTCCGCAGCCGCTGGTGCCCGGCCCGCGCCAGGCCAACGAAGCGCCGCGCAACCCGGCGCAAATGCGAAGGACCGCCGAATATCTCGCCAGCATCAATCTCAGCAAGGGGCCGGACTGGAGCTATCCGCTCAAGCCGTTGCCGCGCCCGCAGGGCCGCGCCACCCATGTCATCATCACCACCTATGATCTGCCGCGTCCGGAAGCGATGCCGCACGACGCCATCGTGACGCCCGACGGCCACGCCTGGTACTCGGATTTCGGACACCAGTTCATCGGCGAGCTCGACCCGGCGACCGGCAAGGTGACCGATTACGCGTTCCCGACCCCCAAGCCGCACGAGCCGAAAGGCTTTTTGGAGATCGAGGCCGATCCGGACGGCAACGTCTGGGGTGCCGGCATGTATCAGGGCCTCATCGCCAAGGTCGACGGCAAGAGCAAGAAGACCACGGTCTATCCGATCCCGGAAGAGTTGCAGACCAACAGCACCCAAGCCTCGATGGTGTCGCCGCAATTCTCGAACGTCGACGGCAAGGTGTGGACCAACGACCAGGACGACCATTCGATCCTGCGGCTCGACGTGAAGACCGGCCAGTTCGAAATTCTCGGGCAGCCCAAGACCAAGGACGGCCAGACCATCGTCGGCTACGGCATCCCGCCCGACCAGCACAACAATCTCTACGTGCTGCAATTCCGCGGCTCGGAGATCGGGCGCATCGACGCCGTGACCAAGGAGCTCAAGATCTACAAGACGCCGTTCGCGGCGTCGCGTCCGCGCCGCGGACGGGTCGACGCCGACGGGAATCTATGGTTCGCGGAATTCGGCGCCAACGCGGTGGCGATGTTCGATCCCAAGACCGAGACCATCAAGGAATGGCTGCTGCCGATCAAGCACAGCAATCCTTACGATGTGGTGCGCAACGCCAAGGGCGAGGTGTGGACCGGTTCCGAATATACCGACCGCGTCACCCGCCTCGATCCGGCGAGCGGAGAATTCGTCGACTACCTGATGCCCCAGGAAGTGAACATCAGGCGTGTCTTCTTTGACGACGCGCGCAGCGCCTTCTGGATCGGGGCCAACCACAGCGCCGAATTGCTGAAGGTCGAGCCGCTGGATTGAGCGCGGAGTTCCATTCGCAGGGGCGGGCCTTGTGCCCGCCCGCTTCTCTGCCTGCGCGATCCGGAGGGCGAACCACCACCAGGTCCTCGACGGGCGACCACAAGGGTCGCCCCTACAGAGGTCGTGCCACCCTCCACTTGATACCCCGCTGAACTAGAAATCCGGCTTGGTCGCGACCGGCATGGGGACCAGGCCAGCCTCGCCCTCGCGATTGTTTTCCGCGCAGGGACGCTCGCCCGGATAGGCGGTTCCCGGGGTGTACACGACCGCGGCATGCCACGGCATGTTGAACGTTCCGGGATCATCGACGGTGAAATCCACGCGCAGGCTCTTGCGGTCGTCGGCGACCCGGTAGCGCTCGACGACGTGCATGGCTTCGGTGTGCGGGGTCCCGAACCGGTCGATCGCCGAGAATTCATGCACCGCAATTCCGGTCGTGTCGACCACCAGCGTGTCCCCCTCGTAATGGCCGACCGATTCGCCGAACCACGACGGCACCGGATGCGCCGAATGCCGCGCATCGAGGTGCACGACCCGCCGCTGATAATCGTTCTGATAGATGATCGTCACCGTGTCGGGCTGCTGCAGCAGCCAGACATTCTCGCGGACCTCCAGCACATATGGTACCCCCATGGGCATGCAGGAGGCCGGGGCATCGAGCGCGAGCTTGCCGGCACGGACGAGCGCGTTGTGCTTTTCGACCTCGGCGGCGGCCCATGGCTTGAGGATCGGGCTGTCGATATTGCCGACCGGCAGCAGGTCATTGCCCGAAACGTTCACCAGCGAGCGTGGCCCTACGCCGGGCGGCGGCGACGCAAAATCGAAGGCATTGCCGGTGCGCATCCAGGGGCCGGCCAAGTCCGGAATCGCCTCCCCGGGCCGGCCAATTCCGGTCAGAGCCAGAAGACAGATCATGCCGGCCACGAAAGTGCCGGCCGGCCGCACCATCGCACCACGCGGGCTCGTTCGGCATGAGTCCGGCATTGATTCCTCCCGTGCGGATGAGGCTCGATCATTCGAGCATCATGGGCGAGCGACGCGCCCCCATACTGCAGATTTTTCAGAGGTGTGCTAGCGTGTCGCCCGGCGACGGCATCACAGGGAACGGGAGGCCGCTCATGTCCCGGAGCGCGGCGCTTGCTCACGTCCTTCTTCCCGCTGCGATGATTCTGGTCGCGGCATTCTCCGCGCGGGCCCCATTGGCACAACAGCCAGCCGGCACCTGGTCCATGGCGGCCGCGCTGCCGCAGGGCCGCGACGAAGTCCAGGCCGCCACGGTCGATGGAAAGATCTACCTAATCGGCGGTTCCTGGACGGAAACCAAGGACGGCAAGCGGATCGAGCACTACACCGAAGGCTTCGCGAGCGAATACGATCCCAGGGCCGATCGATGGCGTGAGCGAACGCGCGCGCCGGAGGGGCTGACGCATCAAGGCATCGCGGTCCTCGGCGGAAAGATTTATCTGGCGGGGGGGTTCGCCGGCGGTCATCACTCGCTCCCTTCGGCCGGGGTGTATTCCTACGAGCCGGCCGCCGACCAATGGCGCACGCTGGCGCCGCTCTCGGCGCCGCGCGGTTCCATCGCGCTTGCCGCTGTCGGAGGAAAGATTCACGCGATCGGCGGCCGCATCATGGGCGAAGAGGGCACGCTCGCCACTCACGAGGTCTACAATCCGGCCACCAATTCCTGGGGCCCGGCCGCGCTGCTCCCAACGTCGCGCGATCACGCCGGCGTCTACGTGGTCGACGGCAAGATCCACGTGATCGGCGGGCGCACCGGCGAAGCAACCGCCAATGTCGGATTGCACGATATCTACGATCCGGCGACCGACAAATGGACGTCGGCGACGCCGATGCCCACGCCGCGCTCGAGCGGTGCCTTCGCGGACTATCACGGCCTCTTGTTCTTTGCCGGCGGGGAATGCCGGACGGGCACCGGGGCCAAGACCTTCGATGAGGTCGAGGCCTACGACACCAAGGGTAACCGCTGGGTGAAGTTCGCGGCGCTGCCGACTCCGCGGCATGGACTTGCCGCCGCGGTGGCGGACGACAAGCTTTTTTTCATCGCCGGGTCCGGGCGATGCGGCGGCGGCAACATGCTGGCCGACACGCTCGAGCTGTCGGTGCGGTGAGCGGGCGCCCGACGCGACCCCTCCCCGATCGCCCGGCTTGCATTACGGCACGGTAGCGCTAACCTGACCTCACAACCGATTTGCGCGGGAGCCAGCGTCCATGGCGCAGAATTTCACTCTCAATGTCGACGGCAAGGCCCACACGATCGCGATCGACGATCCGGAGATGCCGTTGCTCTACGCGTTGCGCGACGAGCTCGGCTTCAACAATCCGCGCTTCGGCTGCGGCCTTGCCCAGTGCGGCGCCTGCACGGTGCATATGGACGGGCATGCGGTGCGCTCCTGCGTGACGCCGGTGTCCTCGGTCGGCAGCCAGAAGATCACCACGCTCGCGGGTCTCGGCACGCCCGAAAAGCCGCATCCGATCCAGACCGCCTGGATCGAGGAGCAGGTGAACCAGTGCGGCTATTGCATCAACGGCTGGATCATGACGGGCGCCGAGTTGCTGGCGCGCAGCCCGCACCCGACCGACCACGAGATCAGGGAGGCTTTCGCCGACCTGATCTGTCGCTGTGGCACTCACAACGCGGCCGTCAAGGCGGTCAAGCGCGCGGCCGGACAGGCGTGAGGAGCATGGCCATGATCAGCAACGAGATGGATGCCCTGAGCCGCCGCGCCTTCCTGACCGCCGGCGGCGCGCTGGTGGTGGCGCTCGCGGTGCCGGCCGACTTCGCGCTGGCGGCCGAAAAAAGCCCGTTCGGGCGATCGGTGGTGAGGCCCGACAAGCTCTCGTCCTACATTTCAATCGACAAGGACGGCACGGTCGTCGCCCATTACGGCAAGATCGATGGCGGGCAAGGTCTCGAAACCGCCATTGCCCAGATGGTGGCCGAGGAGATCGACGTACCGTTCGAGCGCGTGCGCGTCGTCATGGGCGATACCGGCCTTACCGTCGACATCGGCGGCGCCACCGCCGGCAACGGGCTGCGGCAGGGCGGATTGATCATGCGGCAGACCGCCGCCGAGGCGCGCCGGTTGCTGATCGCGATGGCCGGCAAGAAGCTCGAAATCGCCGCAGCCGATCTGACGGTGACCGACGGCGTGGTGCATTCCGTGACCGACCCCGGCAGACGCGTTTCCTATGCGGAGCTCATCGGCGGCCATCCGCTCGATGCGCCGATCGCCTGGCGGGGCCTGGCGCAGCAGCTCGCCGTCAAGGTCGAGGCGCCCTTGAAGCAGCCTTCGGAGTTCAAAGTCATCGGCAAGCCGATGCCGCGCCGCGACATCGCCGGCAAGGTGTTCGGGACGCTGCAACAGTGCAGCGACCTCCGGCTCCCCGGCATGCTGCATGCCCGCACGATCCGCCCCACCGTCGCAGGCGCAGTGCCGGTGACGGTCGATGAAAAATCGATTGCGGATATTCCGGGCGCCCGGGTGGTCTGGATCAAGAACTTCCTCGCGGTGGTCGCCGAGAAGGAATGGAACGCCGTCAAGGCCGCGCAGGCGCTGAAGGTGACCTGGTCGGAGTCGAAGCCGAACTTCCCGGGCCATGCGGGGTTGTTCGATTACATGCGCCAGGCGCCGGTGGTGACGCGATCCTCCGATCCCGGAAACACCGGAGCGGCTTCCGAGCGTGTGGTCGGATCGGTGCAGGACGGCTTCAAGCAGGCCGTGCACATCCTGGAGGGCGAGTACGAATTCCCGATTCACTCGCATGCCAGCATGGGACCGGCCTGCGCGGTCGCCGACGTGCGCGATGGCGGCGCGACGGTGTGGACCAGCACGCAGAAGCCGCACGATTGCGCCGCTGGCATCGCCGAGCTTCTGGATCTGCCGCCCGAGAAGGTGCGGGCGATCTGGATGTTCGGCACCGGCGGCTACGCCCGCGACGGCCAGGGCGACGCGACCGCGGATGCGGCGTTGCTCTCCCGGCATCTCGGCCGCCCCGTGCGCGTGCAGTATATGCGTCACGAGGCGCTGGCCTGGGACCCCAAGGGCACCGCGTGCATCAACCGCTCGCGGGTCGGGCTCGATGCCTCCGGCAAGGTGGTGGCCTACGAGAACATCAGCAAGGCGTTCTCGATGGAAGACTGCAATACCCGCGAGCAGCATCCGGCCGATACGCTTGTCGGCATGTCGCTCGGCGCACCGCTCAATTGGCGGCCGGCGTTCGGAATTCCCGGCAACGGGTACAAGTTCGAGAACGCGCACTGGGGCTGGGAGGTGATCGCGCCGCTCATGGACCGCAGCTCGCCGCTGCGCAGCACCCATATCCGCGATCCGTTCGGGCTGCCGCTGTTGTTCGGCAGCGAGTCCTTCCTCGACGAGGTGGCGGCCGCGACCAGGACCGATCCGATCGCGTTCCGGCTGCGCTACCTCAAGCAGGAGCGCGAGCACGAGCTGCTCAACGCCGCCGCCAGGCAATACGGATGGGACAAGCGTCCCTCCCCGCGCGACGACCAGAGAGATGCCGACGTCGCGGTGGGCCGCGGCTTCGCCTATCGGCAATTGGCCGGCACCTATATTGCGTTGATCGCCGAGGTGAAGGTGCATCGCTCAAGCGGCGCGGTCGAGATCTCCCGCCTGGTCTGCGCCCATGATTGCGGCCTGATCGTCAACCCGGAGACCATCCGGCACGTGATCGACCGGCAGCTGGTCTGGGGCACCAGCCGCGCGATGTGCGAGGAAGTGCAGTTCGATCAGAACATGGTGACCAGCGTCGACTGGCTCAGCTATCCGGTCGTGAAAATGGACGGGGTGCCAAAGTCGACCGAGGTCGTCCTGATCGACCGACCCGATATGCCGACATCGGGTGCCGCCGAGATGGCGGTCGGCCCGCTCCCGGCAGCCATCGGGAACGCAATTTTCGACGCGACCGGCGTGCGGCTGCGGCGTGTTCCCTTCACGCCCGAGCGCGTGAAGGCCGCCCTGGCCAGGGGGCCGGAGCCGCTCAAGGCCGCGCTGTAAGGTGCGCCCAAGGCCGGGCATGACGACAGAGAGACTGTGCGTCAATGCGACCGGAATCTGTTGTAAGGCGGGATTTGATAGCCGCGTCGGCGGCATGAATTTCCTATGGATCAGCTCCACAGCTGCCGGCTGGCAATCCGCGCGCCTTCGGCGAGGCTCTGGAACTTGGCCCAGACGATCTCCGGCTCGACTTCCGGCCGCTGCCCGGGAAAGATGGTCGAGGCAAAGCCGCAATCGGCGCCGGCGATGACGCGCTCGCGGCCGACCAGCTTGGCCAGCCGCATGATCCGCTCCGCCACGAGCTCGGGATGCTCGACGATGACGGACGCGTGCGTGATGCAGCCCGGGATCAGGACCTTGCCGTCCGGCAACCTGACGTGCTCCCACACCCGCCATTCGTGCTCGTGGCGCGGATTGGCCATCTCGAAGGAATAGAAGCCGGCCCGGATCGTCACGATGATGTCGGCAAGGTGCTTCATCTCCATGTCGTTGGTGCGCGGGCCCATATTGATGCCGTAGCAGGTATGGTGGCGCACGCGCTCCGGCGGGATGTTGCGCAAGGCGTGGTTCAGCACCTCGACCCGTCGCCAGGCCCAACCACGCGCCTGCTCGACGTTCTCGTCCGGGGTGAGCATATAATGCATCGCAAGGCGCGGATCGTCGATCTGCACCTGGAAGCCGGCCGCGACGATCGCCTCGTATTCCTCCCGCATCGCCTCCGCTACCGCGGCGACGTGCTCCTCGTCGCTCTTGTAGTAACGGTTCTCCATGATCCCGGCGCAGCTCGACGGCGACACCGACGGCATGAAGGCAGCCGGAGCAGCGCCAGCCAGGGCACGCTTGAGATTTTGCAGATCGGCCGCCAAAGCCGCATGCCCGATATATTTGATCGGTCCGGTGCAGGCCCATCGCGGCCAGGCCGCGCCCGAATGCGGGAAGCCGCGATAGAACCCCGGAAAGGCCGTGTTCTCGCGCGTGCGCCGCTGGCCGTCCGCCGGCGTCATCGGCTCGAGGCCGGACAGCCGCTCGGCGGCGTAAGCCTGAAAGCTCACTTTCGATTGCTCGCCATCGCTGACGACATCGAGGCCGAGGTCGATCTGCTGCCGCACGATCGCGGCCACCGACTCGGTCGCCTGGCGCGCCAGCTCGGCTGCGTCATAGGGTTTGCCGCTCATGCGCGCGAGCAACAGGCCGGAGAGCGCATCCGGACGCGGAAGACTGCCGGTATGGGTGGTCAGGATTCGCTGCTGGCGTTCGTCGAGCCGGGACATGGGCAAACCTCGCTGATGACTTGAGATGCCGGCTGGCCTTAGCGCATTTCGTCCCGCACCGGAACGTCGATCTTGCGTCAGTGTCGGGACTCGCGGTCTGCCGCCATCCACTGCCTCTGGCAGGTCGATACACACATGCTATATACTAAGGCGAATTCGGAGCACGATAATGGGCTTGGTGTATACTACCATTGTGACGGTGGCCCTTGTGATGCTCGTCGTTATTCTGAGTGGCAAAAACAACCACCTGACTCCACCGGACGATAACTTTATGTAGGGGAGCCATGAGCCCACTCCCCTGGTCGGGAATCTGCGAAGGTGGGAACAGAACAACGTGGCTGCGCGAACGCGAGCCTGCAACGCGGCGAGATGATGGTACTGGGCCGTTCCGCGCGAATTCAACAATGCAGCAGGATCATGGGGCACTGGCATCCGGGGTGCGGTTGAATTAGCTTACCGGCCAACGGAGGTCACCTGTGCGATTTGGTTTCATCGGTCTGGCGGGCTTGTGGATCGCCGCAGGGCTCGCGAGTCCTCCGGCGTGGGCGGAGGACGATTTTTACAAGGGTAAGCAAATCCGCCTCGTGGTCTCGACCGACGCGGGCGGCGCCTACGACACCTACGCGCGCCTGGCATCGCAGATATTGAAGGAATACATCCCCGGCAATCCGACCATCATCGTGCAGAATATGCCCGGCGCCGGCGGGCTGAAGGTGGCCAATTACATCGCGACCACCGCCCCCCGCGATGGCACGGTCATCGCGGCGACCCATGCCGGCATCCTGACCGCAGGGCTCACTGCTCCGGCTGCCGCGGCCTTCGACGCCGCCCGCCTTTCATGGATCGGCAGCATCACGACCGATCCCTTCGTCGGCTATGTCTGGCACACGACGCCGATCAAGACGCTCGCCGACATGCGCACCACCGCGGTCATCATGGGCGGGGTAAGCGTCGGCACGGCAAGTACCGACTACGGGATCATGGCCCGCGACCTGTTCGGGCTGAAGCTCAAGCTCGTCAACGGTTACAAATCCTCGAACGACGTGAAGCTCGCGATGGAACGCGGCGAGGTGCAGGGCGCCTTTGCCAACGGGTGGAGCAGCCTGCGCAACGCCGAACCGGAATGGATCCGGGATGGGAAAATCCGGATTGTCGTGCAGCATGGCTTCAAGCCGCTGCCGGAGCTGCCCGATGTTCCGCTGTTCACCAGCTTGGCGCAGACCGACGCCGATCGCGAGGCCCTGGTTTTCATGCTGGCACGGCAGGAGGCGGCGAAGCCCTATTTCGGGCCGCCGGACCTTCCCCCCGAGCGGCTTGCCGTCCTGCGCCGCGCCTTTGACGCAACCGTGCACGATCCCCGGTTCCTTGCGCTGGCCGCCAAGGCGAGCGTGACTGTCGAAGGACCGATGTCCGGCGAGGAATTGGCGGCGCTCGTCGTCAAAGTGTCGAAGACATCGCCCGACGTCGTCGCGCGTATCAACAGCATGCTGGTCGAGAAGAAGAAATAGCTGGCATGCCCGATCGTCAGCCGCCCACCGACCTCCTTGCGTCTTTCGTGGCCGGCACACCGTCCGAGGCGATCCCCAAGCTCGTGGTCGAGCCCGCCAAGACCGTGATCCTGGACACGATCGGGGTGGCGCTGGCCGCTTCGGCCCGCCAGATTGGAAAGATCGTCATTCAGCATGTGGCCGAGAATGCCGCCGCTCCTGCGACCGCGACTGTTCTCGGCGCTGGCATCAAGGCCTCGGCCCCGATGGCCGCGCTTGCCAATGGCACGCTCGCCAATGCGCTCGATTTCGACGACGGCTCGCATCTTTCGACGCATATTCTCCCGGCTGCGCTCGCGGTCGCGGAGCACCGGGGCCTTTCAGGCAAGCAGTTGCTCGACGCTTTCATTCTCGCCTATGAGGCGGGCGCCCGGTTGACCCAAGCCGTCGACTTCAAGCGCCGTCAGCAAGGCGGGCCGACTCACCGGGGCTGGTGGCACGTGGGGCTGGTGGGGCCGATCGCGGCGGCGATGACGGCGTGCCGGCTCATGGGCCTCGATACCCACCATACCGCCACCGCCATCGGTATCGCGAGCTGCAGCTCCGGCGGCTTTCGCCGCAACATGGGAACGATGGCGAAGGCGCTGCATTCCGGTAATGCGGCCCGCGCCGGCATCGAAGCAGCGATGCTGGCGCAGCGCGGCTTCACGGCCGACACGGCCGTCATCGAAGCTCCGCTGGGATTTCTTGCAGCGGTCGTGCTTCCGGAAGATCGCGATCTCAAGGCTATTACCGAACGGTTGGGCCGGCCATACGTGCTCGAAGGTGCTCTGCGCATCAAGCGCTACCCCGCGTGCAGCCCCGGCCATCCGCTGATCGACGCGGCACTGCGACTCGCCAGCGAGCACCGCATAAGTGCCGATGGGGTCGCGTCGATCGAGGCCGACCTGCACACCTTCTCGCTGTTGCGGCTGGAGTCCTGCGACGAGGAGAGTGCCGGCTTCAGCGGTGCGTTCCTGATTGCAGCGACGCTGATCCACGGCTCCTTCACGCTCGATCAGCTCACTGACGAGGCGGTGCGCGACCCGCGCGTCACAACGCTGATGAAGCGCATCCGTCACGTTCCGGGAGCAGAACCGGAAACCATGAGCGTCGTCATGAGCGACGGCCATCGCCTGACGACCGATGTGCGCCCGGCGAGCCGCCTGTCGGAGCAAGCCGCCATCCGCGAGAAGTTCGACCGATGTGCAATGCCGGTGGTCGGGCGGGCAGCGGCTGAAATTCTGAAGGAGCAGATTGCGACGCTGGACGAGCAACCCGATCTCGGCCGCCTGATGGCCGCCGCGAGCCGGGCGGCCGTTCCTGCCGCAGCTTAGGGGAACCGCGATGACATCCGACCGCCTGACCATTGCGCTCACCGGCGACAGCATGGTGACCCGCTCGCTCTCGGTGTTCAAGGAGGAGCCGTACCTGCGGATGCGCGACATCCTGCGGTCCGCCGACGTGGTGTTCACCAATTTCGAGGCCAATGCGCATCCCTATCTCGACGATCCGCAGGCGCAGCGCGATGGCGGCGGGACCTATGTCACGACCGAGCCGAGACTGCTGGCCGATCTCAAGTGGCTGGGCGTGAACCTGGTGGCGTGCGGATCGAGCCATGCCGACGATTACGGCCCAAAAGGCATCCTCGACACGCTGCGCTACCTCGACGAGGCCGGCATCGCGCATGCTGGCTCCGGCCGCCACCTCGCGGAGGCACGCGCGCCGGCCTATGTGGAGACGGCGCAGGGGCGCGTCGCGCTCGTCGCCGCTACCTCGCAATACAAGCCCGGCAGCAAGGCCGGCGACCAGCGCTACGACACGCTCGGCTATCCGGGCGTCAACGGATTGCGCCACAAGGTCGTCTATGGGATCGACAAGCCGATGCTCGATGAATTGCGCAAGATCGGCGCGGCGATCGGTTGGGACGCGGCGGAGGACCGGCGGCGGTTCCAGGGCGACCCGGTGTCGAAGCGCTCCGAAGACTCCTACAACTTCCTCGGCCGCTCTTTCAAAGTCGGCACTCCCGGCGAGACCAGCTTCGTCAATGAAAGCGATCTCCAGGAGAACCTGCGGCAGGTGCGCAACGCGCGCGCGTTCGCCGACAAGGTGATCGTCAGCCTGCATTGCCATGATCTGGGCGGGCCGACGCTGCTGACGGCGAAGCGGCGCAGCGAGATCGCGGACCTCGCCGACTACGCCATTGATTTCGGCCGCCGCTCGATCGAGGCCGGCGCCGACATCTTCGTCTGTCATGGGCCGCAGGTGCCGATGGCGGTCGAGCTATACCGGGGCCGGCCCATGTTGCACGGCATCGGGACTTTCATATTCCAGATCGAGACCATGAAATATCTGCCTGCGGAGGCCTACAACCGTTACGGTCTCGACGACCGCGCGACGCCGGCCGACTTCATCGCGGCACGCTACCAGGACGGCACGCGGGGTCATACGGCCGATCCGCTCCAATGGGAGCAGATGTTCGCGACCTGCGAGTTCTCCGGCGACAGCCTGGCCGGTCTGCGCCTTTATCCGATCGACCTCGGTCACCAGCGCCCGCGCAGCGGCCGCGGCCGGCCGATGCTGGCGGATCAAGCCATGGCGGAGCGCATCCTGGCAGGTGTCGCGCGGCGGTCGGAGAAATACGGAACCAGGATCGGCAGTCAGGACGGCGTTGGCGTGGTGCAAGTTTAGGCGGGCGGACGGGTTCGATTTCTAGCCGTCCGTGCACCACGCCTCCGGTCCGCTTCGAACGAAGCTGCCGCAACCTCATGCGCGCCAGAACGGCTTTCTGGACTCACGCTCGGCCTTCATGAGGTCAGGGCAGAAGTCGCAGATTTCGCGAAAGCTGAGCGACCGCAACGTTTGACGCGCATACGAACGCCGCTTCCATTCGAGAATGATCGACCAAGCCACGGCGACAGGAGGCCTGACGCGTGTCGATAAAAAATGGGCCGCCGCGACCTTAAATCCCAAGCCGGGCGCGGCAGCGTGACTGTCATACGCCCAAGCACCCGATAAGGATCGCTTATCCACGATCAGTCTCCATTGCTGTGACGCATGATCTGCGACGCTGACCCGAGCCGGGCCATCACCAACAATTGGAACGCGGCACCTGACGCCAAGACTATGGACGAAGACGGATTACTCCCGGACGCACGCAACCAATTCGGCGAGCGCCATTCGAGGCTCAGAGCAAACGCCCTATTCACATAGGGCCGGTCAGAAAACTCGCATCGACCTGGTAGTCGGCCGCGATTGAAGGAGCAAACGCGGCGACCGCCACCACAAAGACGACAAGGACAACACCTCCAATCACAACGCTCAGGACTGCGTCCACGATGGGCGAGGTCGTCTCGCCGGCGTTGGAAGCTGCAGGTCGGACCGGAAGCTCTGCTCGCATCGGCATGGCACTGGGAACCCCTCATTTGTCGACGCCGAGATACTGCGCCAATGACCGGACTCGCAGAGCCCCGCGTTTATTCCCGCTTGCTGCTAATTTTTTTCGGCAGGCTGCCGCGACCTCCCTCCCCCCATCCCGTTACCCGCGACCTTCAACGCGAGAGGGGTTCTGGAAACCATGGTGGGATGTCGATGTGGAGAGCCGTGGAATCATGGTCATCACGACCGGCAATGACTTGATCGGCAACGTTTATGACCCGCATGTGCGGCGGTGCTCTCGCGGTCACGATTCCGGGTCCGCATCCTTGCGCCCGGCCACGCGGCGAGGACCGGCTCGAGCATGCCACCGGCGAGCCGGTAGACCGCGGAGGGACAATCCCGGCGGGCGGCAGTGCCCGCTCGCGGCCGCTGCCGTTCAGGCAGCGGCTTCCAGCTGCCTGCCGCGCTTCAACGCCTCCGCCGGATCGGCACCAACGATAAAGGCCGGATTGGTGATGCAGAGGGTCTCGATCTCATTCTGCGTGATGCCGAATGCCATCATGTACCCGCTGATCTGCCGCATCGCCTCCACGGAGTTAGGAAAGACCGTGTCGCCCGCGTCGCTCGAAAGCGTGAAGTGCTCGACGCCCACCGTCCTGATCGCAGCATACATCTTGCCGGGATCGACGCCGAGCATGGGGGACAGCTCGTCATAGGTGAAGTTGAAATGGATGCCGGCCTTCGACAGCTGCTGCATCTGCTCGACCGTGATGTCGACGAAAGGACTGAACGGATGGTCGATGAAGGCCCGCTTGAAGTTGAGCTTGTCGACCAGCTCGGCCAGGGCGAAGATCTCCTGGTGGGTCGAGTGGCCGAATGAGAGGGCGCGGTCGTGGTCGGCGATGATCCGTATCGCCTCGTCGTATTCGGGTTTCAACCGTCCCTTCTCATCCAGCGCATGGTGGCCGTATTTCAGGGCCTGCTCCCACGGCAGCGGATCCGAATGGGCCTTGGGATCCGCCGTCGGGTCCCAGCGCCTGACCTTGCCGCCGACCACGAAGTAGGTATTGGCGTGATTGGCCAAGGCCAGCCAGAATGAGGACACCCCGGCTTTGACCTGGCTGGTCACTTTCTCCCGGCTCGGCGGCTTGCCGTCACGACAGAGCGCATAGCCGCCCCAGGCCTTGATGGGGGCAATACCGGTTTCGTCCGACCAGCGGTCGAGATCCTCGAGGAGTTGGCGCACGTCGTCCATCGGGCCGGCGGAACGCTTGTCCTCCCGGCCGATGGACTTGTAGAGAATCCCATACATGCCGCTTTCCGACGCCAGCTTGGCGACTGCCAGCGCATCCTGCTGGCCGTGCTCGGCGTGACAGTGAATGTCGATCATGCCGCGGACGGCTTCGACGTGCGGGGGCTTTTGAATGTACGGCTTGTAGCTCCGCCGGGCCGGATAGGACGCTACAGCGCGCTCGCGGGTGGGCGTGGCATTGTTGTTCTCGAAACGCCCCGGCGGGATGATTGCGTCCTTCATGGTTTCTTGCTCCCTGCAGCTATAATCCAGCGGCCTTGCACGAATAAGCCGCCACCGTAGCTCAGGCGACGGCAGAAATGAAATCGAGAATTGTCCGATGACCTGACTTGCGGTTATGGGCGCGGTTGATCCCGGACCCTCACCCCTTCCACGCCTCCCCCCTGC
The DNA here is from genome assembly GCA_036498625.1 of Xanthobacteraceae bacterium. GTDB lineage: Bacteria > Pseudomonadota > Alphaproteobacteria > Rhizobiales > Xanthobacteraceae > VAZQ01. Next base: position 8,174 of record DASYFD010000003.1, on the reverse strand, counting down.
CAAACCGCGCCCGCAGGAACTTCACCAGCGCGGCAACCTCCGACTTCGACATCTGCGGCCCGAAGGCCGGCATCGAGCGGCCGAGCGCGCCGGTCGGCGGCGTGACGCCGTTCTGGATCACCTGCAGGACGCTGTCGGCGACCGGCGCCTGTATCGAGGTCTGCAGTGCCAGCGGAACGGTGGCGCCGTTGCTGCGATGGCATTGCGCGCAGCGCGCCTGGAACACCTTGGCGCCCTCGGTGAATTCCTGCGGCACCGCCGGCGCATCCGGGTGGCCCCACTCGAGCCGCTGAGCTGCGGCCATCGCGGCAGCCTGGTCGATCGGTTTCTCGCCGGTGCGCAGCGTGCCGACATAGGCAGCAATTGCGAACACGTCGATCTCGTTCTGCTTGTGCAGGGCATCGACCACCGGCGTCATCGGTCCGCCCGCTATGCCGTGCTTGGCGTGCCAACCGTCCATCAGGTAGACGACGAATTCGTTCTTGCTCCAGGGCTGTTGCGAGAGGTTGTCCTTGTTGAGCGGCGGCGCGAACCAGCCTTCGGCGCTGCCGCCCCCATAGGCAGGCTGCGTGCGCGCACCCATGACGTTGCGCGGGCTGTGGCAGGCGGCGCAATGGCCGAGACCTTCGACCAGGTAGGCGCCCTCGTTCCACGCCGCGTCCTTCGATGGATCGGTCGCGATCGGGCTCTTGTCGAGAAACAGCGCCTTCCAGACCGCAAGCGTGGCGCGGATGTTGAAGGGAAAGTTGAAATCGTTGCCGCGAGTGGTCTGCCGCACCGGCGCGACCGACGCCATCAGATAAGCATAGATCGCGTCGATATCCGCATCCTTGACCTTGGTAAAATTGTCATACGGAAATGCCGGATAGAGATGATGGCCCAGGCGGTCGACCCCATCCTTCAGGGACCGGCGGAACGCCTCCTTGGACCACGCCCCGATGCCGGTCTCGGGATCCGGCGTGATGTTGGAGGTGTAGATGGTGCCGAACGGCGTCTTGAGCGGAAAATCGCCGGCAAAGGGCGCGCCGTCAGGACCAGTATGGCAAGCCGTGCAGTCGCCATAGTTGGCCAGGACCCGCCCGCGCTCGACCACCGCCTTGTCGAAGGAAGCGGGGTCCGGACGCGCAACCGGGGCGATCTCGGGTTGGTAGGCGAGCAGCGCAAATCCGGCGCCGCCTGCCAGCAGCAGCCCCGCAGCCGACCACAACGCAATTCGGGTAATTCGCAATCGATCTCCCCCCTCATCCTCCGGCCGGCCCGAGCGACGCGGCCAGGGCCCGATCCCTTGATTTGTAGCCCACGCGACATTAGCATCGCTGATATTATTGAAGCGTAGGATTCCCGAGCAAAAAGGCGCCGCGACAGGCGCTGTCCCGGGCACCGCGAACGCGCTGCCTGATGAGAGGAAACATTCATGCAATTCGCCCTGAACGTCAACGGCAAGGCCGAGACGGTGGATGTCGAGCCGGAGACCCCGCTGCTGTGGGTGTTGCGCGACACCATCGGGCTCACCGGGACCAAATACGGCTGTGGCATTGCGCGCTGCGGCGCCTGCACCATCCATGTCGACGGGCAGCCCATGAAAGCCTGCCAGCTGCAGGCGTCTGCCGCGGTGGGCAAGAAGATCACCACCATCGAAGGGCTGTCGAAGGACAGCTCTCATCCGGTCCAGCAGGCCTGGGTGGAGATCGGCGTTCCGCAGTGCGGCTATTGCCAGAGCGGCCAGATCATGTCGGCTGCAGCCCTTCTCGCCCGGCGCAAGAATCCGACGCTGCCCGAGATCGAGGCCGCCATGGCCGACAATCTTTGCCGTTGCGGAACCTATCAGCGGATCGTCCAGGCGATCCAGCGCGCCTCCGAAATCGCGCAGTCATAGGGAGGCCGACATGACACAGACTCTTTCGCGCCGCACCTTCATCCGCGCCTCGGTCGCCGTCGGCGGCGGGCTGATGCTCGGCTTCCACATGCCCGAGACCTTGGCCGCCACGATCAGTCCGCGGCCGCAGTCGACCACGACCGCGGTCGGCACCGAGATCAACGCCTGGATCGTGATCGATAAGGAAGGCACCGTCACGCTGCGCATCCCGCATACCGAGATGGGCCAAGGTGGCCTCACCTCCGTTACGATGCTCATCGCCGAGGAGCTCAACGTCGACTGGTCCAAGATCAAGACCGAGTTCGCCGATGCCAACCGGCATCTGCGCAACAACAAGGAATACAAGGTGATGAGCACGCACGGCTCGCAGCTCGTGCGTCTGCAGCATCCGCATCTGATGGGCGCGGGCGCGTCCGCGCGCGAGCGCCTCAAGGAGGCCGCCGCGCAGGCCTGGGGTATCGACCGCTCGCAGGTCGAGGCTAAGCTCGGCGTGCTCACGGCGGGCGACCGCACCGGCACCTATGGGGAGTTCGCCGAGGCCGCCGCCCAGGTCAAGCTCGACAAGGAGCCGGGCATCGTGACCGATCCGGCCAAATGGTGGCTGCTCGGCAAGCCGCGGCAACGGCTCGACATCCCCAACAAGGTCAACGGCAGCGCACAGTACGCCATCGATACCCGCGTGCCCGGCATGGTCTATGCCGCCGTGAAAGCGAGCCCGGTGCCGTGGGGAACGTTGAAGAGCTACAACTTCGATGCGATCAAGGATCGCCCCGGCGTGATCGCGGCGGTACCGCTCAAGGCGGTTCCCGGCAAGCGCGACCAGCCCGACCTGCAGGATGCCGTGGCGGTCGTCGCCGACAGCTGGTACCGCGCCAAGACGGCGCTCGAGCTGCTGCCCATCGAGTGGGAGTTCGGCGACAGCGCCAAGGCGAGCTCAGCCGGCTATTTCGCGGAAGGGCACCGGCTGATGGAGGAGAAGGGCCTCGTCAGCGGCAAGGAAGACCCCAAGGCAGCTGAGATCATCGCTGCCGCCAAGAAGCGCGTGACGGCATCCTACGAGCGCCCGTTCGAGACCCATGCCCGCATGGAGCCGATCAACGCGACCGTGCATGTGCAGGCGGATCGCGTCGACGTGTGGTCGCCGACGCAGGATCAGTCGGCGGCGGTCCTTCTGGTCGCCAGCCAGCTCGGGGTAGATTCGAAAACCGTCTATGCCCACACCATGTTCCTGGGCGGCGGGTTCGGCGGCAACGGCGCCGGCGGTACGGCGGTGACCCGGCAGGCGGCCGAGATCTCCAAGCAGGTCGGCCGGCCCGTGAAGGTGATCTGGCCGCGCGAGGAAGACCTGGCGCAGGACAAGCAGCGTCCGCTCGCCGTGGCCAAGCTCACCGCCGCCATCGGCGACGACGGGCTGCCCACTGCGCTCCTCACGCGCGCGGCCTGGTTCTCCATCGACGGGATCAACCAGATCGGCGGGGCGACTGCCGACTACGGCATCTACAGCATGCCCTATCTGATTCCGCATCGTCAGCACGAGCGGCACAACGCCAAGACTCACATCCCGAGCTCGACTCATCGCGCGCCCGGCGCCAACCAGCTGGGCTTCATGGCCGAGTCCTTTGTCGACGAGATGGCTATTGCGGGCGGATGGGATCCGCTCGAATGGCGCCTCAGGATGACGGAGGGGATGGAAGACTGGCAGCTCGTGCTCAAGACCCTGAAGGAGAAGTCGGGTTTCCGCACCGACTTGCCCAAGGGCGAAGGCATGGGCGTGGCAGCGGTCGAGTCGCACGGCACCATCGCGGCGGCGTGCGCCACCGTCACGGTCAGCCGCCGCGGCCGGCTCGAGATCGAGAAGATCGTCGTGGTGCTCGACGCGGGCCGGGTCATCAATCCGCATACCGCTGCCGAGCAGTGCGAAGGGTCGGTGTGCTGGGAGCTCTCCCATGCCTGGACGGGCGGGCTCGAGCTGGACCAGGGCCGTTTCGTCAACACCAATTTCGACACCTACAACCTGCTGCGCATCCACCAGCACCCGCATGTCGAGACCTATTTCGCGTCGTCCGGCGGCACCAAATGGGGCGGCCTCGGCGAGCCCGCCGGTCCGCCGGCACCACCCGCCGTCGCCAACGCCATCTACTACGCGACCGGCAAGCGCATCCGCGCAACGCCGTTCCGCAGCCAGGATCTCACCTGGAGCGACTTGGCGTAGCTCGGCCGCCCGTGCTGTCCCGCCTTTCCGCTTGATCTTCGCAAGTGGTGCGCACAACATGCCGCCCGGCTGAAGCAGCGCGCAGGGATCCGGTTGCTCGAGGCATGACGGCGTTCGCCGCAGACCGCGCGCTCTACGGAGACGAACATGATCGATCACGATCGACTGACGTCGCGGCGACAAATCCTGGCGACCGGAGCATTCTCCGCCGTTGCTCTGGCGTTGGCCGCCGATGACGGGTTTTCCCAGCCGGCGCTCACCCCGACGCCGGCTTGCCACGACAACGAAATGCCGACGCTGCCGCAGATCGAAGGACCGTTCTTCAAGCCGGCTTCGCCGCTGCGCGGCGATCTGCGCGAGCCCGGCATCGCGGGACGGCCGGTCGAGCTTGCCGGCTATGTGCTCACGCGCACATGCCGGCCGGTGGCAGGCGCGCTCATCGAGCTGTGGCATGCCGACGACCAGGGCGAATACGACAACAAAGGCTTCCGCCTCCGCGGCCACCTGTTCGCCGACCCCAAGGGGCACTATGCGTTCAAGACCATCATGCCGGGCCTCTACCCTGGGCGGACCCGGCATTTTCACGTCAAGGTCCAGGCCGCGGCCGAAAGCCCGGTGCTCACCACCCAGCTCTATTTTCCCGACGAGCCGCGCAACCGCGAGGACGATTTTTTCAGTCCCCGACTGCTCATGCAAATGGCCACATCCGACGATGTGCTGCGGGCACGGTTCGATGTGGTGCTGGCGATGCGGTAGTTCGCTGACCTGTCGATTTTAGGCCAAGTGGCGAGCAACTAAATTCCGGCCAGTCCCGGCTCGGCCGAGAGCCTGAATTCGCGCAACGTGCAAAGGACCGTCCGGCAGCGCTGGCATTTGACCGGCGCATCATCGCTCAGACGATCGGGATAGACCACGGCCGGCGAGCCGCAAGCCCGGCAGGCGAATTCGGTCGCGGACTTCCAGGGCCGATGTTCTTGCAGTGTGCCCATGGCTCACCTCTCCCGCTATCGCTCCCGAACACAAACACGGCTTGTGGAATTTGGTTCCCGGGTACGCGAGCCCGGCACCTCATTGCAGCCATGTCGCGTGCGCCAGCCGCTTCCGGAGGTGTCATCCCGCCGTCATGTTGCACAATTTGACGGCCACATGCTCATAATTCCCGCCGCAGGGTAAATTCCCGGCCGAGCCTGGCAACGCAGCCGTAAATATCAGCATCGCAGGCCATAAAAAACCGCCCCCGGGCAGGCCGGGGGCGGTTGATCGTCAGGCATCGGTTCGCCGTACCGGGAGCGGAGCGCGCTCCCGGGTCTTCAGATGCCGCGTCTACGGGAGAACCTCCACGAAGCCCATGCGGCCCGGCGTATTGCCGGCGAAGAAGATGCGGTTCGGATTGGTCGGATCGATATCAAGTCGCCGGGGATCGCTTTCCGCCTCCGGCAGCGGGAACTCGACCCATTCCTGCGTCTTGGGATCGAAGCGGGCGATCTTGTCGACCTGATGCTCGCTGACCCAGATGTAGTTGTTCTTCTTGTCCACGATGACCGAATAATTGCCGCCGGTCTGCGACGGCGGGGTGTAGACGGTCATCTCCTTGGTCTTGTAATCGATCTTCATCAGCTTGCCGGCATTCCACAGCGCCACCCAGAGATCGCCGTTGGCGTCGGTGTTCATGCGGCGCGGGAAGGCGTGGCCGCCGACGTCGGGAATGGCGAACTCCTCGACCTTGCCGGTGGCGGGATCGACGCGCGCCATCTTGTCGATCTCGTCCTCCGCCCACCACACCGAGCCGTCACCCGCAACCGCCAGGCCGTAGGCGCCTGGAGCCGGGCTGCCGGGCTTGGCGCTCGGGGACGGAAAGGCCTTGAACTCGACTGAGTCCGGGATGAGCCGGCGCACCTCCTTGTTGGCGCCGGTGGCCCAGATCGTGCCATCGGGATGGAGCGCCATGCTGTTGCCGCCGGCGCCGCCGGCCATGCCGCGCGGCCAGGCGTAGGCGACGAACTTCTCGGTCTTGGTATCGAAGCTTAGCCAGCGATTGTTGGGGCCATCCGGCACCCACATGATGCCGCGCGCGTCGATCTGCGGATTGCCGAGGCTTTGACGATCTTCCGCCGCCGGACCGGGCGGGGTCTTGAACTCGGCGAACTCGAGAGTGCGGGGATCGAAGCGGCCCACGCGGCCGGCGCGCTCGCCCACCCAGGCATTGCCCTGCGGATCCATCGCGACATCGTGCGGCTCCGCATAGTGATCCGCGAGATCATAGGTCACCGCGCGATATTTCAGCGCCTTGCCCTTCAAAAGGTCGGTCGGCAGGCGGCTGTTGGGATCGTAGGGCTGCACCGGTTTGAAATTGGCGGCCAGATACGCCACGATCTTCTTGGTATCCTCGTCACTGACGACCGGCTGGTTCGCGGCCGCCATGCGGGCCCGCATGCGGGCCACGATATGGTTCCAGTTGTCCTCGTCGGAGCGCTTGACCATGATCCGCTGAACGTCATGGCAAGGCGTGCACTTCTCGGCGACCAGCATCTTGCTGTCGCCAGCCGGAAGGGCGTTGAAGTCCTTGGGGGCCTTGTCCGCCTGCGCTTCCGGAATGCGTTGCGGCCACGCCGGCGGCAACAGCGCGCCGCGCGCATTGGTGAGCGCGACATCGGCCTTGGCGCTCTGGTTGGCGGTAACGCTCACGGGCGCCGACACATTGCTCTGGAAATTGCCGCCGACGCCCTGCACGGTGTACTGACCGACCGGCAGGTCCTTGGCCTCGAAACGGCCCCCGTCCTGGCTCGGAACCATGAAGGTCAATCGCCGTTCCGCATTCTTCAGCCTCACCACGGCGCCGGTGACAGGCTTGCCGGCTGCGTCGTTGACGACGCCCTGCACGGAGCCTCTGTCATCCGCCGCGCGCACGGGCTGGGTGGCGATCAACACGATCCCCGCCGCGATCCCGACCGCGAGATTTCGAGTGACGTTCCGAAGGGTCATTGAGTCTCTCCTTGTGCTTTTGATCGAGGTCCCCCGTTCTCCGGGGTGATGGTATTGCGACGGGCGGGCGCGCGAAAATGATGCTGGTGAAGCATGCCGCCTCGGCAGGTGGCGGCATCTTAGAGCATTTCGAGGAATCGTGTCATCCGGTATTCCGGGCGGAAAGACTCAGGAAAGAGACACCTCTTGTAGGATGGGTTGAGCTTTTGCGAAACCCATCAACCGACCGTGCAGATGGCACATCAGATGATGGGTTTCGCATAGCCCGCGAAGACGGGCGTAAACGCCCTTGTGAGCTCAACCCATCCTACACCTGCTAGGCCAGTGCCCTACACCAGCGGCCCGGGATTCTTCTTGTAGCGATTGACGATCGCGTCGGCGCTCATATAGGCGAGCGCCTGGATGGTCAGCGTCGGGTTGAAGCCCGAACCCATGGTCGGGAAGGTCGAGCTGCCGATGACGAAGAGATTGGGAATGTCCCAGCTCTGGCCGTAGCGGTTCACCACCGAGGTCTTGGGATCGCTGCCCATGCGGGTGCCGCCTTCGTGGTGGGCGCCCGGCGCGCCTTGTCCGGTCGGGGCGCGCCACACCTTGGTGGCGCCGCTCGCGCGCGCGATCTCCTCCAGCTTGCCGAACAGGAAGTCGATGCGCGCCCGTTCATTGGGCCGCCGCCAGTCATAGGTGATGCGCGGCGCCGGCAAGCCCCAGGCATCGCGCACGTTGGGATCGAGATCGATGGTCTGGTCCGCATAGGGCAGGTTCTCGGTCTGCGCGGTGATGCCGACGTAGCGCGTGAAGCTCTTGGCGAGGAAATCCCGATAGGCGGCGCCCCAGCGCGGGGTGCCGGGAGGCGGCGGCATGCTCATGGCGGTGCCGATCGGACCGGCCTCGAGATCGGCCGGAACCACCGAGATCTGCGCCCCGCGGATGAATCCGAGGCCGCCGTGGTCGAAATTGTCGGCATTGAAATCGTCGAGGCTGTGGCGCTGCGCGCTCGGCCCCATGAAGATGTTGGCGTGCCGGTCGTCGAAGGTGGCGAACACCCGCGCCCCGATATGGGCCATGATGTGCTTGCCCAGCTGCCCGCTCGAGTTGGCGAGACCG
>DASYFD010000002.1:0-10835 GCA_036498625.1 Xanthobacteraceae bacterium | reverse complement strand
GTTGGTCATCTGGTCGACCACCCAGATGTTGTCCTGCGGGTCGATGCGCACCTGCTGGGCATACATGAAGCCGTAGATGCCCTGGCCGATCTCGCGCACGAACTTGCCGTTGCGATCGAACTCGAACAGGCGCGAGCCGCCGTGCGCGAACGCCCGCGCGCCCCCGAGCGAGACGGTCGGATGGCCGGTGCGGGTATAGACGAACACGTCGCCCTTGGAGTTGGTCGCCACGCCCGCGGTCTCGCCGAGATAGATATCGTCGGGCAGCGCGAGCGGGTTGGGTGCGGAATCGAAAGCGATCTCGGGCACGGGCGTCTGCGCCGCGGCCGGTACGGCGCCGAGCGCCGCGGCGGTCAGCAAAAGCGTCAAAAGGCACTTCATGGAATCCTCCTCAACCCGAATGTTATTGCTGTTGCCGTATCTCAGCGGATGATCGCGCTGGCGGACTGCGGCTTCAAGATCAGCTTCTGCACGCGCCAGGATTCGATCTCGCCGACCACGATCTCGTTCGGGTTGCGGCAGTCCATCATGTGCACGACCTGGAAACCGCCGAACTCCTTGCTGGCATGGCCGAACCGGCCGAGGATCGTCCCGTTCAGCTCCATCTTGTAGATTTCGCCCGTTATCGCCCAGCTTCCCGGCCGGTTGCCGTTCGGGTTGGAGTTGGAAGCGAACAGATATTGGTGCGGGCCCTGCGAGACGCAGACCGTCCAGCCGACCCCGACATTGTCGTATACGGCCTTGGGCTTGAGGTTGTTGTCGAGCACCTGGTAGCGGAAGTTGGTGCGGTCGGCGACGTAGACGTTGCCTTGCGCATCGGCGGCGATGCCGTGCGGCAGGTTGAACTGGCCGGGCTCCTTGCCGGCCTTATCGCTGCCCGCCTCGGCGAGGAAGCGACCATTGCGGTCGTATTTCATCACGCGGTTGTTGCAATAGCCGTCGGATACGAAGATATCGCCCTGCAGATCCCAGGCGACATCGGTCGGGCGGCAGAAGATGTACTTTTGGTTCTGGGCCTCCCCGGACGTTGTGAGGGCGCCGTTCACCGCGGCCGGCCGGCGGCCGAGCACCATCAGGACCTTGCCCTCGGGGCTGAACTTGGTGACCACATTGGTGCCTTCGTCGACGGTCCAGATATTGTCTTCCGCGTCGACCCGCACCGAGTGGGCGAACTCGAAGCCGTAATACCCCTTGCCGATCTCCTTGAGGAAGTTGCCGTTCTGGTCGAACTCGAACAGCTGCGTGGTGGCGCTGCGATGATAGACGAAGGTGTGACCCTTCGAATTGGTCGCCACCCCGACCGATTCGCCGAGATAGACGCCCGCCGGGAGCTTCAGGAAATTCGGTACCGAGTCATAGGGAATTTCGGGCACGTTCTGCGCCGTGGCCTTGAGCTGCGCTAGGGCAGGACCGGCGCACAGCACCAAGGCGACGGCGGATAGAGTTGCGAGACATCGCGGCATTGGGGCCTCCCTAGATTTCGGATCGGGTTGTTTTGGCTGGCGGGGACGGGCGGCGACTGTAGGGCAAGAGTCGACCAGGTTCAATCGGCCGCATGCTCGGGCTTCGGATATTCGGTTTCGGATTTGGGTTGCCGCCTGGCGTGGGCTTGGGGTGCCGCCGGCGCGCCTCACATGATCGGTTTTCGTGCGCCGGATGCTGCCGCCATGCATCGCGATAATGTGATGGAGGCGCGGTCGGCGCCGACAAAAGTTCGCCACCAAGCCTTGGTCGGCTCCTGTTCAGAAGGACAACCAATCCCGGCTGTTCACAACAAGAAGAGGAGCACCATCATGTGCGACTATAGTCTGCATCATGTCGCCACGCGTCCCGCAAAAATCGAAGACAGGCTGGTGACGACGAAGTTTCACAACACGATCACACGCGGCTTTGCGGCGGTTTCCGATCCGCGCGTAGCCGTGTGCCTCATGCCCGGCACCGAGCTGGCGTTCGACCGGGATGTCGAGTGCGAAGCCGCTCTCGCCATCTTTCCGACCAAAAAGATCGGGCAGAGGGTTGCCCGCTTCCGCCAGGTGAATATCGACCAGCCCACGTTGCACCACGACGCGCTGGAATTTCCCGACGGGCAGATCGTGCTGCTCACGGCGCTGTGCGCCAATCAACATGCGACGGTGCTGCAGATGCCGGCGGGACAGCGGGTCAAGGCCGACGCGGATGCGGCCGACAGGGAGGCCGCGGTCGTAGCGAGCGAACCGCGCCGCTGGTTCGTCGGCTGATCGGGCGCCGGCCCGGGCAAAAGCGCGACATTTGGCCGTTGCGACTTGGTGCAGTGGGCTTCACCCGAAGCCCACTGAGTTTATCCAACGGCAATCGTAGTAAGCGCATCAGGGCATCGCAAACGCGCAACGCCGTGGCAGGCGTCGCAACCCGTCACGGAGCGCAGTTCGTCAAGGAGCGCGGCTTCTGCCCGTCGCCGCGATTCATGCGTTTCGAAAATCACAATTCAGGAAAGCAGACCAGGGTCTCGAACTTGTATCCACAAGCCTCGCATTCCCATAGATGCCGCACGCGGCGGGCATCCAGATGCTCTGACCACTCGGGGAGAAAAATCGTCTCCCGGCATTGGGCGCAATAATTGACAGGTCGCGACGGTCGATATTCTCGGGAGCTGCTGGTTTTCAGTTCCATGTCGTGGCCTCCCGCCAACGAGTTTTGCTCTCCCGTCCCCTTGCCCGGATCGTAGTTCGTTTCGACCCCGAGTAAAGCAGTCATCCTGACCTAATGTGCGATCGATGGTGCGACAAAATAAAAACAAATGCGGTGCCCGCGCGCCGCGCATCATTCTCGCGGTGATCTGGTACCGCAGCCGCTCCCGAGTTCTCCCGCTCCCGGCGGCTGCTCGCGAACGCTTTGCTTTGCCATTGATTCAAAACAATTCCCAATGCGTAAGCAAGTTCTTGGAATTTTCACTGAGGATCATCCCGCACTTCGCCGGGTACCGACGAAAACGGAGATGCTCTGGCGAGGCCCGATGTTGCCGGTCGACGGCGCTGGCTCCGCGGGTGCGGGGAACAACGTGAGTTTCAGCACGTTGTTTGCCGACGCGGGCGCAGGAGGGGCCGCGGCGCGGGTGACGCCATCACGGGGTAAGCGCTATGTCCACCCAGGGCCAGCACGCGGATTATTCACCGACGGAAAATTTTCATCCGGAATTCGGCTATTTCTGTCCGTCGGCCGGGATGCGGCGAAAAGTACGCAGCGCGCTCATGACGGTCGTGGCCGGGATGTTGATTGCGGCCGGCGCGGTGGCTGCTCTGGCGCCACAACTGGCGCCGCCTTCCCCGACCGGCGGCGTGCGCGGGGAGGCGGTGTTGCCGGCGGTGGTGCCGCCGCTGACCAGGGCCGCCGGCATGGCAGAGGAAAGAATGCCGGCCGCGATGACACTGGCGGCGCCCGTTACGGAGGGTGGTGCTGTGTCGCGCGCACAAACTTCATGCGATGATCTGTTAGGTTCCTTTCTCGCGGCCGGATGCCAGAGCGGCAAAGCCGGCAAGCTGCACCCCAGGCGCGTGGCGCGTGCGGCTGGCTCCCGGGCCGCCACCATCCCGATCGGCCGTGTCGATGCCGGCGAAGCCGATCCGCAACGAGCCATGGCCGCCGTGAGCGCGGAAGCCGCAGTCGCACCCAAAGAGGTGCCCGCCGCGCTGCCCTCGGAGCAGCCGCCGGCGCCGGCCAAGAAGCCGGTCAAGACCGCACACAGGCCATCGCCGAGCCGAGGTAATGCGGCCCCTGAAGTCCCGGCGGCGCCGCCCGCTTTCGGATTTGGTTTTTTCGGGTTCTTTCATACGCCGCCTGCCGGAAGCGGCGGGGTAGGCCATGTCGCGGCGAAGCCCGCGCGCGGCCCAGCCTGACAAACGCCCAGCCGTCTTTTCCAAGCGAGAGGGGCGCAGCGGCTTGTTCGCGCAATCCTGCAACCAAGGAAGCTCGCCAATTGCATGAACAAGTTTTAATGACGGGCAATTTAATGACGAGCGATATTGCGCCGCACAGATAACGTCACCACGTCGAGGGCCGGCTGCTGGAGTCTGCCACCATGTCGGTCTCGAACGTGTCGATACGAAGCTCGCGCCTGCGCTATGGCGCCGTCGCACAGTTGTTTCACTGGGTGACCGTCGTTCTGGTGGGGACAGCCTATATCGTGAGCCCGGGCGGGCGCGAGGAGCGGGTCTATTCGGCGGCGTTCGATTTCTCCCGGCAGGCGCACGAAACGATCGGCGTTCTGGTATTCGCGCTGGTGCTGCTGCGGATCTTGTGGCGTCTTTTCGAGCCCACTCCCGAATCTCCGCCGATGGTGCCGTGGATGAGATATTCTGCCGGGGTGGCGCATCTCGGATTGTACGCGCTGCTGCTGGCCATACCGCTGACCGCAATCGCCGGCGCCTGGCTGGAGGCGCACCCCCTCACGATTTTCGGCATCGGCAATGTCGGACCGATGCTGCCGCAGGCGCATGATCTCGGTGCGTCCATCGCTTATGTCCACACGATCCTGGGCAACGTCATCCTCTGGCTGGCGGGCCTCCATGCGGCCGCCGCGTTGTTTCATCACTTCATCCTGCGCGACGATATTCTGACCTCGATGCTGCCCGGCCGGAAGCTGCGGGCGCGGGTTCCGCCCGCCGGCGCGATTGCTCGATAAGGCGCAAGGTTTCCGTCGCGGATTGATATTGCCGGCGACCCCACTAAACTCGGGCGGGTCGTGCAATGAAATCGGGGGATACCATGCGCAAATCGTTTTCGATGGTTGCCGTCCTGATACCGCCGCTGCTGCTCGGTGCGCTGCTTGCTCAATCGGGCGATACGGTGGCCCAAAGCCCGCCCGCTACCGCGTCGGCTCCCGCCCCGGCGGTGTTCAATCCCGGGGTCGGCGAATTGATGAATCTCATCGTGCAGCCCCGGCATACCAAGCTCTGGCTTGCCGGCCACGAAGCGAACTGGGCGCTCGCGGAGTACGAGATCAAGGAGCTGCGGTCGGCCCTGGCGAATGTCGCCAAAGCCCGTCCGGTTTTCCGCGAACGATCGGTGGCCGAGAGTGTCGAGATGTTCATGGGCGGGGCGTTCCGCGGCGTCGACGAGGCGATACGCGATCGCAGCGCGACCAAATTCGCCGAGGCCTATGCGACAGTGAACGCAGGCTGCAACGCCTGTCACACCGCGCTCAACCAGGCCCAGGTGGTCATCAAGACTCCGGAGCAGGCGTCCTATCCGGACCAGGAGTTCCGCCCGCGCTGAGCGCGATCGTTGGCCGCGCCTCATTCGCGGCCAGCAGGCGCTCCAGCCCCTGACGGCCCCAGTCCATGACCCGCCAGGTCAGGCGGCGACAGGCGCCGACCCCATCGGGGTCGCCAGGCTCGATCACCTCGACCCGCTCGACCGCGCGCCACCATGAGGGCCACGCTTCGGGGTGCGCGAGCGCGTCCCAAACCGCGGACCGCGGTTCTGCAAGCTCCATTGCGTGGTCAGATGAAAGTGGGTCAAGGCCATATCGCGGAATATGCTCGCCGTGATACTCGTCACGTCACTTGGCCCGCACCGGGACAGACATGCACTCAACTTGGAGGACGATATGCCGGAAGTATACGTTCACGCCGTCAGGGGGCGCTCTCTCGAGCAGAAGCGCGCGCTGATCAAGGACATAACCGACGCGGTGGTGCGCAATTTCGCGGCCCCGATCGACGCCGTGACGGTGACGATCGTGGAGGCTGACCCGACCACCAAGGCCAAGGGCGGCGTCCTGTTCAGCGAGCGGCCGCCGGCGCGCTGATCGGGCGATTTCATATCGGTTGAAAGAAGCGCGCGAGGCCGGGTTCGCCCGGCTTCGCCGCAGCGACGATCCCGTTATGACGCCTGCTCGTCGGCGAGCAGGTCGAAATCGCCGCGCAGCACGGCGTCGAGGCGGCCGCTGCGCCAGCTGCCGTCGCCGTTGCGCACCAGCGGGGCCGGTCCGCCGCGGTAGCGGCGCACGACCGTGCTCTGCGGCGGCGTCTCGCCGAAAGCCTTGGCGAGGGCACCCGGCAGCTTGGCGGCCGGCACGTCGCCGAGCGGCGTGAGGGCGATCCGCACCCGGGCGGTCGCCCGGTTGGCGCCGCTGTGCCCGTCCGCAAGCTCGAGAACATGCAGTCCGCACTCGCGCTTGAGCAGGCGGTGGGCGCCGAAACCGGAGATCAGCAGCGCCGGCGCCTCGCCGGCCGGGCCGGCCGGCATTTCGGACATCTGCATATGCCGGTTGTTGGACCAGCCGCGATACATCTGGCGCAGCTGCCCACACCACGCTGCCGTGGCCTTGCCGTCGCCGCCGGTGCTTTCGAGCGCCGGCTCGACCATCAGGGCGACCTCGACCGCTGCCCCCTCGAACACGTCCTTGATGCCTTCCTCGACCAGATGAAGGTTGAGGGCAAGCCGCGCGATCAGCTCGCGGGAATAGTGCCCCGGCCCGCCGGTGGCCTTGGCGAGGCGCGACCGCAAGGCATCGGTGGTGCCGGCCGCCGCCGCGACCCGGTCCATGAGGGCGAGACGTGCAAGCGATTGGTGCCGCTGCGGCCGCTCCCAGAAATCCGGCGCGACCATCTCGTTCGAAAGCGCCAGCTTGAGGCGCTCCCAGTCCGGCGCAGCCAGCGTCTGCTTGATGCCGTCGGCGGCGGCCGCGAGCGCGGCGAATTCGGCGGCGGTGCCGCGCGGCGCCAGGATCATCGATGCCAGCGTCGGGGCGCGGCCGCCCGGGTCAGCCGGCGCAGGCGCGGCGCCGGCATCGCTGTCGGGATCGACAAACTCGGCCTGGATGGCGCGCCCGTCGCTGCGGAAAAAGACGAACTGGTCGCCCTCCGGAAACCGCCGTTCCACGATGGTGGCGGCGAGCGGGGCGATGACATATTGCTCGATGGCGCGCTTGAGCGGGCGGGCGCCCATCTCGGGAGAGAAGCCCCGCTCCAGCAGAAACTCCAGCGCCGAACCTTCCCATTCCACCGCCCAGGCGCGGTCCTTGAGGCCGCGGCGCTCCAGGACGTTGCTCAATTCCTTGTGGAGAATGACCCGCATGAGATCGCGCGTGAGCGGGCGGAACACGATGACCCGGTCGAGCCGGTTCTGGAATTCCGGCCGATAGGTCTGGCTGATGGCGCGCAGCACCTGGTCGCTGGTGAAGGCATCGGGGGCGGGCGCGAAGCCAAGGCCGGCGCTTTGGTGGCTGGTGGCGCCCAGATTGGTGGTGAGAATGATCAGGCAATGGCGGAAATCGGCGACCTGGCCGAGCGCATCGGTCAGCCGCCCGTCGTCGAACACCTGCAGGAACAGGTCCCAGATGCGCGGATGGGATTTCTCGAACTCGTCGAGGAGGATCACCGAAAAAGGCTGCTTGCGGACCCGGCTGATCAGGGAATCGGTCTCGCCATTGGGGCTGCCGTCGCCGAGGATCTTGGCCATGGATTCAGCGGTCTGGAATTCGCTCATGTCGAGGCGCAGCAGGCGCTCGACCGAGCCGAACAGATATTCCGCGGTGGTCTTGGCGAGCTCGGTCTTGCCGGTGCCGGTGGGACCGGCGAACAGAAAGACCCCGATCGGCCGGCCCGGATCGCTCAATCCGGCCTTGAGCATGGCGATGCGCTCGATCACGCTCCCCACCGCCTCGTCCTGGCCGATCACCCGGCTTGCGAAGAACTGCCGAATGGCGGCGAGGTCGAGGCGCTCATTGTTGTCGAGGATCGAGACCGGCAGGCCGGTGAGCTGGGACAGGGTCTTGAGCACGTCGGCGGGCGCGAGCTTGGCGCCGCGCTTGTCGGCGCGGGCGGCGGTGAGCCGGATGAGCAGGAGGGCGGAGCCCGGAAAGCTCGCAGCGCTCAAATATTGGCGGGCGGACGCGAGCGCGACGGCGGCACACCCCGGATCGATCGTCATCTGGAGATCGGCCGACAGCCGGCTCACCACCGCGCGCGCCAGCATGGACGTATTGGCGGCCGACTGCGGCTCGAGCCGGATGACCTCGATGATGTTGCGCAGCGCCGGGCGCATCTGCAGCAGACGCGCGGTGCCGGTGGGGCTTGCTTCGGTCCAGATCACCAGGCGGCCGGCCGTGATGGCCGGAAGAATTTGATCCAGGATGCTGGCGCTCTGGCCCTGATGGGTGCCGCTGCGGGCGAGCTGCGTGAGGTCGGGCACGTACCAGATGAGCTTCTTCTGGACCGTGACCTCGCCCACCACCTGGCGCACGCGGCCCTCGAGCTGGCCGAACCACATCTGGCCGGCCATGAGATCGGCGCCGCTCGCCTCGAACACGCTCCAGCTCGAGCCCGCGACCCGCTCGGCCAGAAGCTGCAGGAACGCGGTCTTGCCGACCAGCTGCTCGCCGCTCACCAGGAGCGAGCGGACCGGCGCCTGCAGCAAGGTGGATTGCGCGGTCGCCAGCGGAACCTTCCAGCTGTCCGGCTCGACCAGGGTTTGCGGCTTGTTTTTCTGGTCGGCCCAGAACCGGCCGAACGAGGTCAGGAAGGTGAGGTCGATATTGCCTTTCTGGGCGGTTTCGAGCCGCCCGATGAGCGCGGTCGCCAGCGGATGGTCGACGCGCTCCAGGAAGGCCCTGATGCAGGAAGTAGGCGAGGCGGCCTGCGAGAACAGCGTGCTGCCGAAATCGGCAGTGTCGCCGAGCTCCACGCAGCGCGTGAAATAATCACGGAAGAAGACCAGCAGGACCGGCATGTCGGGCCAAAAGTCCTTGGCGCCCACCACCGGGGCGCCAACCGGCGGCCGCGGTCTCAGCCCGAGGAAATAGTTGAGCGCAAAGTACATCGCCCAGGGGACCAGCCGGTTGAACTGGGCCAGCACCCGGTCGACCGCCTCCTCGGCGTCCCCGCGCCGGTCGAGCGCCGCCAGGGCGGCGCAAGCCAGCCCCCAATCGTAGCCCAGCGCGTAGCGCACGACCGTGTCCAGGTCGACGTGGGTCTCTGCGAGCAGGCCGAGGGCGCTCTGGAAGCTCGCATGCCCGTAGAGCTCGCTCGGATGAATGGCGCCGGCACCCGCGGATTCGATCGCGGGGCCGAGCGCCCGCAACTGATCGGCGAGCGGCGGAGGCGGATCGATGGCCGCCAGCAGTGCATCCAGCTCATCGGCCGCGGTGTCGGGGATTGGTTCGGCCGGCGTCGCGGGTACGGGGGGTTCGCCGGGAGGTTCGCTGACGGTGGCCGGGGTCTCGCCGGCTTCGGCCGGGGGCGCTGCCGGGAGGCTGAGGAGCTGTGGCTCCGGGGACGCCAGCTGGCGGCGGCGCCATGCCTTGAACAGCCGATACCCCAACAGGATCAGGAAAGGGAGGACGACGAGGTATTCCAAAGCCGGCACTCTGCCACAGCGTCCGTGCGGACGCGTCCGGCCAGACTGTCGATAGCCGCGGCCGTGCTGTCAACGCCGGCGGGGAGAGACCCAAGGCGGTGCGCCGCCCCGGCCGGAGCGGTCACGCCAGCGAACGGAGGTGTGCGCCGATGCGGCCGGCTGCCGAAACCTTAGACCTCGACCTCGCTCGGCACCGGAATTGAGAACAGCACCGTCCCGCGCGCGTCGCAGACCGAGACCTTGTCGCCGGTGCGCCCTTCGGCGTCGGGAGCGAGACGAAGATCGATGGCGATGAGCTCGCCCTGCCGCCTGGCGCCGTCAGGGGAGGTGAACTCCCGACCCTGATGATCGTGCGCGGTTCCGGTATCGTTGACGACGTCGAAAAAATATCGCGGCATTTTGTTTCTGCTCTTTCTCTTGGTGTCGGGCAGGCCATCCATTATTTGCTGGTCGCGAGCCCGAACGATCGGCCATCGAGTGCGACGGCCCGCGGACGGGGCGCCGCGGCGCCGCCGGCACTGATCGAGATGAAGTCGAAATGCTTCACGCCGCAAAGCCGGCGGGAGTTCAGCTCGACCAGCTCGGCCGACTGAATCAGCGCCTTGCCGAGCTCGCGCGCGCAGCGGGTCGACAGCGTGAGCTGGTCGAAATCGCCGGCGCCGCCATAGGCCGGGCTCTCGAGCTCCAGCCGGACGGTCAACTGCTCGATCGACACATCATCGGCGTGGACAGTGATCAGATCCCCGTCGTCTGCCTTGATAACTGTTTGCATCTGCCTCGTTCCTGTCTTCTGCTACTTCGTCATCTTCCCCCTCTTAAGCACCGACCCTAATGCGGACTCGCGAGGATTTCGTTCGAATTGCAGCTGCAATCTTAGCGACCTTTGCGGCTTCGGGTTAAGGATTTGGGAACCATGCGCGGCGCGCGCAGGTGCACAGCTTCGTCGTTGCGACCGAAGCGCCGGGCCCCGTACGCCGCAGTCCATCGGTAGCCACGGCGCCAAGAGGCGCCCGCACATCTACCGGGGAGGATGTGTGGTAAATCCGAGGGACGACGGATCCAGAGGGCCTGACTATTTGCCCTCGATCGAAATTCCCTTCTGGCCGACATTGATGTGCAGGCCATTGGGCTCTTTCTTGGCCTCATAAAGCTGGTAGCCGAGCGCCGCGACCGCGACCACGAGCGCGCCGATGACGAGATAGATGAGGTTGTCGCGGGTCATTCTGATCGCCCGTCTGGCTTGACCCTCACGCCCACGCGCGCGCAGCTGAGCGCTCGCGTGGGCGCAAAGGCGGTATCAGCTACACCCCGTGGTGCTCCCGCAGGTGTCGCATTTCATGCAGGTGCCGTTGCGCACCAGGGTGAAGTTGCCGCATTCGCCGCAGGCTTCGCCCTCGTAGCCTTTGGCCTTGGCTTGCGCGCGCCGCTCGGCGGCATTGGCGCGGGCCTCGCTGCGCGCGAGCGGCAGCTGTTGCTGCTCCAGCCGCTCGGTCGGCGAGAGC
>DASYFD010000001.1:0-6092 GCA_036498625.1 Xanthobacteraceae bacterium | reverse complement strand
CCTGTTCGGCAGCCCCTGGGGCAACGGCTGGCATAATTGGTAACGCG
This sequence comes from Xanthobacteraceae bacterium, assembly GCA_036498625.1. Taxonomy (GTDB): domain Bacteria; phylum Pseudomonadota; class Alphaproteobacteria; order Rhizobiales; family Xanthobacteraceae; genus VAZQ01. The sequence goes on along the minus strand of DASYFD010000001.1, from coordinate 6,045 downwards.
AGCCGCCCTGGCCTCGTAGGCGGGCTATCGCGTTTGACCAAAAACTTCCGTCATCCCGACCGGAGCCGAGCGCAGCGACCTGTTCTGTTTCCTCGTCGACAAGAGGAGGTCCCTCGACTGCGCCGCCCGTTGGGCGCTTCGCTCGGGATTACGGGATAAATAGTCAAATGCGATAGCTGTGTCAGGCGATCCTGCTCCGGATGAAGCCGCCGACCTCGAGGCAGCCGTCCCGTCCTTCCGAGAGGATGGGGGCGAAGAGCGGGAAGACGTGCAGCATGTTCGGCCAGACGGCGAGGCGGACATCGACGCCGGCGGCGTGAAGCTTTTCGGCGATCCGCGTGGCATCGTCCAAAAGCGTCTCCGCCGTGCCGACCTGGACCAGGATCGGCGGCAGGCCCTTCAGCTCGGCGTGCAGCGGCGCCGCCAGCGGCGTCTTTGCATCCTTGCCGTTGAGGTAGAGCCCGGCCATCCACAACAGTCCGTCCTTCTGCACCATGGGATCCTGCGCCGCGCGCGCCGTGATGCTGTTGCCCACGCCCTCGAGATCGACCCACGGCGAGATCGCCACGGCGCAGGCTGGCAGGCCGAGCTTCTGGTCGCGCAGATTGACCAGGGTGGCGAGCGTGAGCCCGCCGCCGGCGGAGTCGCCCGCGATCGCCAGCCGGCTCGTGGCGAAACCCTGCTGCAGCAGCCAGCGCCACGCCGTGGCGGCGTCGTCCACGGCCGCCGGGAAGGGGTGTTCCGGTGCCAGGCGATAGTCGATCACCAGCACGCGGGCGCCCGAGGCGGCCGAGATGTCATAGGCGAGCCGCCGGTGCGTGTTGATCGAACCGATGACGTATCCGCCGCCATGCAGGTAGAGGACCGCGCGCCCGGGATCGCAGCCCGGCGCCGTCACCCATTCCGCCGGCACGCCACCGGCATCGGCCTTCTCGCATTTGCCGTCCGGCGCACCGCCCAGGAACTCACCCATCTTCTCGAACCGGGCGCGCACCTCGGCGACCTCCGGTGTTTCGGGAGCCGGACGCGAGCGGAGCAGGGTGACGAGGCTGTCGAGCTGGGCGGTGGTCATGGGATTCGCTCCTCTGCGCTGGTGTCGGCGGGAGAGTGCGGACAACGCGCCCACCACTTCAAGAGAGGATGCGGTACCCACGGGCGAAGCGTCCGAGCCGCGAAACCGGACCGTTGGGGGCGTGTCTTTTGAACGTATACTCGCGGCGGGAGGACCGGGTGCCGGCAAGCGAGGTGCAAACCTACGACTACATCGTCGTCGGCGCCGGATCGGCCGGCGCGGTGGTGGCGAACCGGCTGTCGGCCGATGCGCGCAACCGCGTGCTGCTGCTGGAGGCAGGCCCCGTCAGCCATCCCTGGTCGCGCATCCCGATCGGCTACGCCCGGCTGCTGACCAACCCGGCGGCCAACTGGCTCTACAGCTCGGAGCCCGAGGCCAACACCAACGGCCGCAAGCTTCCGGTCCCGCGTGGCCGGCTGCTCGGCGGCTCCAGTGCGATCAACGGCATGGCGTTCGTGCGTGGCCAGGCACAGGATTTCGATACCTGGGCGCAGATGGGGAACCAGGGCTGGAGCTACGAAAGCGTTCTGCCTTTCTTCAAGCGCATGGAAAGCTACGACGGCGGCGATGATCGCTTTCGCGGGCGCGACGGGCCGCTGCGCATTACCAATCCCGAACCGCGCGATCCGCTCTACGCCGCCCTGATCAGGGCGGCCGGCGAGGTCGGGATCGCCCACAATTCCGACTACAACGGCGCCCGGCAGGACGGCATCGCCATGAGCCAGGCCTCGATCGCCGCGGGCCGCCGCATGAGCACGGCGCGTTGCTATCTCGATCCGATCCGCAAGCGGCAAAATCTTCACATCGAGACGGGCGCCTTGACCGAGGCCCTCGTGCTCGACGGCAGGCGTTGCACAGGTGTGCGCTATTCCGTCGGCGGCAGCCTGCGCGAGGTGTGCGCTGCGCGTGAAGTCGTGGTGAGCGCGGGGTCGATCAATTCACCGCAATTGCTCGAGCTGTCGGGCATCGGCCAGCCGGAGCGCCTGCGCGACCTCGGCATCGAGGTGCGGCACGCCCTGCCCGGAGTCGGCGAGAACCTGCGCGACCATTATGCGCCCCGGACACGGTGGGCCATTGGCGCGAAAGGGATCACCTACAACGACAGGGGTCGCGGTCTCGGCCTCGTGCGGCAGGCGCTCCGCTACGCGCTCTTCGGCCAGGGCCTGCTGGCCATGGTGGGAGCGCCGATCCGTGCTTTCGTCCGCTCCCGCGAAGGCCTCGCCGCGCCGGACCTGCTGCTGGGCTGGGTGCCGATGCTGACCGAACCGGGTCCGAAGGGCCCGAGGATCGCCCGCAAGTCCGGCGTGACCTGCTACGCGCACCCGATGCGGCCGGAGAGCAGGGGGCACATCCACATCGTCTCGGCCGATGCGCGGCGGCCGCCCGCGATCAACTTCAATTTCCTGTCGTCACCGATCGATGCGGCGCTCACCGTGCGCGCGGTGCGTATCGCCCGCGCCGTCATGACCGCGCCCGCGATGGTCGATCTGCAAGTCACGGAGATTGCGCCAGGGGAGGGCCGGAGCGACGACGAAATACTGGACTGGGTCAGGAAGGTCGCGGAAACGACCTATCATCCGGTCGGGACCTGCAAGATGGGTTCGGACGCCATGGCCGTCGTCGACGCGCGCCTGCGTGTCCACGGCATCGAGGCGCTGCGCATCGCCGACGCTTCGATCATGCCGACGCTTACGTCGGGCAACACCAACGCGCCATCGATCATGATCGGTGAAAAGGCGGCGGACATGGTGCTGAAGGATACGGAATCGGATCGAAGCCTGCGCTAGAGTCTTTTCAAATCGGAGCTACAGACAACGACCTCATCCTGAGGAGCGCCCGTAGGGCGCGTCTCGAAGGATGGGCCACAGGCAAGGGCGCGTTGCCCACCACAGCGCGGGGGTTACCCCGCGCGATCGAGACGGCCGCTTCGCGGCCTCCTCAGGGGGAGGTGATTTTGTCTCAGCTGGTACGACGCTAGCTGAAATCTTCCGGGCGCAGCTCGATGGGCGTGCCGTGCGGCGTGCGGTCGGCGGCATGATCCCAGGCATCGTGATAACGGGCCAAGGTCGTTGCGTCGGCAATGCCTTTTTCCGCGACCAGGCGTTCGAGGGCATTGAGCCAGTGCCGGTAATAGGTCTCGCCGGTGTCGGGATCGCCTGCCGCCTGCGCCCGTTTGATCTCGGCGCCGAGCGTTGCCGCCCATTCCGGCCAGGTGAACAACCCGCGCGCATGAAGCGCAAGCGCCATGGCGAAAGCCTGCGCCTCCCATGGCTCGCGAAACACCGGACCCTCGGCGTCGCGCGGCAGGCCGGGCAGGGGAATGGTTTGCCGATCCATTACGCCGGCCATTACGCCGGATCGAGATAAGGTTCGAAGGCGTCGATCGAGATCTTCAGGGTCGGGTCGGCGTCGGCGCCCCAGATCTCGCTGCCGTCGAACACCACCGTGTAAAGCCACTGTGGATCGTCGCCGTGATCGGTCGCGACCGAATCCGGATAGGCGTGGCAGCCGTGGATCAGCTCGACCGTACCGAGCTTGTCGCGCGCGTAGCGGGGCAGGCGGGTGTGGGTCAGCGGGTTGATGTTTTTCGTGCGCACGCGGTCGCCCGGCTTGAACCGGGCAGGGCCCTGTTGCTGACGGAAGAACGAGTTGCGCGTCATGTTGGCCGGCACGACATCGGCCGTGAGCTTGCGCGGCAAGGCCTTGCCGGGTCGCAACGCATGGCCGGCGGCGATCTCGTCCTGTCCCACGAAGCCACGCTCGAGCAGGTTCTTCTGCATCCCCAGCGCCCACCGCCAATAGTAGGAAGCAGCGAGATAGACCCGCGGCGGCAAGGCCTCCTGCGCGAACCGGCCATGGTCGATGTGCCACGCCCCGGCATAGCCGAGGGAACGCTGCATGGCGAACACGCGGCCTTCCCATCTCTCGTGGAACGGCGGTTCGTTGGGCTCGACCTCGATCTTGCCGAAGCCATCCATGCCGCCCATGTCGTGCACGCCGTTCATGACGCGATCTCCGTCGGGGAGCGGGCAAGGCCGGTGCCGATCATCGAATCGCGCGTGACGAGGTCGGCAAGGCGTTCCTCGCTCCAGCCTTCGGTGCCGGCGGGGCGCATCGGCACGACGAGGAAGCGCGTCTCGGCGGTCGAATCCCAGACGCGTATTTCGGTTTCCTTCGGCAGCGCGAGGCCGAAGTCGGCCAGCACGCCGCGCGGATCCTTGACGGCGCGCGAGCGGTAGGGCGCCGACTTGTACCAGACCGGCGGCAGCCCGAGCACTTCCCACGGATAGCAGGAGCACAACGTGCACACGATCATGTTGTGGCGCGCCGGCGTGTTCTCGACCGCGACCAGATGATCGCCGACGGGACTGACATGGCCCAGCGTAGCGACCGCCGCCGTGGCGTCCTTCAGCAGCGCCTGCCGGAAGGCGGCATCGGTCCATGCCCGGGCGACGACGAGCGCACCGTTGCGCGGGCCGACCTTGGTCTCGTAGGCCTCCACGATGGCGTCGAGTGCCGCAGGGTCGATGTAACCCTTTTCGGTCAGAATTGTTTCCAGCGCGCGGACGCGCAGCTGCGTCTCCGACAGCTCGGAACGATGTTCGTCATGATCGTGGTCGGCCATGGTTAGGGCTCCCCGGAATAAAGGCCGTCATCGTAGCCGAGGCGGCGGCGATGACCAAGGCTCCCCCCGGGGCGACTCCGCGATCAAGGCGTTGTAGGCTCGCGCCCTGACCGACGAAACACAGCGGGGGATGGAAATGGCTTTGAGCGGGGATCTGGTTCCGAGCAGTCCGGCCAGCGGTATCGCCTTCACGGGCTGCGCGATGCAAAGCGCGGCGGCGGAGGCGGCGGGCTCGCAGCCGCATGGCCATGCCCATGCACGGCGGCGCGAGGTGGTGGTCAACGGCAAGAGGGTCAAGACCATCGACGTTCACGCGCATTGCGCGGTGCCGGCGGCGATGGCTGTGATCAAGCATCCGCTCGAAGCACCGGGCTTGCTGATGACCGACACCAGCGTGCGCATCGCGGCGATGGATGCGCAGGGCATCGACGTGGAAGCGCTCAGCATCAATCCCTACTGGTATCGCGCCGAGCGCGACGCTGCGGCCGAGCTGGTCAAGGTCCAGAACGAGACGCTGGTCGAATTCTGCGCGGCCAACCCTGAACGCTTCGTCGCCTTCGCGACCGCTGCCTTGCAGCATCCCGATCTCGCTGCGGAACAGGTCGAATACGCGGTCAAGAAGCTGGGCTTTCGCGGTGTCGGCGTCGGCGGCAGCGTCGCCGGCGAGGAACTGGCCAATCCCAGATTTCATCCGTTCTGGGCCAAGTGCGAGGAGCTGGGCGTCCTGGTCTTCATGCACCCGCTCGGCACGCGCGAGCTGGAGCCGAGCGGCCGGCTGGGCGGCAGCGGACTGCTGACCAACACGATCGGCAATCCACTCGAAACCACCATCGCGCTTTCGCATCTCATCTTCGAAGGCACGCTCGATCGCTTTCCCGGCCTGAAAATTTGCGCCGCGCACGGCGGCGGCTTCCTGCCGTCCTATGCCAACCGGTCGGACGCGGTGATCCGGACCTTCCCCGACCGGGTCGGCCCGCTGCCCAAGAAAAAGCCGACCGCCTATCTCAAGGACGGCCAGCTCTTCTTCGGCAACGGGCCGACTTTGTCGGGGAAGCAGCGGATCACAGCATCGGAGCGGTTGGCATAGGACGGCAGGAAGCCACCGCCGTGCGCGGCACAAATCTTCAGCCCCGGAAAACGATCGAGCGTGCCTTCGAAGATCAGATGCGACAAGGCGATCGTGGTTTCCAGCGGGTTGCCGATGGTGTTGGTTAGCAGGCCGCTGCCAGCCAGCCGGCCGCTGGGTTCAAGCTCACGCGTGCCGAGCGGATGCATGAAGACCAGGACACCGAGTTCCTCGCACTTGGCCCAGAAGGGATGGAATCTGGGATTGGCCAGTTCCTCGCCG